>CAWISY010000088.1:0-8260 GCA_963838455.1 Bryobacterales bacterium
CCGGGGCGATGCCCGAGCCGGAGTCCTGCACCGTCACGCGCACGGCGCCGTCGCGGTGGGAAGTCGCCACAGCCAGGTGGCCGCCCGACTCCATGGCGTCGCGTGCGTTCAGGAACAGGTTCAGCAAAACCTGCTGCAGCTTGCCCGAATTTCCGCGCATGCGCGGGAGCGTCTCGCTAAGGCTGGCATTCACGGCGATTCCGGCGGTGGAGAGCTGATGCTCCACCAGGGTCAGCGTCTCGCGCACGATCTTGTTCAAATCGAGCGAGGCGAATTCGGTCGGCGAGGTGCGCGAAAAATTCAGCAGCGAATTGACGATCTCGCTGGCGCGGAAGGTCTGGCGCGCGATCTTCTCAAGCAGCGGGGCTTTCTGCGCATCGCCGGAGATCTGCTTGGCCAGCATCTGCGCGTAGGTGGAGATCACCGCCAGCGGCGTGTTGACTTCATGAGCAACGCCCGCGGCCAGCAAGCCGATGGAACTGAGCTTGTCGGCCTGCACCAGGCGCTTCTCCAGTTCCTCGCGGTCGGTAACGTCGTCGAGAATCACCAGACGGCCGATGCGCTGGCCATCGCGGCTGAACAGCGGCGCGATGGCGATGTTCAGCGTGGCTTCGCGCTCCCGCAGAACGAATTTGTGCAGCGTGTGCGCGCCGGATTCGCCGGTGCGGAGCTCGATCTGCTCGCGCAGGCTGGCCGGGAGCAGCTCATCGAGCGGCCGGCCGACGGCGTGGGAGCGCGAGATCCCGGTCAATTTCTCGATCTGCGAGTTCCAGCTCTCCACGCGGTCTTCCAGGTCGGTGGCCAGGATGCCGACGTTGATCGATTCCACGATGTTCTCGGAGTATTCCTTCAGCCGTTCGTACTCATCCGCCTTGCGGGTCAGTTTCTGATACAGCAGCGCGTTCTCGATGGCGATGCCCACGTAGCCGGAGAGCGTGACCAGCAGCTCGACGTCTTCGCTGGAAAGAAAATCGCCGGATTCGGTCCGGCTCACGCCGAGGTAGGCGTTGGTGCGCCCCCGCGCGGTGCAGGGCAAGTAGTAGGTCAGCTCCAGTTCCGCGATGGAACGCCGGACTCCCGAGGGCCACTCGTGCGAGATCACGTCCAGCATGGTGCGGGTGCGCTCGAAGAACAGGTACGGCTTGGCCGGCTGCGAGCTCAAGAAAGAGAGATCCAGGCCGTAGGGAAGGTTTTCGATCTGCCGTCCATGGCGGTTGGCGGCGATCGCCAACTGGAACGACTCCTGCGTCTCATCCCAGACGAATAACGCGACATGACGCACGCCCAGGGTGCGCGATGAGCCGGTCGGCCACGCTTTCGAGCATGGCATCCAGGTTAGTGTTAGCGCCCAGCTCGCGGCGCGAACTCGATCAGCGTGCGCCGGTAGTCGTAGCGGTCTTTGTAGAAATAGTGCCGGTCGAGCTGATCCTGAATCCATCCCCGAAGTGGCTGGAACACGAAGGCCGCCACCAGGATGATCACCACCATCTCAGGCCCGGTCAGGTCGTGCGCGGCGCTGACGGAAAACACCAGCCCGTAGAAGATCCCCAATACGCCGAGGGTCGCCAGCGTGTAGACGTAACCCTCCTGGAAGATGATCTCGACGTCCATCAGCCGGTAGCGCAGAATCGCGTAGGCCCAGGTCACCGGAACCAGCATCAGCGGGAGCACCGCCAGGGTCATCACGCGGCTGGGCAGCATTCCGGCCGCATACGGGCCGGCGTAGAACAGAGTGAAAGGGAGAACGCCAAGAACGGCTCCGTTGCGCAGCCAGGTTAATTGGCTGCGGATGATGGGATCTTCCGCATGGCGACGTTGCGCGGCCAGGATAGCGCCGCCGGCCAGATACATCGCGCATAGGAATCCCATCCAGACCCGGTCCAGCAACCAGCGCAGTTCGATCAGCGGCTCGGTCGAGCGGATCCAGCCCAGAGCCGTTCCCAAATACGCCGCAGCCAGGACGATGCCCGGCAGATACAGCAGCGCGGCGGCGAGCGTGCCGCGTGTCTTACTCCGCAGAAAGCGCGGCGGCTCCGGAAAGACGCAGCAGAAATGCAGGAACAGCGTGGGCGCGGCGATTCCGGCCAGCACATTGCCGTAGTAGATGAACTTGTCGAAGGGATTCAGCTTCCCCGAATAATGGAAGGCGAACAGGATGAAGGAGGCCAGGCACAGCAGGAAGAAATGCCGGGAGTGCGGGGCGCTGCCGCGGCGGAAGTAAACGAACAAGCCGATGGCCAAATAGACCGCGCCGACCGCGTATTGGTAATAAATCGTGGAGTCGTGCTCGGCCTCGCCGATCATGACGTTGGCCGGCACCTCGATGCCGCCGTGCAAGATGCGGTACTCGGCTCGCCGGTAAGTGCCCAGGCGGGCCAGGATCGCCGTGGCTTCGGTGGCGCTCTCGACCGGGACCCCGTTGATGGAAACCAGAACGTCGCTCTTGTGGATGCCGGCCTTGTCCCCGGGACTGCCCGGCGCAACGTAGGCGGCCACGATTTCCAGGTGCCCGTCCCCGGTCCCATCAGGGTCGTGATCCGGCACGTTATGATCAACCCAGGTGACGCCGTCGTCGGGCAGATGGAACTTGCTCTGCTGGGTGAAGTTCACCGCCGCAGCCACAACGGCCGCCAGTGTGAGAATCACCAGTAAGGCGCTGACGAGTTGTTGCTTAAGTTCCTTCATGCCCCCGAAAATACACTTCGCCGAGCAATCTCAATGCACGTCAAAGGCCAGCCCAAACCTCGGCCTTTTTACTGATTCGATTGGACTTAATAAAGAACCGCCGGTTCGATTTATGGTTTTTTGTAGACTCCTATACGTACCAGTGTATCCAATAGACACGAAAAGATAAAAGCCTGCCTGAGAGTTTTCCGAGCATCCAGCCACCGTTTGGGAAAAGCATGCCGGTGCTGCCGATCCTGACCCTAACCTTACTCGTTACAGCCGAACTCGCTACCGCCGACAATGGATGCGTCGCGAGCCAGCCCTGTTACTCCGCGGCTAGCATCGCGAATGCGGCTGCGAACGTGGCCGGCTACTACGCTCCTTACTCCTTCCTTTCGATTTATGGAACCAACCTGTCGTATGTGACGGGCTCGCTCGGACCCGGGGATATCGCCGGCGGACAACTCCCGCCCAACGGGATCATTCAAGGAACCGAAGTCGGAGTGGTGCTCAACAATACGCCCGGCTACGTCTACTACGTCTCGCCCACACAAGTAAACGTGCTGATCCCGCAAATTCTGGTTGCCGGTCCGGTCACGGTGCAGGTGGAGAACCGCAGCGTCTTCGGGCCTCCGGTGCAAATTACGTTGAACGCTGCCGCGCCAGCCCTCTTCCAACTGGATGCCTCGAACGTGCTGGCGACGCATGGCAACGGACCGGTGGTTACGCCTGCCTCGCCCGCGCAGCCGGGTGAAATCGTGATCCTGTGGGCGACCGGATTGGGGCTGACCTCGCCCGCGCCCGCTCCGGGCGAGATCCCCGAAGCGGCTTGGCCCCTGGCCGATCTCGCCGATTTCCAGGTCGAGCTGAACGGGACCCCGGTCGACCGCCAGTTGATCCAATACGCGGGCTCCGCGCCGGGGTATGCCGGGCTGTTCCAGATCAACCTGCAATTGCCGGCCGATTGTCCCTCCAATCCCGAAATCCAGGTCGGGTTCGGGCAAAGCTTGAGCCCCGCTCAGCGATATCTTCCTGTCGAGTAACCACATTTCTTCTGCTCCGTCCAAGCGTTTATAGGCTACACTAACCAAAAGGGAGATTGTCATGCTCTTGCGCCTGATTCCGGTATCTCTGGCGGCGGCCGTTTCGCTGGCGGCGCAGCAGCCTGCCGACCCGGCCCCCCAAGGCCCGATGATCCCCGCACCGGCTCTGGCAAGCAAGGCGGCGCCCGCGGCTCCTGAAGTGGCGCCGGCTCCCCAGGCAAGCGATGCCAAGCCGCCGAGTGAAGCGAAGCCGGCATCGAAAAACTACAAGGTCGAGGTCAACACCCGGATTCCGCTCAGCATGATTAACAGCGTGAGCACCAAGAACGCTGCGCCGGGCGACCGCGTGTACCTGGAAAGCGTGTTCCCGATTCTGGTAGACGGCCGCATCGTGATTCCGCCGGGCAGCTACGTCTCCGGCACCATCACCAAAGTGCAGCGCCCGGGCAAGATCAAAGGCCGCGGCGAGTTCTATCTGCGCTTCGACACGCTGACTCTGCCCAACGGCGTCACGCGCGATTTCCGCGCCCGCGTCTCCGGCCTGGATGGCCGCGCCAGCGAAGAGCTGGATCGCAATGAAGGCTCGGTCAAGAGCGAAGGCACCAAAGGTGTGGATGCACGCACAGTGGCTGAGACAACTGTCGCCGGCGCGAGCGTAGGCGGACTGGTCGGGATGGCAGCGGGTGCACCGGGAATGGGCGCGGGCATCGGAGCAGCGGCCGGAGCCGCGGCCGGTCTTGCCACCGTGCTGTTCACGCGCGGCCCCGACGCGGTGCTGGCCAAGGGAACCACCGTCGAAATGGTGCTGGACCGCAATGTCGACTTCAGCGAGACTGAGATCGACTTCTCCAATTCCCCGACGCGCAATAACATCGGCGAGGGCAGCGGACCGCTTCCCAGCCAGAAGAACCAGGGCGGGTATCCGCGCCGTTTCCCACTTTAATTCGCAGGATAGACCCAGTTTGGGCCGTCCGCTGTAAGCTCTTTTCGCAGTCGTACTACGCGATCTCCCCTAGGCGTGAATCCGGGTTTCTTTTGTTATGGTTGAAGTGTGGCCGCTTACGGCCATAGCCTGGAGAGTGAAGTATGGATGGAATAACGGCTTTGCATGATCACCGCACCTCGGGGACCGTCAGCGGATTCCGGCTGCTGGGAGTACCCGTACGTTTGCACTTCACGTTCTTGCTCTTACTGGTCTTTCTTCTGGTCACCGTTTTTGGCAGCCACCAATCCGGGGGCAACTACGTTCTCTTCCTCCTGGGATTGTTCGCCAGCGTTCTGCTGCATGAAATGGCTCACGCCCTGGTGGCGGCTCGCTTCGGCGTGCGGACCACCGAGATCGTGATGTTTCCCATCGGCGGACTGTCGCGCATGGAGCGACCTCTGCGCCCCACCGAGGAACTGGTGGTCTCGCTGGCCGGACCATTCATGAACCTGCTGATCGCGGCCGGCCTGTTGAGTTACCTGTACTCGTCGCACCAGCCGATGCCGCGTTCCCTGAGCGATCTCCTGCATCCCAGCGAATTGGGCGCGCTGCCGCTGCTGGCTGGAGGGAATCTTCTGCTGGCTCTGTTCAACCTGCTGCCGGCGTTTCCGATGGATGGCGGCCGGGCGCTGCGGGCGGTGCTGGGCTACATGCGGCCGGAGGAAGAAGCCACGCGCATCGCGGCCTGGATGGGCCGGATGCTGGCCATCAGCATGGGCTTCTACGGCCTGTTCGCGCAGGATTTCCTGCTGGTCTTCTTTGCCTTCTTCATCTACCTGGGCGCGGCGCAGGAGGGAGCCGCGGCGCTGGGACGTACGCTGACCCATGGAATCCCGGTGCGCGCGGCCATGATCACCGAATTCCATACGCTGGGCCACGGCGACACGGTACGCGACGCCGCCAACCTGCTGCTTTCGACCTCGCAACAGGATTTCCCGGTGCTGCACAGCGATCAAGTGGTCGGGCTGCTGGGGCGCAATCTGTTGCTGAAGGCTTTGGCGGCGGAAGGTCCCGACGCCTATGTCGCCGGCGTGATGGATCGTGAGTTTCTGCAACTCGAGCCCGGCATGGACCTGGCCGAGGTGCTGCCGCTGATGGCTCAGGCCGGGCGCTGCGCTCTGGTGATGGATGGCCAGAGGCTCAGCGGGCTGCTCACTACCGATAATCTCTCCGAGTTCCTGCTACTGCGCCGCTTCGGCATGGAACCGGTGGTGTAGCGCCGCTCCCCTGAAGAACGACCTGCGATTCGCCGCGTATTCGCCACCCTTCGCCCGTTCTTCATCACCATCGGTGGGCCGCAGGCCCATGAGGACTGCCTTTGGTCACGGCTCTGCCGGTGTTACCGAGCCGCGCGCGCAGCAAGCGGTGTTCCAGCGCCGATCACTTCAGGGCTCACTTCAACGCTCACTTCAAAGCAAGGGATGGATCGAGCTTGGTGGCGCGGCGCGCTGGGATATAGCTCGCGCCCAACGCGACCAAGAGAAAGAGCAGGGCGACGAGTGCGAAGGTCGCAGGGTCCGTCGCGCTGGTGCGGAACAGCAGAGCCGTCATGATGCGCGTGAGGGCCAAGGCTCCTCCCATTCCAAGCGCGATACCCGCCAGCGTTAGAGCGAGTCCGCTACCCACCACCAGGCGTAGAATATCGAGGTTCCTGGCTCCCAGGGCGCGGCGGATACCGACCTCTTGCGTACGTTGCGCGACCGAGTAAGCGATCAGCCCGTAAATGCCGATTACGGAGAGCAACAGAGCTGCGCCCGCGAAACACTCCAGCAGCGTGAGAACCACGCGGCGCTGGCCGCCTTCGGCTGCAATCAGATCTTCCATGGTTTGGACCGAGGAGATCGGTTGATCGGGATCGAGGACCCGTACCTGATCCCTCACCGCGGACACGAACTTCAAGGGATCGCCGGTGGTCCGTACCGTAAATGCCGCACCGGAAAGCGGGTACTGATCAAAAAACCGGAAGATGGTGGGAAAGGGATCCACTTCGAGGGCCTGATGCATATCCGCGACGATACCAACAATCTCAAAGCTGTCCTTTCTGGCGCCGATCAGAACGTGCTGGCCGATGGGGTCCGGACCGTTGGGATAGGCCGGCCAGAACAGGCGCGCGAAACTCTCGTTGATGATCGCTGTGAGAGGAGCGTTGGCCGCGTCGCCGTCCGAAAAATCCCGCCCGCGTTTCAGCGGAACCTCGTAGGCGCCGAAGAAGCCGGTGGTCACGTTCTGGATGGCGGCGAGGGGTCGCTGGTTCAAGGGCTGGAGCGGCTGGCTGGCCAGTTGAACCGGCGTCTTGGGAAAACTCATCATGGGAAGAACCAGCGATGCCGCCGCGCCGCGAACGCCCGGCACGGACTGGACGCGGCGGGCGAGCTGGTCGAAGAACGCTGCTTGCTTCTGGCCGGTGTCGTACGATTGCGGGAGCGAGATGTGCAGGGTGAGAAGATTCGATGGGTTAAAGCCCGGGTTGACGCCGTACAGCCGGCCCAGGCTTTGCATCAACAAGGCCGCTCCGATCAGCAGGATCATCGATAGCGCGATCTGAGCCACCACCAGGGCACTGCGCGAGCTCAATCCCAGAGGCATTCTTCTCCGGCTGGTGGAGGCCGCCTGTCCGCTGGTTCGTAAGCAGGCGGCGAGGTCCGGCCTCGATACGCCCAGCGACGGGATCAATCCAAACAGGACTCCGGTCGCGATCGAGAGCAGAATGGCGAAAGCGAGGACATCTCTGTCGAGCTGGATTTCTCCGGCTCGCGGAAGCTCGAGAGCGGACATGTGGGCGATTCCGGCCAGGATCCAACGGGCCAGCAGCGTGCCCAGCGCTCCGCCGGCGAGAGCGAGCACGATGCTTTCGGCGAGGAGTTGGCCGACGATCCGCATACGCGACGCTCCGATGGCCGCGCGCACGGCGAATTCGCGCGAACGGGAGGCCGCGCGCGCCAGTAGCAGGCTGGCGACGTTCGCGCAGGCGGTGAGGAGGACGAAGCCGACCGCACCGAAGAGCATCCACAGAAGCAAGCGGACGTTGCCCACCAGGCGATCTTTGAGGGGCACGACGCGTTCGGCGTTTTTTCCGCCTAGCGTTTTTCCATCTGGCGCTTTTCCATCTAACATCCCAGGATGCGCTGTGCGGTAATGCTGATTAAGGATGGCCAGCTCCGCAGTGGCCTGCGTCAGGCGGACCCCCGGGTTCAAGCGGCCGAACACGCCCAGCAAAGGGCTGAGGGCGTCGACGAATCTGGAGGGCTTGGTGAGCCAGATGTCGACGCCGGGGCGGGGAAACGCGAAGCCGGGCGGCAAGACGCCGACTACGGTGTACGGCACGGTGGACAGCGTGATGACCTTGCCGAGAACGCTGGGGTCCCCGTCAAACCGGCTGCGCCACAGCGCGGAGCTCAGCAAGGCGACGGGGGGCCCGGACTTGTCCTCTTCCTCAGGACGGAAACCTCGGCCCAGCAAGGGCTGGACGCCGAGGATGTCCAGGAAGTTCGCCGAAACGGTCATGCCCTTGAGAACCTCCGGCTCGGCGCCCTGGAAAGGGTGACGTCGAAGACGCTGTCCAGAT
>CAWISY010000089.1:0-8362 GCA_963838455.1 Bryobacterales bacterium
AATATATGCGCGCCGCCGCGACAACCTGACCGCCGCTCTGCACATGTTTGTGGAGGCCCTATTCTGGTTCTATCCGGTGGTGTGGATGATCGGGCGCAAGCTCATCGAAGAGCGGGAACTCGCCTGCGACCAGGCCGTCCTCGATCAAGCGCAGGCCGAAGATTACGTCGAAGGAATCCTCAACGTGTGCAAACTCTATCGAAATTCTCCGCTGGCCTGCGTCTCCGGCATCACTGGCGCGGATCTGCGCTCGCGCGTCCGGCTGATCCTCGAAAACCGGCGTCCCCAAGCGCTGGGATTGGTCAAACGTTGGGCGCTCGGCTTAGCGCTGCTTGCGGCCACCACGGGACCGGCCATCCTCGGATTCCTCACCGGCCCAGCCGCGTTCGCGCAGCAAGCCAACAGCTTCGTCGGGTTGGCGACCTCGGCGGAAAAGAAATTCGAGGTCGCCACGATCAAGCCCACTGCACCCGGCACTACCAGCTTTAATAGGGGAGCGCCGGCGAACGGCGGCATCACCATCGCCAACACTTCGCTGCGCGCCATCGTCATCCTTGCATTCCGCACCACCCGCGACTTCGTCTTTGGCGGTCCGGATTGGATTGGCGACGCCAACTACGATATCGTCGGCAAAGGCGATCCCAAAGCCACCAGTCCGGAGGTGTGGGAGATGATGCGATCCCTGCTGGTCGACAGGTTCCATCTGAAGTACCACATGGAGAACCGCGAGATGGCCGTGTTCGCCCTGACCATCGCGCCGCGCGGCCTTAAGCTGACGCTCGGCGAAAATGGCCTTTGTGGCGCGGATATCAAGGGCGGCAAGACCTGTGGCGACATCCGGCCCCGTACCTACTGGGCCATCATGCACAACATGCCCATAGGCACGCTCATCCAAATCATTGGAGCCCGCGCCGGCCGTCCTATCATCGATAAGACCGGGCTCACCGGCCGCTATGACGCCAACATAAGCTGGGTGCCGGACGGCGTCAAGTTCGAGGACCTGGATTTGACCAACGTTCCGCCGGAGTACCGGCCGCAGGACGTGAATGTATTTGACGCGCTCGATCAACAGGCGGGATTGAAGCTGGTGCCGGAGCGGGCCGAGCTACCCGTCGTGGTGATCGACAGCATCAGCCAGCCCGACCCGAATTAGGCGCTTCCGCGCCCTTACTTTCCGGTCTTTTGGGCCTCGCCGCCCAGGCCGCCGGTAATGCCGTCAACCTGGTAGCCAAGCTGGATCTTGCGGATCTTGGCGATCTCGGCGGGCGTGGCGGTCTTCGGGTCGACGTTCGCTTCGGCGCAGGTGAATCCGCGCAGAGTACACTCCGACGTAGTGTGCTTGATGCCGCGCTTCTTCATCTCGTCCGTCATCAGCTTCACCACGTTTTCGTGCATGATCACGGCATTGTTGGGGACAAAGGTGCCGACGCCGATGGCATAGTCGAGCGGCATCAGCGGCTCTATGCTGGAGCCGAACGCACCGTCGTTCTTTTTGCCCAGATCATGCGCGCCCAGGTCCGCGCCCTGCTCAATCAGGTAGCGCACGATCTCAATGTCGCCGAAGTTGGCGGCATCCATCAGCGGCGTGATGCCGTAGGAGTCCGCCGCGTTGACGTCTTCGCCCAGGCTGACCATGAGCTTCACTGTTTCCAGCCGCTCCTTGGGGTCCCTGAGGCGATGGTAGCCGTTGATGAAACCCTCAGCGCAAGCGGCCATCAGGTTGGTTTCCCTGTCAGTCGACTGGACGTGCGGATCGGCGCCGTGGGCCAGCAGCAGCTTTACCACCTCGATGTCGCCGGAGAAGGCGGCGCGCATCAGAGCCGTTGCGTAGACGATACGTGGTGAGCCTTCCCGCATCCGCGCTCGCGGAGTGGAATTGATGATGGCGTTGGGATTGGCGCCTGCATCGAGCAGTTTCTGGATGAGCGGGAACGGATCCACCGTGACCATCCAGGGGAAGTTTGGGGCCGTCTCCATATTGCGACGGTCGATTGCCCAGAACAGGGGCGTGAATCTCTGCGCGTCGGCGTGGTTGACGTCGGCGTGCGAATCGACCAGGAAGGAGGCGACATCGTAGCTTCCATCGAAGATGGCCAGGCTCAAGGCGTCTTTGCCGTCGCCCGAAACCGCATTCACATCGGCTCCCGCGGCTATAAGAAGACGAGCCGATTCGAGGCTATCCTCGCGGGCGGCAAACATCAGCGGCGTGAACAGGCCGCTGGTGAACTCTTCCGGCCGATCTGGATTGGCCACGATCGGAGTGGTTCCTTCAAAGCCGCGGCCAGATGCCGAGGGCACGAAATTTGAGCGCGCGTTCACCTCGGCGCCACGCTCCAGCAGCAGCTTGACCACATCTGGATGTTTTTCGGAGGCGGCCCACATCAGCGCCGTCGTGCCCCCCCACGTTTCCTTGGCGTTCACTTTCGCACCATGGTCGAGCAGCATCCTCACGGCATCGACCTTCCCGGTTCGGGAAGCGATCATGAGCGCGGTGTCGCTGGAGGAGTCCAGCGCGACATTGGGGTCCGCGCCTGCCGCGATCAGCCTGTCAATCATCGGCGCTTGCCCGTTCACGCTGGCCGCCAGCAGAGGCCGGGCGCCGGCTCGATTCGCGGCAGACGGGTTGGCTCCGGCGCGAATCAGGATGTCTGCCATCTCCAGATCGCCCAGTTGCGCGGCCCAGTGCAGCGCCGTCGATCCGTCAATTTGTGGCGCGTTGACGTTGGCCTTCTGCTGAATCAACGTGCGGACGGCCGCCTTGTCGCCCTTCTGAGCGGCGTCGGCGATGGCGGAGTCGGCAGCTTGCGCGAAGGCCGCGGCCAGCACACCGGCGGCTGCGAGAGAAAGAAGGCGTTTGAGCGGCATCTGTTTCTCCTGATTCTTTACTTGTCCCGATTCGTTCCCCACACACGGCCGAGCCACTCCACCATATGCTCCAGCTCGTCGTCGGAAAGCATGGCGCCGCGCTCCCGCATATCGACCAGCAGCACGCGCCAGGCGTCCTCGTCGTGCCGCGCCGTTTCGATGCGCGCTAAATCATGGCAGGTGGTGCAGGCGCGGTTCAACAGGCGCTGCGCTTCCGGGTCGGAGAAGAACGTGGTGATCTCCTTGGGAACGTAAGTGCGCGGGAACGGCTTGGTGGTGGGACCGAATTTTTCTGCCAGCCAATCCAGCAGCAGTTTTTGATCCTCGTTGGAGAGCGATGCCGAACCATCCGGATGCTTGCTGGAGATCAGCTTCTGCCAGCCGTCCCGATCCAGGGCGTAGAACGCGTAATCGTCGATCCCGTGGCAGGCGGTGCAATTCTTCCGCACCACCTCCCACACCGGCCCATCCGGACGCTGGACCTTGGGCCGCGCAGCCCGGCCGCCTACCTGCGCCATGGCCGGAAGCCCTAGCGCCAGCACGAGGAGGATGCTAAAGAGGGCGCGACGCAACCGCTCCCTGGCGGTCGCGGCTCGGCTAGCTGCTGCAACCATGCTGGTGCGTTTCCAAGACATCCTTGCTAGAGGGAAATCGGGTTGGTGCTGGACCCGAAGCTCTTAATCATGCCGGTCTGGCGGCCTGCGGCGTCGTATTTAGGAACGTCTTCGATCTCGTACTTGTGCAGCAGGGCCAGCAGCATGTTGGAGGTGCGCTCCGTGTTATCCGGGAACGCCAGGTGCCGGTTGCCCTGGAACTTGCCATCGATACCGCCCAGCAGGATGATGGGCACCTTCACATGAGCATGGCGGTGAGAGTTGCCCATGTTGCTGCCCTTGTAAATCAGGATGTGATCGAGCACCGTGCCGTCGCCTTCCGGAATCTTGCTCAGCTTGTCAGCGAAGTAGGCCAGGTTCTGCACGTGATAGCGGTTCACCTTGGCGTAGTTGGCCACGTTCTCCGGCTTGTCGCCGTGATGCGAGGTGCCGTGCCAGCCGCCGGTGAAACCCGAATCCGGGAAGCTGGAACCGGAAAGATCCTTGCCCAGCATGAACGTCGCGGAGCGGGTGAGGTCGCCTTCAAAGGCCAGGGCGAGAAGATCGTACATCAAACGGTAGTGGGCGGTCTTGTTTTCCGGCACGCCGAAGGGAATCTCTTCCGACGGCTCCTTGACGGTGTGTTCCATGGCGATGTTGATGCGCCGTTCGATCTCGCGGATATTGTCGAGATACGTGTCCAGGCGAGCCTTATCCAACGTCCCCAGAGGCCGCTTGAAGAACGCGATCTCCTGCGTGATCGAATCGAGAATGCTGGCGTTCTCCTTACGGCCCAAGCGGCGCTGTTCGGGGCTCACCCCGTCCCCGAACAGGCGCTCAAAGGCGACGCGCGGATTCACTTCCGTCGGCAGAGGCTGAATCGGCGAGGACCAGGAAACGCAGTTGGTGTAGGCGCAGCTATAGCCCCAGTTGCAATTGCCGAAGTTGCCGTCTTCCTCGACCGCAAGCTGGATCGATTCGAGAATCGTGTCCTGGCCCCACTTCTTCGCGACCAACTGGTCGAGGGTTACACCCAGATACGGGGCCACGGCGTTGCGCCTCGGCCGCATCGAAGAAAGCAGTACCGCGCCGCGAGCATGGTCGCCGCCCGGCTCCTCCGTGGTCGCCATCGCCTCCGGCATGTCCATGCCGCTGATCAGCGTAATGCGATTGCGGAACGGCTCCAGCGGCTTGGTGATGAAGGAGAACTCGAAATTGGAGCCGGTCTGTTGCGGGCTCCAGTAGCCGGGCGCTGCGCCGTGCGGATGCCAAATACCCATGAACCGGCGCGGAGGAACCGCCGCCGTCTGGCTGAGCGGGGTTTGCGCCGGGACCATCGAATCCAGCAGCGGCAGGCCCAAAGTGATACCCGCGCCTCGCAGGAACGTGCGCCGGGGGATGAACTTTTTCTGTATAAACACGGCAGTTCGACTCCTTCCTCTTAGTTGCTGGCCTCTTCGACTTGTTTGGTTCTCATCTGGAACGGCTGGCTCTTGATGATCCCCATCAGAATCGACTGGAAGCGGTAATCCTGCTTCTCTGAGTCGCGCACGATAGAGCGGATCACCGGCATATCTTCGGTTTCGACCCCACGCCCCAAGCCGAAGGTCATCAGCTTCTCAGTGACCATGCGCACGAACTGCGGCGAATAATGCAGCAGCGCGTTGCGCAGCTCTACCGGACCGTTCACCTTGGTCCCGTCCCACAGCGTGGATGAGGTGTCGAGCGGAACGCCGCCCTCGCCGCCCTGCTTGAGGCGGTAGGAACCGTCGGCATCGAAATTCTCCAGAGCAAAGCCGATCGGGTCCATCAGCTTGTGGCAGCCTGCGCACGGCTCATTCTTCCGATGCATGGTCATCTGCTCGCGCAGGGTCATGATCTTGTTGTCGCCCTTGGTGTCTTCGAGTGGCGGAACGTTGGGCGGAGGCTCCGGCGGCGGCGTGCCCAGGATGTTCTCCAGCACCCACACGCCACGCTTCACCGGCGAGGTTCGGAAATTCTGCACCCAGGTGAGCGATTCCACGCTTCCCTGCCCCAGCAGGCCGCGCCGGTAATCCAGATCCGGCCCGAGCTGGACGCGGCGGAATTCCGCACCGTAAATATCTGGGATGCCGTAGTGTTGCGCCAGCCGCTCATTCAGGAACGTGTAATCGGAGGTGAGCAGGTCCAGCACGTTGCGGTTTTCCTTGATGACGCTCTCAAACAACAGCTCTGTCTCTCTTCGGAAAGCTTTGCGCAACTCGTCGTCCCAATTGGGATAGAAGACGCCATCGGGGTTTGTCGCCGGCAGATTGCGCAGGTACAGGAACTGATCGCCGAAATTGGTCACCAGTGCGCTCGCCTTAGGATCTGCCAGCATGCGCTTGACCTGCTGCTCCAAGACGGGAGACGTGTGCAGCTTGTTCTGGCCCGCCAGGCTGATCAACTCGTCGTCCGGAATGCTGCTCCACAGGAAGAACGACAGGCGCGAAGCCAGTTCGAGATCGGTGATGCGGTAGGGCTGGCCGGGAACCGCGTTGGCCGGCTCCTGCTCCGCGCGGACCAGGAATTGCGGGCTGGCCAGAATCCGGCGCAAGGCCAGCTCGATTCCGTCCTCGAAGGTTCCTTCGCGGCGGCCTTCCTGATAAAACCCGGTGACCCACTCCAGGTCTGCTGGGGTCGCCGGATGACGAAATGCGCGGCGCACCAGCGTGGTCAGAATCTGCTTCGCGCACGGCTCTTCCTGAGCTTGGTTAGCGGGATGGCAGGTGTAGACCTTGCGGATACTGCGCGAGTCTTGAGGACGCGTGGGCGAAAATGGCCCGCGGATGCGCAGCACACCCACCGCGGGGTGATACTGCAGTTGCGGAATAGGATTGTCCTCCAGCGACTTGCGCTCATACTGGCGGATCATGTCCAGGCTAGGCCGGTAGTTGGTCGCCTCAAACGTCACCCCCACCATGTGCGAGCCCGCCTTGATGGGAAGCGTGATATCGATGGACCCATCGTTGCCGGAAGAGTTCGCCGCGCTCAAGCCGACGCCCTTGTAGTCGGTGATCGCCACCGTCTCATTGTCGATGAGGAACATCAGCTTCTCGCCAGGAATGAACTTGCCGACTCCGAAGTTCTGCACCGAGAATTTGTACTCGCCGTCGGCCGGGAAGTTATGCCGCACCACCATGCCGCCGCGCGTGCCGAAGGGCAATCCTTCGAGCTGCTGCGTCTGCGAAGTGTCACCCGGAGAAATATAGGCGGCCTCTGTGGGCGACTGCCAGAAACCGACCGCCGTGCGCGCGATCCTCGTGGCCGCGTTCATGTACGCTTCCAGCAGTGTCGGCGAAATGGTCAGCGACCCGGCCACGTTGTCGAATCCCCGCGCCGAATCGTCACCCGGCAACAAAGTCGAGACATCAATGTCGAGGTCAAGAAGATCGCGGATGGCATTGGCGTATTCGGTGCGGTTCAGGCGGTGCAGAACCACCGAGCCCGGGTTCGGGTGCGCGGCCGCCTTCTTATCGATCTGCGCCTCCAGCCAATCCCTCAACCCCTCATACTGCTCCAGCGGCGGGCGATTGACGCCCGGCGGAGGCATCATCCCCGCCCGCAACTTCCGGATCACCCGCTCCCAGATCTCCGGGTGATCCCCGGCCGTGTTCAAGTCGAGGTTCTGCAGCGTCAGGTTGCTGGTCTTCAGGCGATCACTGTGGCAGGTGACGCAGTAGCGATCGAGCACGGCGCGGTATTGCTGGGCTTCTGCGGCTGTCGTCTGCGGAGCGGCCAGAGCCGATCCGTCAAAAACCGCCGAAAGAGCCGCAATCGTGACGCACAGGGGTATCCGCTTCATGGCAGAACAAGTCTGCCCCTAAGCCTAAGGCTCGTAACAGTGGTTGGCAAGCCGGTCCTCAATAGATTGAGCGAGGCGGACTGGCCGAACGCCGCCGTACGGCGATCTCCCGGGCAGCTTCCTGCAGCAGGCGGAGCGTCTCTTCCAGATTCCGCTCCCACGCAATATCCTTGACCTTGCCGATGGCTGCCAGAGCCGCGTCGACCTTTCCCCAAGGACCGGTAATCGGCACGCCCACGGAGCGCATGCCCAGCTCATGCTCCTCATCCGTGGTGGCGTAGCCGCGCTGGCGGACCAAGTTCAGCTCCTCCATCAATCTGTCTTTCGAGACGATGGTGCGGCCGGTCATGGGGCGGAGCCCGCTCCTCTCGATCAGTTCCGCTGCTTCCCCGGCGGGAAGGTGCGCCAGCAGCACCTTGCCCATGGCGGTCGCGTGGGCGGGGAATTCGGAGCCGGTGTCGACGTCGGCGCGCGGGAACTTGCCATTGGAGACGCGCACCAGCACCATGAGCTGGCCCTGGTCGAGTACCCCAGCCGCCGCTTCCAGCCCGGTCTGGTCGGAGAGACGGCGCAAAACCGGCTCGGCGGCTTTGCGGAAATCGAACGGCCGCAGCGCGCCGCGGGCAATCGCCACCACTTTCAGCCCGATCGAATAGCGCCCCGTGTCCGGGTCGCGCGCGAGGTACCCGTTGCGCTCCAGGCGCTCAAGAACGTAGGAGCAACTGCTGGTGGCGATGCCCAGCTCCGCGCTCAGATCCTTGTTCGTCAGGCCGCGCTTGTCTCTGGCGACGCTCTCTAAGATCACCAGCGCCCGCTCCAGAGAATTGGTCGGCGGCATTTTACCGGCTGTTCGTGGAGTCTTGATGGACGTTCGAGCCAAGCCCAACAGGATACCTCAATCGAGCGCTCACCGCAGGTACGCCGACCGAACGGTACGCCAACCGAGCCGTGACCGCAAGGGAGCGGTATTTTAGATGCCGCCCACGCCTCACCGCAGGTATGCGATCAAGGGCGCCAGCGTAAGCGGGCTCGCCACCGTGGAGATAAACACCGCGCTGGTGACGAACTCCGGCGACAGCTC
>CAWISY010000090.1:0-6648 GCA_963838455.1 Bryobacterales bacterium
CGATGCGCCCCAGCAGCACGCGTGTGAAGATGATTTCGGGTATCGAGGGATCGGCGGCCAGTTGGCGCGCGGCCTCCTGGATATTGATAGGGAGCGGCGTGTCCGCTCCCTTGTGACTGATGCTCTGGGCAGTGAGAATGGCCCAGCCCGGCTTGACTCCCGCGCGCTCCGCCGGGGAGCCCGGATCCACGCGGGTCACCACCGCCTGGCCGTCCAACACGCGCAGATCGATGCCGGTAGAGCCGTCGCCCACGGCTTCAAAATCCTCCACCGCGGCGTAGGTGGTGGACGGCAGAATTCCAAAATGCGTCTGGTGCAGGCGGCTGAGCATGTCCTTGAGAAGCCCGCGCACCTCTTCGATATTGGCGGCCTTCTCAATGCGCGGGCGGTACTCCTGATGAATCGCCTGCCAGTCCAGGCCGCCGGGATTCTTCTCCCAGTGTTTGTCGCGAATGGTGGTCCAGACTTTTTCGAAGCTATCTATATTGAGCTGGCGGTCCTGCGGAGCGCGCTGCGGCGGCAGGACGGCGACCGTCTGCGCCCAGACCGGAACGGCCAGCAGCAACACGAGTGTGCCGTAACTCCGCATGCTTTCACGCTACAGCAACGCGCGCGCCGGTGCAGTACTAAGGCGATTCGCGCGGGGGCTGCGAGTGCGACGACCGCCGGCGTGCGCTGCGGTCGGTTGGGTGTGGCGCACCAGGCGGGCTTCCCGGCGCGCGAGTTCCTCGGAATCCTCCAGCGCCCGAGCCTTGCGCGTCCACTCGAGAGCGGCGGCGCGATCCTTGGCGCGGTGCTCGTGATGCTTGGCCAGTTCCTCGATGGCGCGCACGCGAAAGGGATTCTTGGCCGCGGCCAGATCCTCCCACAACTCCAGCGCGGCGGGATCGCTTTCCAGCTTGCGCTCCAGTTGCGCCAGGTCCCACATGGCGCGGAACAGCAGATCGTCGCGCAGCCCCGCGGAGATGGCATTGCGCAGCAGCGCGCGCGACCCTTCCAGATCTCCGGCCGCGCGCAGCCATCGAGCTAACCCAGCCATTTCGCTGCCATGCCGCAGCGGAACCTCGCAGGGATTCTGAAACGCCTTGGGCACGATGCCGGTGAGGCAGGCCAGCGAGAGGATGTCGAGCGCGTTGTGTTCGAACACCGGCCCCAGGCGCGCGGCCTGGCGCGAGCGCACGTACTCGAAGTACACGTAGGGAATCAGCGCGCCGGGGATGTCGCCCTCGCGCTCCACGCCAAGCACCTGGTTCTCCAGATCCACCAGCCGGCAGCTTTCGAAGCGCAATTTCCACAGCCGCCGCGCGCCATAGAGCAGGTCCAGATGCTCCATCCGCGCAAACGGCGGACGCGTCCGGTTCATGCGATAGCGCGTCTCGAGCAGCGGCTGATCGAAGGTCCGGCCGTTGTAGGTGATCAGCACGCGGAAAGGCTCCAGATGCCGCGCCAAAGCGTCCAACTGGCTGGCCTCTTCGCCGTAATCGCGCATGAAGAACTGGCGCACGCGGAAGCCTTCCTTGGTGATGCGGCCCACGCCGACCAGGAAGGCGCAGGTGCCCGTGCCTCCCGCCAGTCCCGTGGTCTCGGTGTCGAGGAACGCCCACTCCTCCGGCGCCGCATCGGCGATCGATCCGCCGGAGAGCGCGGCGAGAAGATCGTGCGGCAGATCGTTCAACGCGCCGATATCCGCGCTGCCGTGGTAGCGATGCGCTGCATACAGCGTGTCCTTTTCCAGGTGCCTCCCGAACGCCGTTTCCACTTCGTCGCCGGGAAGCCAGTGCGATACGTTCTGCGGCTCGTCTGGTGTGTAAGCGAAACGGCGATCGCAGTCCGCGGCGGCCCGGGCCACACGCGCCCGCAATTCCGCGAGCTGCTGTTCAAGATCCCCCATTCGCCTTTTCTTTGCTAGCCTAACACAGGCTGCCGCTGCACGTCGAGCAGGCTTGCTCTAGCGGCGTCGGGATCGCTCCGCGAGCAATGAATCCGCACCCTCCAGATACACACCTCGCTTGAAACCCCGAAAAATCGAGGTTTTGAGCAAGTTTCCTCTTTACACCGATGCTTCGATCCCGTATCATTTAGTTGCATCGCGGAACCCGGGTGTGGGTGCAAGGGTTCCGCCATCAAACGTACAAGGGAGAATTTGTTTAAAGGAGAACTATGGCAGCAAAGATGACTCAGTCTCAAATGGTGAAGGAACTGGCCGCCGCGGTGGGCGTGCCGAACAAGGTGGCCAAGTCGTTCACGATCGCCTACGCCGAATTGGCAGTGCGCGAGACCAAGAAGAACGGCGTGAGTGTTCTGCCCGGCATCGGCCGGCTGGTGCGTGTCGATCGCAAGGCGCGCATGGGCCGCAACCCGGCTACCGGCGAAGCCATCAAGATTCCGGCCAAGAAGGTGGTGAAGTTCCGCGTGGCGAAAGCCGTGCGCGACGCCATCGTTCCGCCGAAAAAAGCGAAGTAGCAAGCCCAGAAGCAGTAAGCTTGGACGGGTTTGCCAACAGAAAAACCCCGCGCGGCATCAGGGCCGCTGCGGGGTTTTGTTTTGATTCCGATTAAGGCGCGGGTTCTAACTGCGGACCCCGCCAGGAAGCCTTACGCCTGCTTCTTTTCACCAGGAGTGGGTGGTTGCTCATCGTCGCCCTTCAAGGCTGTCTTGAAGTTGCGGATGCCTTCGCCCAGCCCTTTGGCAAGATCTGGTATTTTCTTGCCACCAAATAACAGCACGGCGACAACCAGAATCACCAATAGCTCGGGCATGCCGAGGTTTCGCATAACAGACTCCTTTACATCTCAGTCTAACACAGCATCCACAAGGAAACGCCCGTGAAGAAACCAGTTTCGAAGAAACGCGTCATTCAGACTAAGGCTTCGAAGAAACGATTCAATCAAAGCAAGGAGGTACGCGCTATCGCGCGGGAACGGGTGGGGACCGTCAAACCCTCGCGGGTCATCGCTGACAAGCCCGGCGCTCCCACGGCCCGCCGGGGAGCCAAGCACAAGAAGCCGCCCGAACCGGACCAATGGGACAATGAATAGGATGCCCTTCGTGAAGGTTGGCCCGCTCTCCCAGCTTCCGCCCGGATCCGTCATGCCCGTCGACATCGGCGATCAAACTTTCGCCGTTTGCAACGTCGCCGGCCAGTTGCACGCGCTCGACGGTGAGTGCCCGCACGCCGGAGGGCCCTTGGGCGAAGGCGCGCTGCACGGCGCCACGCTGGTCTGCCCGTGGCACGCCTGGGAGTTCGATTGCCGCACTGGCGCCAATGATTTCGATCCCGGCGTAACCGTCGCCACGTTCCCTGTCAAAGTGGAAGCCGGCGAGATCCTGATCGACGTCCCTTAGACGCCCCACCTCCTACCATGCCCGAGCTTCCCGAAGTCGAAACCGTCGTGCGCACCGTCGCGCCCCATCTGGCCGGTCGGCTCATCCATTCGGCTGAGTTCAACTCGCGCTTCGTCACGCCCGGAAACCGCCGCGCACTCGCCGAACGGCTGGCCGGGCGCAGGATTGAGTCGGTGCGGCGGCGCGGCAAGTTTATCGTTGTTACGCTCGATCCAGTCGCGAACAAGAAAGACCTGTTCACCATTCATCTCGGCATGACCGGGCGCCTCCTGATCGCTGGGAAGCTGATTGCCGGAAAACCGGGCGAGCACACCCACGCCATCTTCACGCTTGACGATGGCGTGCTCCTCTACGACGACCCCCGCCAGTTCGGCAAAATCGAGTGGAATCCGGCCAGGGTCGCCCGTCTGGGTCCGGAGCCGCTCGAGATCAGCTTCGAAGATTTCCGCGCGCGCTTGCGGCGTAAGTCGCGCATCAAGACGCTGCTGCTCAACCAGTCCTTCCTGGCCGGCCTGGGAAACATCTATGTGGATGAGTCGTTATTCGCGGCCGGCATCCATCCCTTGGCTTCCGCCGCGCGCGTCAGTGGGCCCAAAGCGGCGCGGCTGCATCAGGCCATCCGCGAGATTCTCAGCGCCGCCATCGCCGCAGGCGGTTCCTCGATTTCAGACTACGTGGATGCGGAAGGCCGGCGCGGCTGGTTCCAGGTCAGCCACCAGGCGTACGGACGCGAAGGCGAGCCGTGCCCGAACTGCGGGACTCCGATTCGCAAGATCGTGGTGGCCCAGCGCGGCACGCATTTCTGCCCCAAATGCCAAAAAAGATAGCAATGCCTGCAATGCTATCATTGATGCATGGCGAGCATCACCATCCGCCGATTGGACGATAGCGTCAAAGCGAAGCTAAGAATTCGAGCCGCGACCCACGGGCGATCCATGGAAGAGGAGGCGCGGGAGATTCTGAAGGCCGGGGTCGGGACCAAGCCGGAGGAGGAACTGAACTGGGTGGACGCAATGCGGCGCCGCGTTGAGGCCTTTGGCGGGGTTGAGCTGAAACTGCCTAAGCGCAAAGCGTTTCGCCGCCGTCCCCTCTTTGAGTGATCGTTCTCGATACGAATGTTTTTTCCGAGGCGCTCAAGCCTGCCCCTTCGGACAAAGTACTCCAGTGGCTCCGCCAACAGAATCGCGCCCAACTTTTCCTAACTGCAATCACTGTCGCCGAGGTGTTCGCGGGCCTGGAATCAATGCCCCAAGGCAGGCGTCACGCTGACCTGTTGGGTGGGGTCGAAGCGTTGCTTGCCACGACGTACGCGGGTCGCATCCTGCCTTTCGACGATTCTGCAGCTCGCATATTTGCTGGGATCGTGTCCGAACGCAAGGCATTGGGACGGCGTATCCTCGAAATGGACGCGATGATCGCCGCCATCGCCCGAGCGAATCATTTTGCGGTCGCGACTCGCAACACCGCCGACTTCGAGCATTGCGGCGTCCGCCTCGTCAACCCCTGGACGGCGGCGCGCTGACGCTTTCCTCACGCGCCCGCACGATCTCGTCGGCCACCTCCACCACGCCCTTCATCGCCTTGACGTCGTGCACGCGCACCAGGTGCGCTCCGTTGAGAATCGCTGCCGTGACCGCGGCCGCTGTGGCGAACTCGGTCTCCTGCACTGAATCCTTGGTGACGAAATGCTTGCGCGACGGCCCAACCATAATCGGCAGATCCAGCCCAGCGAGGCCTTCCAGCTTGGCCAGAATCTCCAGGTTCTGCTCCTTCCGCTTGCCGAAGCCGAGCCCCGGATCGGCCACCAGTTGCCGGCGGTCGAGACCCGCGCGCACGGCGCGATGTGCGGCCGCATCCAGCTCCGCGCCGATAGTCCGGATCGCGTCCTTGAGAGGCGGCAGCTTGGCCCAGGTCTCCGGCGTTCCGCGCATGTGATTCAGGATCAACCCCGCGCTGCCCTGCGCCGCGGCCTTCGCCAGATCCGGATCGAAGGTGAGCCCGCTGGGATCATTAATGATGGACGCCCCCAGTTCCAGGGCTTTGGCCGCGACTGCGGCTTTGTAGGTGTCGACCGAGAGGAACGCACCCACTTTGCCCCGCAGGCGCTTGAGCACCGGGATGAGCCGGCGCAGCTCCTCCGCTTCGGAGACGCGCTGCGATCCGGGCCGGGTCGATTCCGCGCCGACGTCGATGATATCGGCGCCCTGCTCCTCCAGCTCAATCGCTCGGACGAAGGCGGCATCGGGATCCAGGTACCGGCCGCCGTCAGAAAAGGAATCGGGAGTAACATTGAGCACGCCGGCAATCAGCGTGCGGTCGCCAAGCACGAGTGACGTATCGCGAATCTTCCATTCGTAACGCTTACGAGGCATGAGCCTTTAGCGTAGCAGGCGTGCTCATTCCGAATAGATGGAGATCACGAAATTCGCGACGCTGTTAATCGGCCAGCCCGCCTACTTGGCCTTAAACTCGGCGGTCAGGCGCATGCCTGCGTCGGAGGCGCTCACGCCCTGGCGCTTGAGCTCGAGCGCCCGCGTGCGCAAATCGACGATGAAGGCCCGCTCTTTCTCGACCAGCGATCCGTCGCCGATGGCGCTGTGATCCGGCAGCACATGCAGAGCCCCCAGCTTCTCGATCTGATCCAGCACGGCGATCCAGCTCGACGGCGTTCCTCCGTCGGCGGCGATATTGGGGACCACCTTGTTCTGTACGACGTCGCCAGAGATAAGCGTGCGATCGGGCTGGACGAAGATCAGCTCGTCGCCCTTGGTGTGGGCGCCGCCGAACCACAACAGGCGCGCGGCGACGCCTCCGCCCAAATCGAGCGTCCGATCCTTCTCGAAGATTTCATCCGGCGCCCGCAATTTCACTCCGGCCAGCAACTCCTTCTGTTGCGCGTTGCGGCTGGAAAACATCGCGATGATCTCCTGGCCGTGCTGGTCCATTTCCTCCTGCTGCACGCGGTTGCGAATGAGGATGGTGCCGGGCGGGAAGCCGGGCTCGCCGGCGGCGTGCTCGGGATGAAAATGGGTTGTAGTCAAGTACAGGTTGCGTCCTGGCGCCAGCTTTGCCTGATTCGCCAGCCGGGCCGCGACCCTGGCGATGGTCGCCCCGTTGCGCGGGCCTAGCCCCGTGTCCACGACCAGAGTGGCGTTCGAACCTACAATGATGCCGATGTTGGGAAAGCCCAGGATGGCCCACACGTGATCAGACACCTTAACCGTGTCTTCCCCCAGAATGGGGTTGGCTTGGCCGAAGCACATTCCGGCCGCCATCAGGAACACGAGCACGCTTCGGGTCATT
>CAWISY010000091.1:0-16505 GCA_963838455.1 Bryobacterales bacterium
CAATGGACTGGAGCGCTTGCGGAGCGGTTGACCGGAACCCCGGAAAACTCGGAGGGACGTGGTGTTTCCGCGGCACCCGTGTTCCCGTGGCGTCTTTATTCGAGCACCTTGACGGCGGATCGACCATCGATGAATTCCTTGAATGGTTCCCCTCCGTCAGCCGGAGCCAGGCTCATGAGGTCCTGGCATTCGCCAAAAGCTCGCTCGATCAACCCACAGTCGCGGCGTGAGGATTTTGTTTGATGCGAACACGCCGGCGCCGTTGGGCCGATTCTTACGTGGACATGAGGTAACGCTCGCGGACCGGCTCGGTTGGCAGGGACTCGCCAACGGTATGCTGCTCGATGCAGCGGAAGGAGCGGGCTTCGATTTGCTGTTAACGTGCGACCAGAACCTTCGCTACCAGCAGAACTTCACCGGGCGCAAGCTCGCAGTGGTAGTTCTGTCCTCAAACCATTGGCCGACGTTGCGCAGAGTCGCTGCAAGGATCGCCTCGACGATTGACTTCGCGCAACGTGGCCAGATAATCGTGGTCGAGGTGACGGACCTCTCGGAAGGACGATTGTGAGACTACCTGGAAAGTGGGACGAGGCCGGCATTCTCGAACTGATCGACCAGCGGGTGCAGGAGAGTCTCGTTCTCGACTACAAGGCCTGCGCTGCCCTCGATCAGACCGATGCCAAGAGCAGAGAGGTTAGCAAGGACGTCTCTGCGTTCGCCAATTTTGCGGGCGGCACGATCGTGTACGGGGTCCTGGAGGACGGTCACTTTCCAGCGTCGCTCGACGCTGGTTACTTGCCAAACAAGATCGGCAAAGAGTGGATCGAGAATGTCATCCATGGCAACATCCAGCGGCGCATTGATGGCATCGTCATCGATCAGGTCTGGATGACAGGGGAGCGCACCGGGAAGGTCTTGTATGTAGTGTCCATACCGCAAAGCGTGAGGGCGCCGCATATGGCCGCTGACCACAAGTTTTACAAGCGGTTCAATTTCCAGTCTGTCCCGATGGAGGAGTATGAGGTCCGCGATACCAGCCGAAGATCAGAGGCTCCGGACCTCTGGATCGAGGTTCAGGCGCATGTTCCTGATCCACGAATTCTTGCGATGGACTTTATTGTGTCGATCTTTAACGATGCGCCTGAGCCCGCCTATCATGCGGTGATCACCCTGTACGTGGATAATCGATTGCACCTCTTATCGACGCCGAACTGGTCAAGATTCGTTCATAGCTTGACAGCCTCTGACGGCCGGCAAGTTGAAGTTCAGCAAATGCACGTCAACTGGTCTGCGAACAGCCATATGCCTGTGTGGCAAGGACAGTCCTTCAGAGTAAACGAACAACGGTTCGCGGTCGCGTTACCCGCGGGACCCGGAAATTATGCCTTCGGCTGGCGCCTAAGCTCCCCTCGCATGGCTGAGAAGCAGAAATACTATCGGATTGAGTCAAATGGAGCCACAGTCAGGCTCGTGGAGCAGTAGGCCTCCGTTCCACTAAAACACCCTTCGCGTAAGCCGCTCTACCGAAAATTTCGCCGTGTCCGCGACCGCCATCACCGTCATCACGCCGGCCTGCACGGGATCGGTCACTACCAGATCCGACGCCTCCGGAACGCTGCCGGCCATGTTGAGGCTCACCACCAGCAAGCCCTGCGCACGAACTTCGCGCACCGCCTGTTCGATGTCGCCGCCCATCAGCGACCCCGCCAGCACCAGCGCCTTCACGCGAGGCAGGCGTGCCGAGGCGCGCACCGCATCCGCCAGAGCCTGTTCCCCCACCAGGGGTATGGTGTCCACGGAGATGTGTTCGCCGCGAATGTTGTGCCGGTCGGCTTCGGTGATCGCGCCCAGCGCCACTTGCCCCACCTGCGCTCCGCCGCCCATGATGATGATGCGCTTGCCGTAGATTTTCTCCATGGTCTCCACCGGCTCAACCCGCTGCACGATCGGCAGTTCGCGCAGGGCCCCAATCAGAGCCGCGGCGTCGCCCGGAACCTCGATCTCGAAGTAAGTGTGGCGCGGGTTGACGATTTCCACACTGATGATGTCTCCCTGATGCGCGGCGATTACGCCGGTCAACTGGTGCAGGATGCCGGGCCCGGTCGCAGCGACTACTTCGATGCCAAGTTTTTGCGCCACTTCTTCTTAATCCGCCTCGTATTTTCTGAGAATCTCGGGCCAATGCCCTTGTGCGCGCAGCAGCAATTCCGCTACTTCGCGGATCGCCCCGCGCCCGCCCGAAGCCTTGGTCACGTAATGCGCCGCGCGCTTCACCTCATCGCGAGCATTGGCCGTCGCGATGGCCAGCCCAACGCGCCGCATCACCACGATATCGGTCAGATCGTCGCCCGCGTACGCCATCTCCGCCAGAGGAATCCCGCTCGCTTGCTGAATTTCCTCCAAAATCGGAATCTTTTCGATGTGCCCCTGGTAGACGTACCGCATCTTCACCTGGCGCGCGCGTTCCTCCGTCGCCGGCGAGACGCGTCCGCTGATGACGCCGGTCGTAGATCTTGTACCATTCGAGCCACTGCAGCGCGATCCCATCCTGCGAATCGAAGCCCTTGGTCTCCGCCATTTTCCCATCCGGCCCGGGCACGTTGAACAAGCGCCCGTCGGTCAAGACTCCGTCCACATCCATCAGCAGCAGGCGGATGCGCGCCGCCCGCAGTTCCAATACCGGTTGTTCCAGATTCATATGTGGTTTTTCAAAACAGTTTTCCGAATAGTGCACGCTCCCGCACCAGCAGGCGCGCGTAGGTTTCCTGAAATTGCGCCCGCGGCATGAACGTGGCCCCCGTGGATGCGGGCAGCGCATCCAGAGACGGGATGGCGCCGATGCGCTCCAGAGCGTACAGCGACGCGCCGCGGCAGGACGCCTCCTGCTCCGTCGATGCCACCACCGGCCGGCCCAGCGCGTCGGCCATGATCTGCGTCCAGGCCGGCGAGTGCAGCAAGGCTCCGCCTGAGGCGATGACCTCGATGGCGTGCTCCGGCGCGCCCGTCGCGGGGGCCAGAGCAGTGTAAATCTCGCGGAAACGCAGCGAAATCGATTCTAGCGCCGCGTGCAAAATATGGAACGCATCGGTAGAAAGCGTTAGACCCGTGATGACTCCACGCAGATCCGCGCGCCAATAGGGCGACCGTTCCCCAGCCAGGAAAGGAAGGAACGTCAGGCCGTGGCTGCCCGGCTCGGCCGCGTCCAATCGAGCCTCGACGTTTTTCGGCATCGCCAACGTGCGCTTCAACCACGCGTAGACGTCGCCGCCGTTAGACAACGCTCCGCCCATCAGGGCGCGCTTGGGGTCCAGGCGGTAACACCACAAACCCGTGGGAATGTTTCCGGGCGAATCGAGCAGAACGCGCATTGCACCGGTGGTGCCAACCATTAGCGAAAATTGCCCCGGCCGCAGGCAGCCGCTGCCGATGTGATTCGCCGCTCCATCGCCGATGGCCGGAAACCATGGGCAATTCGCATAAGCCGGCCACATTTTGCGGAATTCGTCGCGCAACTGGTGCAGCGGTTGGTCCATCAAGGTGGGGTCGGCCAGTTGCTCGCGACGCACCGGCAGCGCCTGGAGTGTGTCGTAATCATATGTATTGCCGGCCTGATTCCACAGTCCGGTGGCCGAGGCCATCGAAGTGGAGCAGCGCGCTTCCCCGAACAATTTCTGGAACATATATTCGGGAAAACTCAACAGCCGCGCGGTCGACTTGAACTCCGCGCTGCGATTTTTTTCCAGCCACAGCAGCTTGGCCGGCCAGAAGCTGGAATGCGGCGGGCAGCCCGTGGAAGCATGCGTATCCGGCACCCGAGCCACTTCCGCCGCGCTGCGCGTATCCAGCAAATGCAGAATCGGCAGCGTCGGCTTGCCGCCCGCGTCCACTCCGCAGAAGCTGTGCCAGAACGCACTTCCCGCCACAGCGGCAACCCGGAAGCCGGCCTCTTGAATCTGGCGATGCAGCTCATCCAGGCAATCGATGGCATGCGTCGCCAGTTCCTCCGCATCGATCTCCACGCCGCCATCCGGAGTGGTTCGCACATTGTAGGGCAGATGCGCGCCGTAGCCCTCCATCTGGCGCGCCCCGAAGTCATAGAGCAGAGCCCGCACGGAGGATGTCCCAACGTCGAGGCTTACAATAAAGGCGTTGCCGGAACTGGAGGTTTCGGGCTCCGTGGCGGTTTCCGTTATCGATAGAGTGCTCACGACGATTTCCCGTTATAACATGCTGCGCCCCGGCGACCGCGTGGCAGCGGCGGTTTCGGGAGGCGCGGACTCTGTCTTCCTGCTCACGGCCTTGCTCGAAATTGCTCCGCGCCAGGGTGCCGAGGTGACCGGCGTCGCGCACCTCAATCACAAACTGCGCGGCGAAGCTTCGGAAGCCGATGAGCGCTTTGTCGCCGCTCTGGCCGCTCGGCACGGCGTCCCTTTCTATCGCGAAGAAGCGAGGATTGGCGAAGCCGGAGGGAATCTGGAACAGGCCGCGCGCCGGGCTCGTATGAAGTTTTTTGAGAGCCTGATTCGGGAAGGGAAGGCCGATCGCATCGCCACCGGCCATACTCTCGACGACCAGGCCGAAACGGTGTTATTTCGCATGCTGCGGGGATCAGGATTAGCGGGATTGGCGGGCATTTTGCCGGTGACCGGGAGCGGGCTCATTCGCCCTTTGCTTCAGACCCAACGCGGCGAAATCGAAGACTTCCTGCGCGCGCGCGGGATCGAATGGCGTGAGGATGCCTCGAACCTAGAAACGCGCTTTGCCCGCAACCGCATTCGCCACAGCTTGATCCCGCAACTCGAGCGCGAATGGAACGCGGAGCTTCGCCCGTCGCTGGCGCGGATGGCCGATCTGGCCGGTGAAGAGGAGCGCTGGTGGAAGGGGAAGATCGCCCGGCTCGCGCGGGAAAACGCGGTTGACGGGGACGGCGGTATCGAAATCCCCGCGGGCTATCTAGCCCGGCTATCGAAACCGGTCGGACGCCGCCTGGTGCGGCACCTCATCCAGTCCCTTGCCTGTACCGCATCAGCCGATTACGACCATGTGGAGAAAGTCTTGGAGTTGGCCGGCCGCCAGCGCGGTTCAGGACGCCTGGAACTCCCCGGCGTGCTGGTGACCCGCTCCTTCGACTGGCTGCGGTTTGCACCCGCGGGCGCGCCCGACTCGGCCGAAGCCGAGCCCGGCCGTATCAAGGTCGCCATCGAGGCCGCCCCGGGTTTTCGCGCCCGCTACGCCTGGGACGGCGGCCTGATCTGTTTCGAAACGGTTGGCGCGGGCGAGGCCGGGAGGGATGCCGCCCGGACTTCCGGGAAAACCCCTCCATGCGGCTGTGTTAGGCTGAAAGGGAAAGGGCAACAAGCATCGGCGATCCTGGAGTTGCGGGGCTGGAAACAAGGGGACCATTATCGGCCCTGTGGCGCCCGGCGAGATCAAAAGCTCAAGGAAATGTTTCAAGCGGCTCGGATTCCCTCCTGGAAGCGGAGGTTGTGGCCGATTGTTACGAATGGATCGAAGATCTTGTGGGCCAGGAAGTTCGGCGTGGCTGCCGGAAGCGGCGAGCCGGAGACTGGGCGAGGCGGTTTGGAGATGTGGCTGCGCGTCTGGGAAGAGCCCGCGCCCGGAGATGGGAAAAACGCTCAAGTGACGAATCATTTGCCGTCCATTCAGCGTCTGTAATGATAGCGGCATTTTTAATGTGGGAGTACGCATGAATTCAAGTTTTCGCAACGCAATCCTGTGGGTCGTGATCGTGGGGCTGGTGGCCATCATTTATGTGGCTTTTCGCAAGGCTCCGCCCACCAGCGATCAACCCGCCTTCTCTGACCTGGTGCAGAAGGTCAAGGCGCATGAGGTGGACAACGTCGTCATCAACGCCAGCACGGGAGACATCACGGGTCACTACAAAAAGGGCATCCCGCAGGAAGAATTCCACACCACCATGCCCCCCGGCTACAACGACTTCTACACGATGTTGAACGACAACGGGGTCAACTACAAGCTGGAGAAGGACAACAGCAATAGCTGGATGTCCATCCTGATTCAGACCTTCCCCATTGTGCTGGTGGCCGGATTCTGGTTCGTGATCCTGCGGCAGATGCAGAGCGGCGGGAACAAAGCGCTCAGCTTTGGCAAGAGCCGCGCGCGGCTGCACTCTTCCCAACAGAAGAAGGTCACGTTCAAGGACGTGGCCGGCGTCGAGGAAGCTAAAGAGGAGCTTCAGGAAATCATCGAGTTCCTGCGCGAGCCGCAAAAGTTCCAAAAGCTGGGCGGCCGCATCCCTAAGGGCGTGCTGCTGATCGGCTCTCCCGGAACCGGCAAAACCCTGCTGGCGCGAGCCATCGCGGGCGAGGCCAACGTCCCCTTCTTCTCCATCTCCGGTTCGGACTTCGTGGAGATGTTCGTGGGCGTCGGCGCCAGCCGCGTGCGCGACCTGTTTGAACAGGGCAAGAAGAACGCCCCCTGCATCATCTTCATCGACGAAATCGACGCTGTGGGCCGCCATCGCGGCGCGGGCCTGGGCGGCGGCCACGATGAGCGCGAGCAGACCCTGAACCAGCTCCTGGTGGAAATGGACGGCTTCGAATCCAATGAGGGCGTGATCCTGGTGGCTGCCACCAACCGTCCCGACGTGCTCGATCCGGCCCTGCTCCGTCCCGGCCGCTTCGACCGCCGCGTGGTGGTCGATCTCCCCGATATCCGGGGTCGCGAAGCCATCCTGCGCGTCCATACCAAGAAGACTCCGCTGGCCGACGACGTGGATCTGGGCGTCATCGCCCGCGGCACGCCGCGCTTTGCCGGCGCCGATCTTGCCAACCTGGTCAACGAAGCTGCATTGATCGCCGCCCGGCAGAATCGCAAAGTGATCACGCAATACGATTTCGAGATGGCCAAGGACAAGGTCATGATGGGCGCGGAGCGCAAGAGCCGCGTGGTCAGCGACGAGGAGAAGAAGCATACCGCCTATCACGAAGCCGGCCACGCGGTAGTGGCAATGATGATTCCGGAAGCGACGCCGCTGCACAAGGTGACGATTATTCCGCGCGGCATGGCCCTGGGTGTCACCATGTTCCTGCCCACCAGCGATCAGTTCGACTTCAACAAGAAGCAGGCGGAAGCGCAGATCGCCGTCGGTATGGCCGGCCGCGTCGCCGACGAGGTCTTCTGCCACATGCTCTCGGCCGGCGCTTCGAACGACATCGAAAAGGCCACGGATCTGGCTCGCCGCATGGTCTGCGATTGGGGTATGAGCGAACTGGGGCCGCTGAGCTTCGGCAAGAAGGAAGAACAAATCTTCCTGGGCCGCGAAATCGCCCAGCATCGCGATTACAGCGAGGCCACGGCGATCCGCATCGACGAACAGGTGCGCAAGCTGGTCGAGGCCGGCTACCAGAAGGCTCGCAAGATCGTCGAGGATAATCAGGCCGCGATCGAACGTGTCGCCATGGCGCTGCTGGAGCGTGAAGTGCTCGATTCGGGTGAAGTCAAACTGCTGGTCGACGGTAAAGAATTGCCGGCGTTCACGCCGTCCCCCAAGCCTCCGTCGAACGACGGCTCGCAGCAGGTGATCAAGCCCGAGACGCCGCGCCGGGTTCCGGGCGTGCTTGAAGGCGGCCCGCAGCCGGCTTGATTCTTCAGCCTTGATTCAGCCGTTTTCGGTCTACATTTTTGACCTGGACGGGACCATCATGGATTCGGCCGCCGATATATGCGGCGCCATCCAGGACTCCCTGACGGCTCACGGCCACGCCGCTATGAGCCCCGAGTTCCTGCGGGGCTACATCGGACGGCACCTGCTCGACATGTTCCTCGACCTGGGAATAGACGAGGCAGCCATCGAGCCCATGATCGCGCACTACCGCCGCGTCTATCTCGATCGCAAGCACGCCTCCACGCGCGTCTATCCGGGTGTTCCGGAGATGCTGTCGCGCCTGGGCGGACGCAAGGCCACGGCGACCACCAAGGGCACGCCCACCACGCGAGCCGTGCTGGAACAGTTCGGCCTCATCCAGCACTTCAAGCATGTCCAAGGCACCGACGGCTTTCCCGCCAAGCCGCAGCCCGACGTCATTCTGCGTTCCATGCAAGCTCTCGGCGCAAACCCGGAGGACTGCCTGCTGGTGGGCGATTCCGCCGCCGACATGGAGGCCGGCCGTCGCGCCGGAGTCCGTACCTGCGCGGTCCGCTGGGGCTATGGCGATCGCACGGAGATGGCCCGATGGTCGCCGGATTATTGGATCGACCGGCCCGAGCAGTTGCTGGGAAACGCCCCGTGAAGCGCGCGGCACTCACCTATCGAGACGAGAAGAGGATTCGGCCGTACGCGGAGGCTCTGCGCCAAGCCGGGATCGAGCCGGTATTCGTCACGCCCGATTCTCCAATTGCCTCGCTTGACGGCATGGGGCTGGTGCTCAGCGGCGGGACGGATCTTGATCCCGCGCTTTATGGCTCGGCTCCCGAAGCCTCCAGTGATACCCCCGACCGCGAACGCGATGCGCTGGAGCAGCGCCTGCTGCGTGAAGCCCTGGATCGCGATACGCCCGTGCTCGCCATCTGCCGCGGCATGCAGTTGTTCAACGTGACCCACTCGGGCACGCTGATCCAACATATGGAGGGCCACCGCACTCAGGAGCGCATCGCCCACGACGTCCAGATCGCCGAGGGAACCAGGCTCGCGAAGATTTTCGGCGCCGGAGCCCGCCCGGTCAACTCGCGCCATCATCAGGCGGTCGACCGCGTGGGGCAGGGACTGGTCGTCTCAGCTCGCGCTGCTGGCCTGATCGAAGGCGGCGTGATCGAAGCCCTGGAACGCCCCGATCTCCGTTTCGCGATTGCGGTGCAATGGCACCCTGAGGATCTAATAAAAGACGCCCTGTTCGCCGACGACCGCGCTCTATTCGAGGCTTTCCGCGAAGCTCTTTAACTCCGCTAGATTGAGCCGCCCGGTGTACAGAGCCATGCCCAGCGCCGAGTGCACATGGATCTCCGCCAAGGCGCGAATATCGTCCATGGTGGTGATGCCGCCCGCAGCCGTGATCTCGTGCCGGGTCGCCGCGCGCAGCCGCCGGAACCAATCCAGATCGGTCCCCTGCATCATTCCTTCCTTATCCACGTAGGTGCAGAGGAAGCCGGAGCAATAGGGCTCCAGTCGCTGGATCACCTGCTCGGCCGTGAACTCGGTTGCCTCGCGCCATCCCTTGACCACGATGCGTCCGTTCTTGGAATCGAGCGCGATGATCAGGCGCTCCGGCCCCGCCGCCGCGGCGATCTCTTCCAGCGACGGAGTGAATGCCGCCGTCCCCACGATCACGCGGTGCGCGCCTTGATCCAGCAGCCTGCGGGCGCGCGCGGCGTCGCGAACGCCTCCGCCCACGCGGCATCTGGCTCGCGAGGCGAGCAGTTCCACCAGCGCGCCGTTCTCGCCCTGGCCCATCGCCGCGTCCAGATCAATCACTTGAATCTCCGGAAATCCGGAAAACTTGCGCAGCATCTCCAGCGGAGCTTCCCCTTCCAGCGCTTTGTCCCGGCCTTGCACCAGTTGGACCACTTTACCGCCCATCAGGTCGATGCACGGAAAAATCATGATCGCACCGGAATGTTGTTGGCGGCCAGAAAGCGTTTCAAGTCCGCGACAGTATAGGTTCCATAGTGAAAAATGGAAGCGGCCAGCGCCGCGTCCGCGCCGGCGCCGTTGTCGGACAGCACCTCTAAGAAATCCTCCGGCTTGCCCGCGCCTCCCGAGGCAATCACCGGGATGCTGGTGGCTTCTCGAACGGTCTTGGTCAGAGGACAGTCGAAGCCGGTCTGCACTCCGTCGGTGTCCATCGAGGTCAGCAAAATCTCGCCTGCGCCCAGCTCCTCGCCGCGCCGCGCCCACTCGACAGCGTCGATTCCTTCATCGTGCCTCCCGCCGCGGGTGTAGACGTTCCAGCCCGGCGAGCCCTTCCTCCTCCGCGCGTCAATCGCCAGAACCACCGCCTGCGCCCCGAACTCCGCACTCAACTCCGAAATCAGCCCGGCGCGCCGCACCGCCGCGGTGTTGACGCTGACTTTGTCGGCCCCGGCGTGCAGGATCCGCCGCGCATCGTCCACGGAGCGGATTCCTCCGCCCACCGTCAGGGGAATGAACACCTCGCGAGCCGTCCGCGCCACCACGTCCACCATCGTGTCGCGGTCGTCGCTGGACGCGGTGATGTCCAGGAATACCAGTTCGTCCGCACCCTGTTCGTTGTATCGCGCGGCCAGTTCCACCGGATCTCCGGCATCGCGCAGGTTGACAAAATTCACGCCTTTGACCACTCGCCCAGCGGTCACGTCCAGGCAGGGAATAATTCGCTTCGCTAGCATTCTATAAAAAGATGAGCATCTTAATGAAACCGCATTTATAATTCCACGAAATTGCGAACCACAACTTGGCCCAGCGCGCCGGATTTCTCGGGATGGAACTGCACGCCGAAGATGTTGTCCAGTTCGAGCACCGCCGTGTACGGCACGATGTAATCGCAGGTGGCTGCCGCGGCCGGAATCACCGGACAGTAGTAGCTGTGCGCGAAGTAGAAATAGGGCGCTCTTTGCTTGCTCAGAAACGCGCCCCTGAAGGCGCCTTGAAACGCACCCGGGAATCCAGGATGGGGCGCGTCGGCCAGTCCCCGCAGCAGGCGCGACGGCTTCAGCTCGTCGATCTGATCCCAGCCCATGTGAGGAATGCGCTGCCTGCCCTGAAACCGCGCGACTACTCCTTTAAAAACCCCGAGTCCTTCTTCCTGCGGAGCTTCCTCGCTCGACGCAAACAGCGCCTGCATCCCCAGGCAGATCCCTAAATACGGCACGCCCGCGCGAATGCGCTCCCGCAGCGTATCGCGCACTTGCAGGTCGTCCAGCGCGCGCATGGTCTGGCCGAAGTGGCCCACGCCCGGAAGGATGATCTTCGAAGCCCGGCGCAGCCCTTCCGCGGACCGCGTCAGTTCATACCGCACCCCGATCGCATCCAGCGTATTGCGCACCGATTGCAGATTGCCGGCTCCGTAATCGAAGATCGCGATCATAGCAGGTCTTTGCTCATAACAACCCTCTGCTCATAACAAACCTTTGGTGGAGGGAAGCTGTTCCTTCAGACGCGCGTCCTTTGAGCAGGCATAGCGCATTGCCCGCGCGAAACATTTGAACACCGCCTCGATCTTGTGGTGATTCGACCGGCCGTACAGCACTTTGGCATGCAGATTCGCGCCCGCGTGGTTCACGAACCCTCCGAAGAAATCCTCGAGCAGCTCGGTTTGCAGATCGCCCACCAGGCGCGTCTTCACCCGGTCTTTGTAAACCAGCGCCGGCCGCCCTCCCAGATCCACTGCGACCACGGCCAGCGTTTCATCCATCGGAAGCACGAAGTAACCGGCCCGGTTGATGCCCTTCCGGTCGCCCAGCGCTTTAGAGAAAAGCTGCCCCAGCACGATACCGCAGTCCTCGACGGTGTGGTGCTGATCCACGTCCAGGTCGCCGGTGGCCTGGAGCGTCAAGTCGAATCCGCCATGCTTGGCGAACAGCTCCAGCATATGATCCAAAAAACGGATTCCAGTGGAAATGTTATAAGTGCCTTTGCCTTCGATGCGCAGGTTTCCGCGAATTTGCGTCTCTTTGGTGTCGCGCTTCAACTCCGCGCGCCTCATAGGGTTGCCTCAATTAACGCCGCCTCAATCTGGTTCACGTTCTCGAAAACCGCAACGGCGCGCTCTTGGCGGAACAGTTCGGCGAGTTCCGTGGCGCGCGAATGTCCCTTGGCGATGATGCCGAGGAAGGGGACTTGCGCCGCGCTGGCCGCACGCGCGTCATCCACGGTATCGCCCACGTACCAGAGCTTCAGGCCCGGCTTCCTTTGCTGGATCATCAGCAACCCCTCCGGCGCGGGCTTCGGCTTGCTGACGTGTTCCGCACAAATGATCGGATCGAACGTGAGTTCCGGAGCAAAGCGCTCGAGCGTGATGTCGAGCTCGTACTTGAGCCGCCCGGTGAAGATCGCCAGGCCGAAGCGGCTGCTCAGCCGGTCTAGCAGTCCGGGCTCCGGAATCCAGGACTCGCGCCGGATCAAACCATCGCCATTCGAGCCGATAAAAATCTGGTTGAAGTAATCCACCACAGTCTGGTACGGAACCTCGACGCCCAGATCCGCGGCGATTTTTTGCGACAAAGCCCAATCGTTATTCCAACCGCCGGCATTCTTGTACTGCTGGACGAAATCGTTGGTGATGCGGCGCCCGGTAAAATGCGCTACCGTCTCAATGATCGCCGCGCGATAGGACGCGGTGACTTCGGCCAGGACGCCGTCCATATCGAAGACAATCAGGCTGTCCATAGCCGCTCCAGATCCGCCAGAAAGCGGAAGGTCGCGAACTGCGTGCCCAGCGTGACGCGGACGCAGCCGGGGATCTCATAGCTGCGATCCCGCACAAGGATGTCGCGGGCGCGCAGGGCATCGCGAATCGGAATGGCTCTTTCGCCCAGATTCATCAGCACGAAGTTGGCCTGGCTTGGAAAATAGGGGATGCCGAGATCGTCCAGGCCGCGGCAAACGTCTGCGCGTGACTGCAACACTTCCGCGACGTATTGTTTGACGTATTCCGTGTCTTTGACCGCGGCCCGCGCGGCAATCACCGCCAGCGCATTCACGCTATAGGGCGATTGCGCCTTGCGAATCCACTGCATGTTTTCGGCGGAAGAGAACAGGCATCCGCAGCGCATCGCGGCCATGCCATAGACCTTCGAAAACGTGCGGCTGACGAACAGGTTCTGACGCTCGCGAATCCACTCCAGCGCGGTGACGCCGCAAAAGTCGAAGTACGCCTCGTCGATCAGGACGGCCGCATGCGGCGCGGCATCGAGAATGCGCCGGATGGCAGGGAGGCTGATGGTTCCTCCGGTCGGATTGTTCGGATTCGAGATCAGCACGGCCCGCGTAGACGGCCCGATCGAGGCGAGCACCTCGTCCATGGGAAACGCGAGATCCGAGGGATAATCGATTTCGCGAACTGTCGCACCGGCCAGTTGCGCGTAGAACTTGTACATCGCGTAGGACGGGTGCAGCGTCAGGACCTCGCCTAAATCGCCCACAAACGTATTGATGAGAAGCTGAATCGCCTCATCGGTGCCGTTAGTGAGCGTGAACTCGCTGGAGCTCACTTGAAAGAACTCCGCCAGGTCCGCCAGCGCGCCTGCGTACTCGGGATAGATCGATACATGATCCGCCGTGAGGTATTGCTGCAACGCTTCGATCACGCGAGGAGAGCACCCGACGGTGTTCTCGTTGAAATCCAGCCGCAGTTTGCCTTCGCGCCCACCCGAAGGCGGCGAATAAGGCGCCATCCCGAGAACCGCGGCGCGTGGCTCCAGCGCGCGGCTCACGCCGGCTGCTCCTTGTTAGCCGGCTGCTCCTTGTTAAAAAGCCGAGCCTCCACCGAGCGCGCGTGCGCTTCCAGACCCTCCGCGCGAGCTAGCGTCGTAATCGCCGGCGCAAGCCGCGCCAGCGCCGCCGGCTGCAGCTCCTGCACCGAAATCACCTTGACGAAATCCGTCGAGGAAAGCCCCCCGCGCTGGCGCGCCGCGCCCGAGGTCGGCAGCACGTGATTCGGACCCGAGGCATAATCGCCCGCCGCTTCCGGGCTCATCGCGCCCAAAAACACCGAGCCCGCATTTTGTATCGACTGCAGCAGCGTGGGGTCGTGCAGCGAAAGGTGCTCCGGCGCCAGTGCGTTCGAAAACTCCACGGCTTGATCCAGATTTTCGGTGATCACAATGGCGCTGTTGGCATCGATCGAAGCGCGGGCGACGCCCGCCGTCGAAAGGGTCTCTAGCTGGTGTTCGATCTCAATCGCGACCGCCTCCGCCAGCCCCCGTGAGGTGGTCAGAAGTATGGCCGAGGCGTCAACGTCGTGCTCGGCCTGCGCCAGCATATCCGCCGCAACCCAGCGGGGATTGGCTTTGCCCGCGATGATCACGATCTCGGTCGGCCCCGCAACGAAGTCGATTCCGGTCTCGCCGGCGATCAACTTTTTCGCCGCTGCGACATAGATGTTGCCGGGTCCCACAATCCGTTCGACGCGCGGAACGGTCTCAGTGCCGAAGGCCATCGCCGCGATCGCCTGCGCGCCGCCCATCTGAAAAAAGTGCGTCACGCCGAGCCAGGCGGCCAGTCCCAGAATCTCCTGGCTGGGCCGCGGGCAAGCCACGCAGATGGTCTTGACGCCGGCCACCTGCGCCGGAATCACGTTCATCAACAGCGTCGACGGCAGCGGATAGCGCCCGGCCGGAGTGTAGGCGCCCATCGAATCCAGCGGCCGGACAATTTGCCCCAGCCTGCGTCCATCCGGATAATCGACGAAGCGCTCCTGCGGAAGCTGAAACTTGGCGTAATCGCGAATGTTGCCCGCCGCGGTGAACACGGCACGCTCGAACGTAGGATCCAGATCGCCCCGCGGCGTGATGCGCACGGAGCTTCCTTCAAACCCGTCGAACTTGCGCGCATAATCCAGCAGCGCCGCGTCGCCGCGCCGGCGCACATCTTCGAGGATCGGCGCGACCACTCGCTTGGCTTCCTCCAGCCGCTGGGTCTTCTTGGTTAACAGCGGACCGGCGTCCTTGTAATCGAGTAGGCGAATCATTACATTACGATTTTGTTCAAAGGATATTCGACGATGTCCTGCGCCCCAGCGTCCTTCAGGCGCGGAATGATGACGCGGACGGTGGATTCATCCAGGATGGTGTTCAACGCCAGCCAGTCTCCGTCGCTCAGCGGCGAGATGGTCGGCTTCTTCAGCGCCGGCAGCACTTCCAGCACGGCTTGCAGGTTCTTCTTTTCCACGTTGAGCAGCAGCCCGACCTTCCCCATCGCCGCGATCGCGCCTTCGAGAAGCATCTTGATGTCGCACAGCTTGCGATGCTTCCACGAATCGCTCCACGAAGCCAGGTTGGCGATCAACTGCGTGTTCGATTCGAGCACCGTCTCTACGATCCGCAGCTTGTTGGCGCGGAGCGACGATCCCGTCTCGGTCACTTCCACGATCGCATCCGCCAGCACCGGCGGCTTCACCTCCGTCGCGCCCCAACTGAACTCGACCTTCGCCGTCACGCCGTTCGCCGCCAGGTAGCGCTTGGTGGTGGCCACCAATTCGGTCGCGATGATCTTGCCTTCCAGATCCTTGACCGAATGAAAGTCCGACGCCTCCGGAACGGCCAGCACCCAGCGCACCTTGCCGAAGCTCTGTTTGGCGTAAATCAAGTCCGCTACGGTATACACCTTGGCCCCGTTCTCCGCCACCCAGTCGAGCCCCGTCAAACCTGCGTCGAGCACCCCGTCTTCCACGTACCGGGCCATCTCCTGTGCGCGGATCAGCATGCACTCGATCTCCGGATCGTCGATGCCCGGAAAGTAAGAGCGCGAGCTGGTGGTGATCTGGAATCCCGCGCGCCGGAACAAATCCACCGTGGCGTTCTCCAGCGACCCCTTCGGTATCCCCAGCTTTAACTTACTTGCCATAAACCGCCGCCGGGTCGTAGGCCCGCTCCTCGCTGATTTTCCATTCCTGGTTTTCGAGTTTGCGGAAGAAGCAACTCTGGTAGCCTTCGTGGCACACTCCCGGCCCCAGCGCGTCCACCTTGAGCAGCACGGCGTCTTTGTCGCAATCGGTGGAGATTTCCTTCACCACCAGGCGATGGCCGGAGCTTTCCCCCTTCAACCACAGCTTGTTCCGGGAGCGGCTGTAAAACGTCGCGTAGCCGGTTTCCACTGTCTTGCGGAACGCTTCCTCATTCATGAAGCCGACCATCAGAACGCGCCCGCTGGTCGAGTCCTGAATGACTGCGGCGACAAGGCCGTCGAGTTTACTGAAATCCAGATCCATAAGTCTCCACAAAAATAAAGCCCACCGGAGGTCCGGCGGGCTGTCCAAGGTGCACAAAATCGATGGTGCGTGCGCGTCAGCCCGTCACGGCATGGCCGTGATGCGGATGGCTGTGATGCTGATGCTGGCGCACAAAACGCATGAAGAGACATCATAGCATAATTTGGGCGGCTGCTATCCTGTTTTTTGGTGAAGAAGCCCACCCCGAAAACCTCCATCTGGTACAGCTTCACTTCCCGCGACCTGGGTCTGGCCGCGCTGCTGCTTTGTCTCCTGCTGGTGGTCTACGCTCCCGCGCTCAACGGCGGATTGCTGTGGGATGACGACGCGCACATCACTCGCCCCTCTCTGCAATCTTTCTCAGGGCTGGCCAGCATCTGGTTCCAGCCCGGCGCCACGCAGCAATACTATCCTCTGCTCTACACCGCGTTCTGGATCGAGCACGGACTGTGGGGGGATGCGCTCTTCTTCTACCATCTCCTCAACCTGCTGCTGCATGCCGCGTCCGCATTGGTGCTGGTCGCCATCCTGCGGCGGCTGTCGATCCCTGGCGCGTGGCTGGCGGCGTTTGCGTTTGCATTGCACCCTGTGCAGGTCGAGTCGGTCGCCTGGATTGCCGAA
>CAWISY010000092.1:0-15064 GCA_963838455.1 Bryobacterales bacterium
GAGCCACAAAATCTATGGCGACCGCTCAGGCAACAAACGCCCGCGCACCAGCCTGATCGCCGCCAAACGCGGCAAAAAACTTATCGCTCCGATTTTGTTTGAAGGTTCCACCAACGCCGATTGGTTCAATCAATGGCTGACCAATCATCTTTTTCCTGTTTTGGACAAACCATCCATCATCATTCTCGATAATGCCGCTTTTCACAAAACAGAACTCACTTTACAGATCGTCGCCGACTCCCCGCATATTCTTCTGTTCTTGCCGCCGTTTCTCCGGACTTCAGTCCTATCGAAAACGACTTCGCCAATCTCAAAAAGCGCCGCCAGTTCGCGTCCATAGGCACATCCCTCGACATTCTTCTTAATGCGTATATTTCTTATTTGGAATGACTATAGGCCGCCGGTCACCAAAGGGAAACGGCCAATACGGGAGCAGCGCTGTAGCGCCAGCGTCAGGCGCGCGACTGGAGCGGGCAGCGCCGTTGACTGGCCGGCCGCGTGCGGCCAAACGTAGCGGGACGGATTGAAAAACACAGAAGAACTTGATCGAGGTGTGGGTCGTCGCAACGCGGCCGATCCAACAAAATGGACTCGGGCTGGCTCCTCAATCGGCCGAGGCTGAATTGAAGCGGATCAAGACGATGCTTGGCTTCTTGCCTGAGACGCCGGCGATTTACCCCGTTTGGGAGGCCTTGGTAACGCGGCATAAAGTCTCCGGCAAGTCCGCTCATGATGCTCGCTTGGTGGCCGCGATGCAAGTGCACGGACTTACCTCAATTCTCACGTTCGACCGCTCCGATTTTGCACGCTACCCTGAGGTTGAAGTCGTCCATCCCCAGGATCTGAAGCGCTAAGGGCAAGACGCTCCCATGCAGGCCTCGAACGGGCCTCGACCGCCCGAAGCGCGTCCCACCCTGGCGGAGCCCGTCATTACGGAAGTTCCATTTCAGGCTTAACCATTTTTGCTTGAATGTAGTTACAAAGGTAGCTACCGTGCCGAGTAGTGGTCATTGCCCACCCGCCGCGCGGCGGCGACACCACGCGCATCATCTCCATGAGAAAGGCAATCGACGTGAACAAAAAATCTATCAAAAACGACTTGGCGAGGCTTGACCGTATAAAGGATGCCCAGATCGACTACTCGGACATTCCGCCGCTCGACAACTCTTTCTATGCGAAAGCAACCGAAGCATGGCCGCCGGCCAAGCAGCAACTCACCCTTCGCCTCGACGCGGACGTGCTGCATTGGCTCAAAGCCCACGGCAGGGGCTACCAGACACGCATCAACCGGATCTTGCGGGCGGCAATGGAAAGCCAGCCGCCGCGCCGGTCCCTTTCGACGCCGCCAAAGAAGAACGTCCGATCGCGCGGCGGATTAAAGCCCACTTGACGTGTCCAAGGGAGCGAGTTTTGAAGCAACGGGGCGTCCGACGATGTCCGCCGCAAGGCCCGGAAGCTGATGGCGCCGCGAGGACGTGGCCGCGGTTCTCGACGTGGACCGGACCACTTTTACAGAACCTTGGGGGCAACGTTCATCCCCAGAATTGTCATCCGGCGAGAAGGGTCGAGTTGTACCTAGGCACAAAAATTGCGCCCGTGCGATTTTCTCTTAACGATTTCAAGAAAGCTTCTTTCTCATCGAGACTCAACGGTTGGTGGTCGAGGAACATGGTGAGCATATCGAAGTGCTGAGGTTTGCTTGGGGCTGGGTGACCGACTGGCACGCCAGTAATGCACGTTATCACTGTGCCATCGTCCAGCAAACGAGCGGTTAGCGTCACGCCGCGGGTGAAGGGCATAATCCACTGTCGTTTTCTGAACTCAGAAAAATACGCCTGTTGAGCACGTTTGAGAGTTGGGAAGTTCGTTCGAACGCCGAAGTACCCGGTCTTGGGGTTGAAATTCATTGCCCTTGACACTTCACCCTCAAACTGGCCCCTTGTGAAGGTGGGTGGTAATTGCTTCAGGAGTGCCAGAATAGAAAAATTCATCGAGCCAACACGGGGGGGCTGTGCGGCGGGGTTGAGTTCGTAGAGAGGTTCACCAGACGCTGAATCTGAAGTCGCTAAGGGTTCCTCTAGTCCTGCGTCTGGTTCGGGTTCGGATGAAGCTTGCTCGTCACCGATGGAGGTTACCTGCGCTCCGACTTGGCCATCGTCTATGAACTGAACGTCTTCGAGCTTGAAATCCAGGACGACACGCAGCCTTCCTGCTGCGGCAAGAGCTTCGAGCGATTTGTTAAGCTTAGAATTTGAAGGTTCCACAAAAGTGTGCTCCTTAAGCACACTCCAACGATATCATGTAGGAGCCAGCAGCACGAGACGGACACAAGTAAAACACTTGTAAGTTGTTTAATAACAGTAGAAAATAAGTTTTCCGTCCTAGATCATCGCTTTGTTTGGCTTCCAGATGGGGGGCGGCCTCTAAGGCCTCACCACCGGCGAGCTTTTCTCGGCCCCCCGCGCCCCAAGCTGCTAAAATAAAGGGTAATCGCCGAGCCCTCCGGCACACTCGCAGGGCATCCACAAGGAGTCAAGTTTGGCAGATCCCCAAGACCCCACCACGCCGCCTCCCCCGCCCGGAGGCGGACAGATCCCCTTAGGCGGAGACGGCGGGAACAAGAGCCACATCCCGGTCAACATCGAAGACGAGATGCGGCGCAGCTACCTCGATTACGCCATGAGCGTGATCGTGGGCCGCGCCCTCCCCGATGTCCGCGACGGTCTCAAGCCCGTGCATCGCCGCATCCTGTACGGCATGCATGAGCTGGGTCTGCACTTCAACCGGCCCACTCGCAAATGCGCCAAAATTACCGGCGACGTCATGGGCAAGTACCATCCCCACGGCGATGCGCCCGTCTATGACGCCTTGGTCCGCATGGCGCAGGACTTCTCCCTGCGCTACCCCTTGATCGACGGCCAAGGCAACTTCGGCTCCATCGATGGCGATCCGCCCGCGGCCCAGCGGTACACCGAAGCCCGTCTCTCGCGCATCGCCTCCACCCTCCTCGAAGACATCGACAAGGAGACCGTCGACTTCCGTCCCAACTACGACGACAGTGAGGTCGAGCCCGAAGTCCTGCCCGCGCGCATCCCCAACCTGCTGATCAACGGCAGCGAGGGCATCGCCGTCGGCATGGCCAGCAAGATCCCTCCGCACAACATCCGGGAAATCGTCGAAGCCTGCATCGCGCTGGTGCAGAACCCCGCCATCACCCTCGCCAAAATAGCCGAGCTGGTGCAGGGGCCCGATTTTCCCACCGGCGGCATCATCCTGGGCCGCACCGGAATCCACGATTATTTCTCCACTGGCCGCGGCTCTCTCAAAGTCCGAGCCAAGGCCGCCGTCGAGAAAATGGGCAAGGATCGCGAGGCCATCATCGTTACCGAGGTCCCCTACCAGGTCAACAAAGCCCGCCTGGTCGCGCACATCGCGGAGCTGGTCAACGACAAGAAGCTGGAAGGCATCTCCGACGTTCGCGACGAGAGCGACCGCGACGGTTACCGCGTAGTGATCGAGCTCAAGCGCGGTGAGCAGGCCGAGGTGGTTCTTAACAACCTGTACAAGCAGACGCAGATGCAGATCAGCTTCGGCGTGATTCTGCTGGCGATTGTGAACGGGCAGCCCCGCGAAATGGGCCTCCTCGATGCGATGAAGCGCTTCATCGAGCATCGGCTCGACGTCGTTCGCCGGCGCACCGATTACCTTCTCCGCAAAGCCCGTGAGCGTGAGCACATCCTGCTCGGCTTCAAGAAGGCTCTCGACAATCTGGACGCCGTCATCAAGCTGATCCGCGCGGCCAAGACCCCCAAGGAAGCGCGCGAAGGCCTCATCGCCCAGTTCGAATTTACAGAAAGACAAGCTCAGGCCATCATCGAGCTCCAGCTCCAGCGCCTCACCGGCATGGAGCAGCAGAAGATTCTCGAAGAACTCGCCGAGATCCAGGTGAGGATCGGCGAATACATGGAGATCCTCGGCTCGGAAAAAGTTCTGCGCGGCGTGGTGGTCAAGGAGCTCAAGGAAGTCCAGAAGGATTTCGGCGATGAGCGCCGCACCCAGATCGTCGAAGACACCGGCGAGATCACGCTGGAAGACCTGGTGCAGGTGGAGGATGTCGCGGTGACCGTCACGCGCGGCGGCTACCTCAAGCGCACCGCCGTCGACACCTACCGCCGCCAGACGCGCGGCGGCAAAGGCCGCATCGGCATGTCCACGAGGGCCGAAGACGTGGTGGAGCATCTCATTGTTGCTTCGACTCATGCGTATCTGCTGATCTTCACCAATAAGGGCCGCGTCTACTGGCTCAAGATTTACGCCATCCCCGATGCGGCAACGGTGGGCAAGGGCAAGCACTGCTCCGGCCTGATCAATCTCCAGCCCGATGAAACCGTCACCGCGTTCCTGCCGGTGAAGGAATTCGTCCCCGGCAAGTACATCGTCATGGTCACCAAGCAGGGCGTGATCAAGAAGTCTGAGCTGACCGAATTCGACAATCCCCTGTCGCGCGGCATCATCGCGCTGGCCATCGACGAAGGCGATGAACTGCTGGCCGCCCGCCTCACCACCGGCGAGGATTATATTTTCCTCGGCTCGCATGAGGGCATGGCGTGCCGGTTCAAGGAGGACGATGTCCGGCCCATGGGCCGCCCGGCTCGCGGCGTGCGCGGCATGGAACTCGAAGAGGGCGACTATCTGGTGGGCGCGGAGATCGTCGAAAAGGAGGGGCTCATGCTCTCCATCTCTGAGAACGGCTACGGTAAACGGACTCCTCTTGAGGATTATCGTTTAACCGCCCGCGGCCGCAAAGGCGTGATCAACATGAAGACTACGGCGAGGATCGGCAAGGTGGTCGCGATTCTTTCCGTCAAGGAAGACAGCGACCTGATGATCGTCACCAAGCAGGGCCAGATCATCCGCATTGATTCCGGCGAGATCCGGCAAGCCGGCCGCTCTACGCAGGGTGTGCGCCTGGTTAACGTCGAAGCCGGCGACCAGGTCGCCGCCGCCAGCCTGATCCCGGACACCGAGCTGGTCACTGGCCAGAACGGCCAGGAGGACCTGCCGCTGCAATAACTCTACAGCCGCTGGGCCCCGTCGACTCTTCCGAGCGTGCGATCGAACGTGCCGAGCGGAAGGTGTCCGGCCTTGCGTGCCAGTTCGAGCATCAGACAATCTGAAAAGCCGAGGCTCGGCCGCTCGCGGAACAGCGCCAGCGCTGCCGCGATCGCATCTTCCTCCCCAAACGTGAGGTCCTTGTGATGAAGCAGCATGTCGATCGTGCCGGCGAGTTGGGCCGCATCGAATCCGTAGGTCCTCCGCAAAACCCACACGGCCTCGGCGAAAGCCAACGAAGATACCCAAACTCCGCCTGCGACAAAAGTGTCCGCGGCCTCTGCTTGTCTCTCGTCGTCCCTAACGACGATACGCACCAGCACATTAGTATCGGCCGCGCGCATGCTGCTCGTCGATGTAGGACTCGATACCCTTCTTTAGCTCCTTCAGACTCCGCCGTTTCGGCGGCCCGTTCGGGAATAGAATCTTATGGATTTCCTTCGAGGTATACTTCTTCACCCGCCGCACCAGGATCTGACCATCTTGTTCGTCCCACTCAAGAGTCGCTCCCGGGCCCACTCCCAGCCTCTTGCGAATCTCAGCCGGAACAGAGACCTGGCCTTGCGAGGTTATTTTGGATTGAGCGATAGCCATACCTTATATTACCAGGGTAATGGAAACCGCGAGCCGACCACACGCTTCCGCCAACTACCCTCCCGTAAGGTTCTGCCAATTCAGTAGCGCTCCTGTTATCCTTTTGTTCGAATGCGGGCTGTCTGCTCTATCCTGATTGGCGCATGCCTTCTAACGTTACCCGCGGCTGCGCAGCCTAAGGCCACACCCAAGCCAAGCTTCAGCGCTACACCCAATGACGGGTAGAACGCAACCTCCGACGACAGCCGTTTTCTCTTGAGCGTACTGCCGGGCGGCGGCGAGACGCCGATCACCGTGGTCCTCAACTGGCAGGCGGATTTGAAGCGCTAAGTAGTTTTTCCACGTGCTTGGCCAGCACGTCGACCTCGATGTTCACGCGTGAGCCGGTCTTGGCTGCGCCGAGCGTGGTGTGCGTCATGGTGTGCGGAATGACCGTGACTCCCACCAGCGAGTCGTCCAGCGACGCAATCGTCAAACTGATTCCATCAATGGCGACCGATCCTTTGTGAACCAGGTAACGATCGAGCATTTTAGGAATCCGCACCTTCAGCCAATAGTTACCTGCGCCTAAATCCTCCAGCGATTCGACCACGCCGGTCGCGTCAACGTGGCCTTGCACGATGTGCCCGGAGAGACGAGTCGCGGGAGTGACCGGCCGCTCCAGATTCACGCGTGAGCCTGCCGCAAGATCGCCGAGGTTGCTACGCTGCAACGTCTCGGGAGCGAGGTCGGCGGAAAAGGAATCGGCCGCGATATCGACAGCGGTCAGGCACACGCCGTTGACCGCGATGCTGGCGCCTTCCGTGAGATCGGAGAGCACGGTGGTGCAGCGAATGCGCAGCCGGGCTCCCGCGGGCCGTGCTTCGAGCGAGTCGACCGTTCCGAGCTCTTCGATGATCCCGGTGAACATGTACTCTTCTTTTTTCTACGTCTCTTTTTCCAACCAGGCTTCCACGGCAAACTCATCTGTTGCGACGGAATGAAGGCGCACGTTATGCACGCGAATCGCGTCATTGCGGCGGCGCCGGCCCGTGCCTCCGGCCACCGGAAGCGAATGCATGCCGCCCAGGATCTTGGGCGCGTAATAGAAAAAGATTTTGTCGGCGACGCCGGATTCGAGCGCGGACCAGTTCACTTTGCTGCCGGCTTCGATCATGAGCGAAAGATACTTCTCGCTGGCGAGCAACTCGACCACGCCCTGGAGACTCGCTCGGCCGTCCTTGCGTTCTTTCACCTCCACGCGGACGCCTTTGGCTTCGAGGCGCTTGCGGCGCTCAGGGGAAGCCGCTGAGGTGGTGATCGCCAGAACATCGTTGTTGCAGGAGCGGACCAGCGCCGAATCGAGGGGCAGGCGCAGCAGCGAATCGAGCACGATGCGCAGCAGGGGGCGACTGCGCGGCTCACCGGTGCGATCGGTCAAGCGGCAATCGTCGGCGAGCACGGTGCCGATCCCGGTCAGGATGGCATCGTGCGCGTGACGCAGAAGCTGCACGTGTTCCCGCGCGGTGGCGCTGGTGATCCAGGGAATCACGCCGGGGTTGGCGTCGTCATCCGGAGCCGCGATCTTGCCATCGAGGGTCAGCGCGCCCTTGAGCGTCACCAGCGGCCGGCCAGTGCGCATGTAATGAAAGAACGCTTCGTTGATATCGGTGGCGCGGGCTTCGGCGGTGGAGTCGATCTCCACCTCGACGCCCGCATCGCGCAGCCGGGTGAAGCCGCGGCCGGCCACCTGCGGATTGGGATCCTTCATCGGCGCGACCACCTTGCGGACGCCCGCGGCCAGGATGGCGTCGATGCAGGGAGGGGTGCGTCCGCGGTGCGCGCACGGCTCCAGGGAAACGTAGAGCGTCGCGCCATTGGCCTGCTCACCGGCCTCTTCGAGCGCGAGCACCTCGGCGTGCTTCACTCCGGCCCAGGTGTGGAAGCCGCGGCCGACCACTTGGCCGTCGCGCACCAGCACCGCGCCTACGGCCGGATTGGGCGAGGTTTGGCCGATGCCGCGCGCCGCCAGATCCAGGGCTTCTTCGAGGTAACGGTCCATGGTTAGTCGAGTATGGTCAGTCGAATAATGACGCTACAAAATTGTGCGCGTCGAAGGGAAGCAGGTCGTCGAGCTGCTCACCCACGCCGATGTAGCGGATGGGCAGATTCAGTTCGCGCGAGATGGCGACCACCACTCCGCCTTTGGCCGTGCCGTCCAGCTTGGTGAGGATGATGCCGGTTACGGCGCTCGATTCGGTGAACTTGCGCGCCTGCTCCAGGCCGTTCTGGCCGGTGGTGGCTTCCAGCACCAGCAGGACTTCGTGCGGCGCTCCGGGAATGACGCGATCCGCGGTGCGGCGCATTTTCTCCAGCTCGGCCATGAGGTTGGTTTTGGTGTGCAAGCGCCCGGCGGTGTCGACGATGAGATAGTCCACCTTGCGGGCCTTGGCGGCCTGCAGGGCGTCGAAGAGGACGGCGCTGGGGTCGGAGCCGGGCTGTTGACGGATGATGTCGGCGCCGGTGCGCTGCGCCCAGACTTCGAGCTGCTCGATGGCCGCGGCGCGGAAAGTATCGGCGGCGCACATCAAAACCGTCTTTCCCTCGGATTGCAAACGCCGCGTGAGCTTGCCGATGGAAGTGGTCTTGCCGGCGCCGTTCACGCCGACCACCATGATGACGGTGGGCGGCTCGGCGACGTGCGGCAGCGGTTTTTCGGTGGCTTCGAGAATTTCGAGGAGATACTCCTTGATCAGCGTCTTGAGCTGGGCGGAGTCGGAGACGAGATGGCGCTCGACGCGCTGGCGGATGCGCTCCAGAATTTCGGCCGTGGTGCGCGAGCCGATATCCGCGGTGATGAGTGCGTATTCGAGCTCGTCCAAAACGTCTGCGTTAATTTCTTTGCGGCCGCTGACGGCGTCCTCGATCTTCTCCATCAGCCCGGCGCGGGTTTTCTGGATCCCCGCTTTGAGGCGGTCCAGGAGGCTGGGTTTAGTGGACATGGGCGCTGGGTTTAGTGGACATGAAGGCGTGGAAACTACGATTTTAGCTTTTCTACAGAAATTCCGCGAATTCGTCGACGCCGAGCCCTGCCTGGTCAAGAATGGATTGCAGGGTTCCGCGCTTGAGGTCTCGGCCGTGCCAAGGGAGGGTAACGCGTAGGGCGGGCTTCTCGGGATGCTTCAGGATATAGTGACTCCCGCTCACATGATGCAGATAGAATCCGGCTTTACGGAGAGCTCGAAAGACATCCTTGGGTTGGAGCGCAGGCAGTTTCCGGCTCATGCCGGTTCGGACACCAGCACCCGGATTTCTTCCTGGACGGACGGCTTATCCGACGGGATCGGTAAGTTGTCCTTGCGGAGACTCTCGATGTAGCCGCGGATCGCGTCTTCCGCCATAGCGCGTGCTTCCTCGATCGTGTCCCCTTCGGTTACGAGGCCAGGAAGTGCGGGGCACGTTACAACGAAGCCGCCTTCCTCGGCGGGCTCGAAGATAACCGTATAGCGATACTCAGTCATTGAGTCTCAGTTCAGGAAGGACCTTACACCCAATACTATCGCGGCAATGCCGCCGAGCACCAGAATCCATCTTGTGCGTTTGTTCGGGGGATTATCAGGCGGGCCGCCGCGGCGGTTGAACCCGTTGTAGGTACCGGCGTAAAAGAGGCCGACCCAAATGAGAAGCGCGCCGATGATGATCGGCGCGCTGTCTCTGTGCATTGGGCAGATCTACGGCAGCCGGAAGTCGACGTGCCGGTCGCGGTTGATCTGTTGGCTGAAGCTGCGGTCCACGGTCGAGAGCGGAGCCTGCATCTGCTCATGCTCGCGCGAAGTCCAGTGGATGGTGTCGCCCTCCACGTGGTAGTCGATCGCAGCGCGGATCGAGTGATCGGTGAACGCGATCAGGTAATAATCGGGCGCGGCATTCGCATTCGTGCTGGCCTGCGGGGCGGGCGCTGCAGGCGCCGTTTGATACGCAGGAGGCGGCGTTTGATACTGAGGCGCGGGCTGAGCCGGCGCATAGCTGTATTGATTGGGGGCGTACTGATTCGGATCGTAGTAACCGTACGCGTTGGGATCGTAATAGGTGGAATCGTAATACGGGTAACCGTAGTCAACATACGGGTCGTAACCGTAATACGGCCAACCCCAGAATCCGAGGCCGAACCCTAGGCCGTAGCCGCCATAACCATAGCCGCCGTAGCCATAACCACGGCCGTAACCGTAGCCGCCGCGGCCGTAACCACCATAGCCGCCGTAGCCCCCGCGGCCATTACCGTAGCCGCCGCGGTTTGCGCCGCCGCCGACGCCTACGCCGCCACCACCGCGGACCCCTCCAACGCTTCCGCCAACTCGGGCGCCGCCGCCACTAAAACCGCCGCGTGCGCCTCCGCCGGCAAAGCCACCACCACCAACATGTCCCCCGCCGCCACCACCGGCGTGTCCTCCGCCTCCGCCGCCAGCGTGACCGCCGCCGCCACCGCCTCCACCGCGCGCAAGCACGAGGGCAGGCATCGCACAAGCCAGAACCAAGATTCCAAGGACTCTCATATTGAGGCCCTCCTTACATCCGGTGGAGCGGCACAGCGGTAAGTCCCGCGGCGCTGTACCGCTTCCCGACTACATAGTAACAGAACTGCGACAGACTGGAATCAGGCCGACGCCGACATTTGCCCTTCGTCAGCGGAGGGTCCGTAGAGCGCGGGAACCGGCACTCCATTCAGGCGGTAGTACACAGTGAGCTGGGCGCGATGATGCACCAGGTGATTCATGATCATGGTGCGCATCACGCCAACGCGAGGCATGCTAAATATGACGTTGCTGCCGACGCTGAGGGTCCAGGTCTTCATCATGTCCTCATCGCTCACGCCGGCCAGCGTCGACCGCAGTCCGCTCAGATTCTTGTCAAACATGCTGAGCAGTTCGTGCTGGCTGGTGGGGATGAACGGCTTATGCTCCCCTGCGGCCATGTCCATTGAAGGAGTGGTCAAGACCGCGGAGCCCCAACCTACCATCTCGGTGATGTGCCCGGCGAGCTGGCCCAGCGACATCGACTTCGGATCCGGTTTCCAGTCCAGCTTGTTCTCGGGAACCCGTTCCAGCGTTCTGCGGGTGTTGGCCATCTCGTAGTCGAGTTCACCCAACATCGATTGTGCAATGCTCATGAAGTATCCTCCAGATCAAGTGATATGGAGCGGCGTGTCCGCTCCATGGTTACTAATATGGAGCGGCGTGTCCGCTCCCTGGTGACCGACCCGCTTACGGCGCGGCCCCGCCACGATTGTACTGCTTAAAGGGATCGAAGTGTGTGACCTTTCGGTGACGGGACGCGGAACAGCCGGGTCCCTTACGGCTGGCCGGGATCGCCGAAGTGAATGTTCACGTCGGCTTGGTACTTGCGGTAATCGCTGAACTCGATTTCGTTTTTCGAGAGCAGCTTGCCGTCGCGCAGGGTCCCAATGGACTTCACCGGCAGCAGAAATTCTTCGCCGGAGATGTGGACCTTCCCGTAATCGATCTCGAAATCGTCCCGCTGGAAGGGAAAGTCCTTGGGCGTTTCCATCTGCGCTTCCAGGCGCGCCATCTCCCCGGTCTCCGGATCGGCCCAGATCACGCCATGATAGCTGACCATGAAGGAGCGATCCTCATACACCAAGGGATGGGTGGAGACCGACCGCGGTGTCTCAAACACGAACACCGCCATGCGGCGCCCGTTGATCTTGTCCCAGCGAACCCAGTCAAAGCGCGTCTGCGAGAGCGGCCCGAAAATCCAGTTGGGCACCATCACGAACTGCAGCAGGCCGTCGGAGCGCATCCCTTCCAGCGATTCATGGGTGTAGCGCGTCGGCTTGCCGTTGACCAGGATCAGCGTGTGATTCTCCTTGCCCTCGACGAAGCTGAGCACCTCCTCCAGCTTGTCGCGCACCTTCCAATGCGGGGGAGTGCCGGGAGGAATTTTGGCCGAGGCCTCGCTGCGCGTGATCAGTTCCGTGCAGGTGAAGTCCGGCACTTCGCCCTGATAACGCAGGGCGCTGCCGGTGATCAGGGCCAGGATGCCCTTGGGATTGTCCGGAGGCGCGTCGTTCGGGTAGGCGGACGGGACGGGCAGATCGGAACCGGATTGGGCGCCTGCCGCGGCAACCGCTGCCAAAAAAACCAACCAGATTCGCAAGGAGTCCCTCTGATTCGATTTTAGGGGTCGCGGGTCGATTCTCCAAATCGGAAGCTCACATTGTCCAAATTAATGCTCAGGATCGCCAAACTGGACCGAAGTGTCGGCGGCGTATTTCTGATAGCGCACCACCTCGGTCTCGTTCTTCAAGAGCACGTCCAGGTCGTTGCGCATCACCACCACGGTGCGGATGGGAAGGAAAAACTCCTGACCGGCGATCATCACCGGGCCGTAGTCGAGATCGAAGGAACAGGCAACCACGTCCAGCACCGCATTGGGCGGAATCTGCAGTTGCAGCTCCAGGCGGATGACGGTGGAAGTCATGGGGTCGACGTACATCGCGCCATCGAGACCGGCCATGATGGTTCCACGTCCGCTCGAAAACGGCAGCTTGGAGTCCTCGGGGTTCAATTGCAGATGAAACACAGCAACGCGCCGGCCGCCGGTGACGTCCCAGCGGAGCCATTGAAAGGCGGTTTTCGCGCTGGGGCCCAGCAGCCACTCCGGAAGAAAGCCGATCAAGGGCAGCAGGCCGTCGGAGCGGAAGCCGGTGAGAGGCTCCTGCTTGGCCGGCTTGTTGTTGACCTTGAGAACGGTGCGGTAGGCCCGGCGGCCGACATAGCGGAACTCGACTTCGTCGGAGTCGCGCTGCTTGAACTTCTTGCCCGATCCTCCGTGATCCTCGAAGCGCTTGGTGAGGAGGGTGCAGAGGAAGTCGGGAACCTCGCGCTGATAGCGCGCGGCGGTTTGCTTGACGCCGTCGAGCATCGATTGTTGCGCGGCCGCGTCGGGAGGCTGCGCAAATGTTGAGAGCGCGCACAGCATCGATAGCATGACCACGCCCGTCCGCTCGGCCCAAAGGGCACCCCGGTCGCGGCTCAGCGCGAAGCATCCTACAGAGCCGCGACCGGGGTGCCCCTTGGGCCGAGCGGGTTCCACGGCTGTTACTGCGTGATCACTACTTCGGTGCTGGGAAATGCGAATTTGCGCCCCACCGTATCGACTACGTTGAACTGCGCGCGATACTCGCCCGGCGCCAGATCCTTGAGCGGGATCTGCAGCTTCACCGGCACGGTATCCGGCCGCGTGAGCGCGAGCTGGGTCATCTCGAGCGGCCCCACCTCGAACGCCTTGGCGCCGGTCTTGTTGAACAGGCTCATACTCACCAGCACGTGGCGCGCTTGCGCATTCTTGGGATCGGCCTTGGCGTCGTAGACATCGAAGGTGACGAACATATTCTGCCGGCGGCGGAAGACCTTGGTCAGATTCGGCATGGTTTTCTGATCGCCATCGATCAGAGGATTGGCGGCGACGTCTTTCTTGTCGGCCGGGCCGGCCGCGCCGACGGCGGCTTTGATCGCCGAGCGCTGGTTGCTCAGGACAATGGTCGAGAGCTTCAAGCCGGAGGTTTCGGCGCTGAGATCGGGCACGATGAAGTCGTAGAGGAACGTTCCCATCTTGCCGGTGACGTTTTCGCGCACCAGGAATTTCATCTTGTAGCGTCCGGGTTCCAGGGTAAAGCCGGCGTCGTACTGATAAATAGTCTTGGCCGCGCGCGCCTTATTTTCCTGGTCGAGCGAAATCTTGATGTAGTCGCGCACATTGCCGACGGTGTTGTGCGTCTCGTCCTGGATCTGGCCCAGGAAATCGATCTGCGTGGTCGCGGCATTGCCTTTGGCCGCCAGTTCCACAACTGAGCCGGGAACGCGCACCGACACCGGGACGAAATACGAGGTCGGGCCGATGCGGAAGTAATCGGCCTGCAGCGCCAGAGGAATGTCGGTGATGGGATCGCCGGCTGCGATGGCCTCCTTCAACTGCTGCTCCTTATCCTCGCCGTTCATGCGATGCCAGTCTTTGTCGGCGTAGTAGCCTTCCCGATAAGTGAGCTTGGCGGTCATGCCGTTGGTCAGCTTGACCGAAATGCGGCGGTATTTTCCGTCCTCTTTGGTGTTGCTGGTGTAGTAGCCGAGGATGTAATAACTGGTGACCGCCTGCTGCGCCAGTTGAATGCCCAGCGCCAGATCGTTGCTATCGAGAAACGCCTTGCCGCCAGTGTCGGCCGCCAGCGTGGTGAGCGTCTCCTGCGAATCGTTGATGGAGGAGCGCTGGCTGTTATAGCTGGATCCGTTGAAGGCGCCGGTGCCGCGCGAAGCCGCAGTGCTGGCCGCGCCGCCGGGAGGGTCCGCCATCAGGCCGCGCACGTCCAGCGGATACATCACCACGTTGGCCTTCATCAGCGCGTTGACTGAGGCTTCCAGTTGCGCCTGATTATCCACGCCGGTTTTGCTGACGCCGCCCGACATATAGACCAGCACTTTCTTCTCGGGCAGATTGGCCAGCATCTTGGCGGCGGTTTCCAGCGCGGCGAGTTTCTGGTCGGTATTGAGAATGTTGAACTCGGTCTCATCGGCGACGAAAGCCGCTCCGGTATCTTCGCCCGCGCAACTGCCAGTGTCGGCGAGGCCGGCCAGCTCCGTGGCTTCGCCGATGGGCAATCCCTTGATCACGTCGGTGAGCACGTCGCGGTCATCGGTGAAGTCGGTCAGCACGTTGATGGTGCTGGTGTAGAGCATCATGGCCACTTCGTCGGCCTTGGTGATTTTCTTGCTCAGGAAGTCGAGCGCGGCTTCTTGCGCGCGCAACTGGTCTTCCACCGCCATGGAGGAGAAATCGAAGAAAAACACCATCAGGCGCTTGTCGTGATACTGCACCTTTCCGGGCGCCTCAAAGGTGATGGTGGTTTTGGGGATCTCCGGCAGCTTGAGCTGATCGTCGAGCGTCAGCACCGGCGGAGGCTCCGGGTCCATGCTAACATTCTGCGGCTCAAACACCTCCAGTTGCTGCTTGGCGTTGTCTTCGTAGATGGCGAAGTCGGACTTCTTGAGCCCGCTGATGGGGTTGCCCTTGCTATCTTTGACCGTGACGTCGGCCACCACCAGCCGGGCGCCGGTTTTGAACACCAGCGGCTCCTCCTGTTTCGGCTGGGATTTGGGCGCGGCCTTCGGCGTGGTTTTCGTTTGAGCCGCTGGCTGCTGCGCTCGCGACGGACCGAGCACGATCACGCCAAACAGCGCGATTCCGGCTAGCCCGCAAAGGGCCGGTCGCAGTCCTCGATGCACGGGAGCAACAGCCAGCCCAGCCGCGACCAGGGCTCCGTTTTGCGGGCTGTTTCGCGGAGGTACGGAGCCCGAGGATGCAAGGA
>CAWISY010000093.1:0-69781 GCA_963838455.1 Bryobacterales bacterium
TTTGCCTGTTCTTGGTTGATTCTTAGTATTGCTGGTCATCAGCCGATGCACAATGAAACCGGCACTCTGTGGGTCGTTTACAACGGAGAGATCTTCAATCACGCATCGCTTCGTGAGCCCCTGGAGCAGGCTGGCCACTGCTATTCCTCGCGCTGCGATACCGAAATGATTTTGCACGCCTATGAGGAGTACGGCCCCGATTGTGTGAGCCGCTTCCGGGGCATGTTCGCTTTCGCTCTCTGGGACCAATCCAAACGAACGCTGTTTTGCGCTCGCGACCGGCTAGGAATCAAGCCCTTTTATTACTACTGGGACGGCTCGATATTCGTCTTCGCCTCCGAGATCAAAGCCCTGCTGGAGCACCCGGCCATCTCCGCGTCGCTGCGCGAGGAAGGGCTAGAAGAATATCTCGCCTTCGGCTATCTTTCCGGAGAAAACACGCTGTTTGGAAACATCCGCAAGCTGATGCCGGGCCATCATCTCACCCTGCGGATGGGAATGGAAAGGCCGTCCCTCGAAATCGCGCGTTACTGGGACGTTCCCGAGCCTCCCGCGCAGCCGGAGCAACGCAGCGACGCCTCCTGGATCGCGGAGTGCCGGCAGCGGCTCGAAGAGACCGTCCGCATGCGTCTGATGAGCGACGTTCCGCTGGGCATGTTCCTGAGCGGCGGAGTCGATTCCAGCGCCATCGCGGCGTTGATCAAACGCATGGCTAGCGGTCCGGTCAAGACGTTTTCGGTCGGATACAGCGAGGCGCAGTATAGTGAGCTGAGCTATGCCGCGGAGGTAGCTCGCGCCATCGGCACGGATCATCACGAGATCACCGTCGGGATGGATGATTTTTTCCAGACTCTGCCGCGGCTGATCTGGCATGAAGACGAACCCATTACCTGGCCCTCCAGCGTGTCTCTGTATTTCGTATCGCGGCTGGCGGCGGAGCAAGTGAAGGTGGTGCTGACCGGCGAAGGCAGCGACGAACTGTTCGCCGGCTACGAGCGCTACCGCTGGCACTTGTTGAACGACCGCGCCGCGCGCGCCTACCAGGTTGTTCCTGCGCCGCTGCGGACCTGGATTCGCGGCCACATCGCTTCCACCAGCCTGCTCTCCGGATCCATCCGGCGCAAGCTGAAACACACGCCAATCGGACGCGAGGACAGCTTCGAGAGCCTGTTCCTGGATAATTTCTACGGCGCGTTCTCCGGCGCGGAGCGCGCCAGCCTGCTCAACGGGCGGGGGGCCGGCGCTTACGGGGCGTACACCGCGTATCGCGCGGCGCGCCAGGGTTCCAGCCTGTTGCAGCAGTTGCTCTACGCGGACCAGAAAACGTACCTGGTGGAGCTGCTGATGAAGCAGGACCAGATGAGCATGGCGTGCTCCATCGAAAGCCGCGTGCCGTTCCTCGATCACCCCTTCGTCGAATTCTCCACGCGCGTGCCGGATCATTTGAAAATTCGGGGATCGGTGCAGAAGTACATTTTCAAGGAAGCCGTCAAGGATCTGTTGCCGGCCGGCATCGTGCACCGCAAGAAAATGGGCTTTCCCACGCCGCTGCGTCAATGGTTGCGCGACCCGCGCGCCGAGCCTCTCTTCGCGGCTATCGCCGACCGGCACGGATTCCTGGCACAGTATCTGGAGATGGATCAGGTGAACGGCTTGTTCGACCGGCACCGGCGCGGCCTGGAAGACGCCACCGACCGCATCTGGCGCCTGCTGAATCTGCAGTTGTGGGGCGACCTGTTCCTTACCGGCCGGCGCGACCGCTGGTGGGGCGGAATCGCGGCGGAGCCAGTGCCCTTGCGCGCATGAGCCGTCCGGTCCTGCTGCTGGCTCGCGAAATCGAAGCGGGGGGCAGTGAGCGTCAGTTGATTGAAACGGCCCTGGGGCTGGACCGTGCTCGCTTCCAAGCATACGTCGGCGCCTTCCGCCCCAGCAGCAACCGCGCGGCGCAGCTCCAATCCGCCGGCATTCCGCTGGTGCATTTTCCGGTGTATTCCTTCCGATCTCCGGCCGCTCTGGCGAATGCGTGGCGCCTGGCGCGATTCATTCGCCGCCGGGGAATTCAATTGGTCCATGCCTTTGACGCTCCCATGGCCGTCTACGCCACGCCGGTAACCAAGTATTTGACCTCTGCCGTAATGCTGTCCAGCCAAAGAGGTCACCGCGGGCTAACGCCCGAGTACCGGAAGCTTCTGCGTTGGACCGACCGGCGCGTCGATGGCATCGTGGTGAATTGTGAATACATGAAACGTCACCTGATAGAGGACGAACGAGTGGAGGCCGGACTGATCCGGGTTTGCTACAACGGCATCGACTTGGAGCAGTTTCATCCCGCCCCGGCGGCGCGTCCGCCCGAGGTTTCGCCGGGCGCGTTCCTGATCGGCTCGGCGTCGATGCTCCGGCCCGAGAAGGGACTCGGGACTTTGATCGATGCTTTCGCGCGAGTCCGGGACTTGCATCGCCCCATGAAGCTGGTTTTGGTGGGCGGCGGCCCGGAATACGAGGCTCTGCAGGCGCGGGCCCGCCAAGCCGGCGTTTTCGAAGACTGCATCTGGCAGCCAGCCACCCCGAAAGTAGCGGAGTGGCTGCGCAAATTCGACGTGTTCGTGCTGCCTTCCTTGAATGAAGCGCTTTCTAACTCGATCATGGAAGCGATGGCCTGCGGCCTGCCTGTGATTGCTTCCGATGTCGGCGGCAATCCCGAGCTGATTGTGCACGGCGTTCGCGGCCTTCTGTTTAAGAGCCAGGATGCCTCCGGCCTGGCCGATGCACTGGCGAAACTGATTGCCGACGAGCCGCTGCGCCGCAGCCTGGGAGCCGCCGGCCAGCGCTTCATTGAAGCAGGCTTCTCGCGGCAGACCTCGGCCTCGCGCATGGGTGAAATCTATGAGTCGTTTCTCGAAAGGCGCTGATCATAGATCCGCGCCAGGGTCTGGACATTCCTGTTCAGTTCATAGTGCGCTTGCACCTGAATCCGCCCGGCCCGTCCCAGCCTCTCCCGCAGCTTCGGATCGCCGGCGAGCATCGCAATTGCCTCCGTCAACTCCTCCTCACTCCCCGGGGGCACCAGCCAGCCACTGGTTCCGTGACAAATCAGTTCCGGAACCCCGTTGACCCAGGTGGCCAGACAAGGGATCTCCATCGCCATTGCCTCCATCAGCACCACGGGAACTCCTTCGGCAAAGCTAGCGAGCACGAATAGATCGGTCTGACGATAGAAATTCCGGACCTGCTCCTGGTTGCAAGATCCCTCTAGAGTGACGCTGCCGCCCAGACCCCGCTCGGCGATCAGACTCTCCAGGTACGGCCGGCTCGGGCCCTCACCCACCAGCCGGAGGTGAATCCGCCGGCCCTGCTTGACCAGGTTGCCCACCGCAGCGACCAACAGCGCTTGTGCCTTCACCGGAGCCAGACGGGCGACGCAAAGCAGCTCCATGCGCTCCGGAGCCTCCCGGTGCGGCCGGGGATCGAAAACCGACGAGTCGACACCAAGCCGGGAGACGGACACCTTGTGCCAATGCGACGGATCCGACGCGCGCATCAATTGGCTGGCGGCGTAGCGGCTGATGGCGCAGACAAAGCGAGCCTGGGCCATTTTTTCGGAAAGATAGAACGCGGCCGGAGAGGTGAACTCGTCCGGGCCGTGGACGGTAACCGAGAACGAGATCGGGAACACGCGTGCAAGCAGCAGCGCGACCGTCGAGGAAAAGTGCGCGTGCAAGTGCGCCAGTCCGCGGCGCCGCAGGTAATGGCCGGCGACGATCGCTTCCGCAAAGTAAAAAAGGTTCGACGCCGCGGCCCGAAGGTCCAGCCGCGCCAGCTTCAGCGCGTACCCAAGACCGGCGAAATAGCGCAAAGGATGCCGCAACAGCGTGGCCAGGTGAGCGGCGGCGACGGCGGTTATGCCGGCCGTCAATACCGCAAATGTCTGCCCGGCTTCCTCCCGTTCGACTTCGCTGAGCTGCTCCCTGGTCCGGTCCGGCGCACGAATAGAAACCATGGTCACTTCGAAACCCAGCTCTCGCAGCCCGCGAACCTCTCGCAGAATGAAGGTGTGGTTCACGGCCGGGTACTGGCTCACCAGATAGGCCAAGTGGCGTGTCTTCGATGCAGTCAAACGAGCAATTGTAACAAGCCTGCCGCCGCAACGCCCCGGCGCGCCATACGGAGCACATTCGCGGCCGGCCAGCCCCGCTGCGCGCAAGGCGCCGCGGCGAAACCTGCGACAATAGGGCTTTTCGGACTGAATTCTTATGTGTGGCATCGCCGGCTTGGTTTTACAGGGTTCCCGCGCGGAGGCCTCCTGCGTACGCACGATGTGCGCCCAAATCCGCCATCGGGGACCCGATGACGAGGGCATCCTGGCGCGCGACAACTGGGCCATCGGCATGCGCCGCCTCAGCATCATCGATCTGACCACCGGGCACCAGCCGATGTCCAACGAGGACGGCTCAGTGTGGGTGGTCTTCAACGGCGAGATCTACAATTACCGGACGCTGCGCGATCGGCTGCACGCCAGCGGGCACCAGTTTCGTACCGAAAGCGACACCGAAGTTCTGGTTCACCTATATGAAGAGGAAGGCGTGGAAGGTTTCAAGCGCCTCCGCGGAATGTTTGCGGCGGCGACCTGGGACAACCGGACGCGGGAACTTGTGCTGGTCCGGGACCGCTTCGGCAAGAAGCCGCTGTATTGGGCCGCGCTGGATTCCGGACTGTATTTCGGCAGCGAGCTGAAGTGCCTGCAGGCGGCCGGCATACCTCTGGAAATCGACGAGGAGGCGCTGCGGCTGTACCTGGTGTTTGGCTACGTTCCCGATCCCCGCAGCATCTTTCGCGCGGTGCACAAGCTCTCGCCGGGCTGCTGGCTGATGTACCGGGCGGACGGCAGCCTGCGCCACGGACGCTATTGGACGCTGCCCGCTCCGGCGGAGGAGCCTCCGCCGGACTTGAGCGAAGAGCAGGCGTGCGAACAGATTCGCCAGGTTTTCGATGAATCCGTCCGGTTGCGCATGATTGCCGACGTACCGCTCGGCGCGTTCCTCAGCGGGGGTATCGACTCCAGTCTGGTAGTGGCTTCGATGGCGCGCCAATCCTCCATGCCGGTGAAGACATTTTCCATCGGGTTCGAGGAGGCCCGGTTCAACGAGCTTCCCTATGCGCGCCAGGTGGCCGAGCGGTACCATACCGAGCACCACGAGATCCTGGTGCGTCCCGACGCCATCAGCATGGTGGAGCGCCTGGTCCGGCACTTCGACGAGCCGTTCGCCGACTCGTCCGCCATTCCCACCTACCTGGTGTCCGAATTCGCCGCCCGGCACGTGAAAGTGGCGCTGTCCGGAGACGGAGGCGATGAGCTGTTCGCCGGTTACGATAATTTCTTCAAGGTGGACGCCTTGCGCGTGCTCGATCGCATTCCGCTTTTCCTGCGCCAGTTCGCGGGCGCTGTGGGAGAGCGGCTGCCCTACTCCGCTTACGGGAAAAATTACCTGCGCATGATCAGCCGGAGCTCCCCCTTGGAGCGCTATTTTGAGCTGTGCCATTTCCCGTTCGCGCTTCGCCAGCGGATGTTGGAGCCGCACTGGATGCTCCCTTCGGACGAGGCGTTCTGGCGCGCCACCTTCCCGGATTGTCTGCTGCCGGGCCCAGTGGACATCCTCACGCAGGCGCAATATTTCGAAGCCACCGCGAAACTCAGCGGCGACATGCTGGTCAAGGTGGACCGGATGTCTATGGCCGCGTCGCTGGAGGTGCGTTCGCCCATGCTCGATCAAGAACTGGCCGGGCTAGCCGCAAAATTGCCGCATCGCTGGAAGATGTCGGGCGGGAAGGGGAAGAGGATCCTGATCAAGGCGCTGGGCAGCCGGCTCCCGGCGGAATTGCTCAATCGGCCGAAACAAGGCTTCGCGTTGCCGATATCGGTCTGGTTCCGGGGGCCGCTTCGTTCGATGCTGTGGGATCATCTTACCAGCCGCTCCTTCCAGGAAAGAGGCGTAGTGCGGCCCGGGTTCGTCAAGAACATGCTGGAAGAGCACGACTCCGGCCGGCGCAACAACGCGCTTTGGCTGTGGATGCTGCTGATGTTGGAGCTATGGTTTCGCCATTGGTCTCAAGCGCCCGCAACGGCTTCCGTACTGGCTCAGCGCGGATAATCGTACTGCGGCGCGCCCGCCGCTGGTACGGTGAAATTCACGGGCAGGGGGCCCTTCAAGGCCCAACCCAGCGCGGTCTGCTGCAACTCGGCCGGCCCATCGAACTGGCCCAGCAGCAGCGCCGTCGCCCATTGGGAGGGCAGGCGCTCCCGCCTTTCCAGCCGGATTAGCGGTGCGGGCGTTTTCGTTCCGAAGACCGGCGCCCGCCAGGCGCTTTCTATTCTCGGCTGCGCCCCCTGGCCGAAGACCAGCAGCGCGCCGGGGACTCGCAAGCACCCGCCGCTGACCCGCACCGGGTCCTGCGCCGTATGCCAGAACTGTTCGATGGCGTGCTCTTCGTCCGGACCGCGAATCTCATCCAGAACCAACACCACGCCGGGCTTGATCCACAGGACGCGGCGGCGGTGAGTCAGCCCGCGATAGCCGCATTCGGCGTCGAAATACGCGTGCCCGCCGGAATTGTCCCAAGCGAGGATTCGCGTGGCCGGAAGATTCGCCCAGCCGAACGGGCCGTCAGGATCGGCTTGATCCAGCCCGTCCACGCGCATCGTGTTGTGCGCCGCCGAACCACGGAACCGGTTACGCCAGTCCGGATCGCCGACATAGGTAAAGGTGCCGGGATCCACCAGGATCTCACCGCTGCGCCCGCGAACAAGAGTGCTCAAGGTATCGGAATGGCTGTGGCCGGCGCGCCAGGGGCCGAACGGCCCGCCGTCCACGATGATCTGGTGCTCTCCATCCGTCATCACCGCCACTCCGCAGGCTTCGAACAGCCGGGAGGCGAAGCGCGGCTCGCCAGCCCGGGCTTGCCTCGGCCCCAGCCACCATACCGCCTGCGGCTCCAGATCGCACGGGTCTAAAATCCATTCCGGGCGTTGGAACAGAATTCCGCAGGTGGCCAGCGTCGCCCGTCCAAATTCATCGCGGGCGCCGTAGGGATGAAACCAGCGGCCGCCGTCGTCGTCTCCCAGAAACGGCAGGCGCCGCTCCGGCCCTAGCAGCGCGGCCAGGTATTCCGCCATCCGCTCCAGCCGCGGGTCCAGCGTGCCGGATAACACCGAGTAAAACAGGAACATGTCGAGAGCGTAGACGTGGTAGTAGCTGGACTGTTCGAAGTGGGCGCCATCTTCCCGCACCTGCCGGCGAAGCTCATGTTCGATCCACTGGTCGCCTTTGGCCTCCCATCGTTTGGCGGCGGGGCAGTGCGGCAGGAGCCGGCCGAGCGCGTACAGGGCGACCGCTTCGCCCAGCAGATGCGTATTGGGAGAGAAGTACACCGAGAGATTGTTCTCAATGCACAGCCCGTGCTGATACAGGCAGAGCATGACCCGTTTGTGCAGCGCCACGGGCAGACTCTCGCCCACCAGATGCAACACCCAAATCCATGACATGGATCGAAACGCGACTTCCAGCGCGCTCACCCAATTGATGCCGCGAAGGTATGGGTTCTGCTCCATCCAGCTTTCCAGTTGCGCCTGGATTTCCTCGAGGAATTCGCGCCGGCCGTTGAAGCGGAAGGCCTGCGCCAACACCACCAGATGCTGATGCCGGCTTAATTCCCAGATGTACTTGTGATCACCGGCGCGCGCGGCGTCCAGATATGGGAGCAAGCGGAAGTAAACGGGCCGGGTCTCGACGCCGCGCTCATAATCCCGGCGCCAATGGATCTCCGGACCGGTGTCGAGCACGCTGCCGAACAGGGGGAAGCGGTGCGCGAGAATGTCCCCGGCCAGCGAAATCACGGCTTCAGCGAAATGGGAACCGCGCAGCGAGTCGATGACCACGCTTACCGGAGGCAACCCCATCGGCCTCTCACAGGCCTCTTCTCCGCCTGGTAAACCCGGAGGAAACGCCAGACTGCCGAGATTTACCGCCTCCTGGCGCAGACGGAACTGGATTTCTTGCCTGGATCGCATGGCTTACGCTAGCCGCGGTGTCGGAAAAACATGGTGTGAAGTGGAGGAACCTCCAATTGGGCAGCTCTATTTAGTGAGCTTACAACAGATGCCGCTCTTTCCCGAGCTCTGCCTAGCCCGGGCCGCGCAACCCTGGGCGCACAGAGAGGTGTTATGCGTTACGTGAATCTTGCGATCGTTTTGATGCTTCAAGCGGCAGCCCTAAGCATCGTCCAAGCCCAGACGCAGGTGGACCTGCGCACCCAGAGCAAAGCGGTCAATTTTTCCGGGGCGCCTTCCACCCTTCCCATGACCACCGGCACCACGCTGCCGTCCAGTTGCACCACCGGACAGATGTTCTTCGTGACCAACGCAGCGGCGGGCGCCAATCTCTACGCCTGCACCTCGGCAAGTACCTGGACCATCGAGACCGGCGGAGGGGCATCGGCGGCGTCCTCGCTGCCCGATTTCAGCGTCAGCCAAAGCAGCTCCACTACGCTCACCATTGGAGGATCGTGCGCGTCCGCGCAGCCGTGCAAGGCGCGCTTCGGCAACACAGAGTACTCCGTTCTGCAGCCGGCCACAGCGACCATCACCGCGGGCACCGGCGCCGCTTATATATACTTGCTGCCCGACGGGAGCGTGAACGTAGGGAGCAACGTCACTATCGCTTGCTCGCAGTGCAACGCGGTCAGCGGCGTGACGGCGTTCCCCGCCAGTTCCATCCCGCTGGCGGTGTGGCTCGCTTCCGGCGGAATCTGGACCAGCGTAGGGAGCCTCGATGTACGCGCGTTTCAGAGTACCGCGGTGGTGGTGCCGCAAACCGGCCTGACCTCGTCGTCGGTGCCAGGCCAGACGCTGCTGGGAATCGACACCACCATCATCGGTCTTAAGGTTCCTGTGCCGGCGCTGTCCAGCAGCACCTGCACAGCCGGTTCCTGGTCTACCGACGGAAGCTATTATTATCTGTGCGTCTCCACCAACACCTGGATGCGGGCGGCGCTGAGTTCCTTTTAGCCGGTCTGGTCCCACTGTGGTTCGGGGCGGAGCGTTCGCTGCGCCCATCTGACCAGCCCTGGCGCCAGGCGGAGCGAGCGCACCACCCAAGTCAGCTTGGAATTGCGGTAGTGCATCCGGGCGCTGTCCAGCCGCTTGATCGCTTCCTCGATCCGGCCCTCCTGAAGCGCTTTTTTTCCTTCGGCCAAGTCCAACTGGGCGGAGAATTCGCGCCTTTGCTGTTCCAGCAGCGTGAGCTCCTCCGGCGTGAGGTCGAACTCGCGCTTGACCTTGTCGCAGTATTCCAGCAGCGCGGTCAGGGCTATTGGCGTGTCCGACGACAGGCTCACCGCACGTCTACGCCATGCCGCCACCACCTTCGTGTGGTAGCGGAACTTGCCGCCCGCTTTGGCGATCCGCAGCCATAGGTCAAAATCCTCGCAGCGGCGCTGCCGTACGTCGAACATACCCACCCGCATCAGCATCTCGCGGCGCACGATGGCGCTGGCGAACACGTTGCAGCGTAAGCTGATCAGGCTGGAAAAGTTTACTTCTCCCACGGAGGGCAGCAGGTCCATTTGGAGCTTGCCGGCTTCAGGCACCGGTCCGAAAATCCTCAGGTTACCCCAAACAACGTCTAGCGAGGCGTCCGCAAGAAGGATCCCCAGGTTGGTTTCCAAGTACTCAGGCTCGTAGACATCGTCCCCATCCAGGAAGGCCACGTAGGGAGACTCGGCGGCGCTTATCCCGGCATTGCGCGCCGTCGCCACTCCGGAATTTTGATCGAGCTTGATGTAACGAATCTTGGGCAGATAGGGCTGGAGCGCCCGCTCGAGATTGACCGTGTCCGGGCAGCCATCATTCACAACGATAACTTCATAGCCGCCGCGAGTTTGGGCAAAAACGGAATCGAGAGCCTCGGCGATATACGGCGAAACCTTATAGGCGGAGACAACCACACTGACGGTCGGCACCTCTTAATTATCTCACCTGCCGATTCCTCGGCGGCTGCCCGGCCCCGCTCGCCGTTGTATTGTCTTCTCCACGGCGGCCAATTGGGTCTAAAGCGGTCTACCTCGGTAGGACCACGTGGAGAAATCAGCGCCGTTGGCCGCCCATGCTAGAATCTCAAGTTGTGCCGGGCCCTATCGTGCGCCGGTTTCCGCGCGGGGATACGTCGATGTTTCAGACCTTTCGAGAGGATCTCCGGCAGCACCAGCTCAGCAACGGTGCCGGCCCCGATTTTTCATTCCAGGAAGCCGTGGAGGCCTGTTTCGAAATGTCGTTATGGGCCATCGCTATTTTCCGCTTCGGAAAATGGGTGCAACGCCTGCGCTTCCGGCCGGCGCGCGCCCCGCTGATGGCCCTGTATTTCTGCCTTTACAAGATCTCCCAGGCCCTCAGCGGTATCCGCATTTCTCTCGCTTCGGAAATCGGCCCTGGACTAGTGATTCACAACTTCGGCGGCGTGATCGTGCATGGACGAATCGGTAGGAACTGCACCTTTGTGCAGGGCGCGCAGATGATTTCCCGCAGCGACGGCAAAGCGCGCGGCTGGCCTACGCTTGGCGATAATGTCTACGTCTCCGCCGGAGCGAAGATTATCGGGAACGTGGTTGTCGGCGAGGGTGCGCGTATCAGCGCCAACGCGGTTGTCATAACGGATATTCCCCCCGCAGCGATTGTCATGCCGCCCGAATCGCGCGTCATTCTTCCTGGCGGGCTTCCTGCCGTGGCCGAACGCCACACCGCACCGGACCCTGCCGTGCTCCCTGCCAGCAACGGCGCCGATCCCTGCCAGTTGCGGACTCGCATCATCGCTCTGCTGCAACAGACTCTGTGCCCTGGCCAGGAATTCTCCCTCCCCGACTCCGCCTCCTTGCTCGACAACGGTCTCGCCGATTCTCTTAAGATCCTCCAACTCGCCGACGCGATCGGCGCGTCCTTCGGCATCACCGTAACGCCGGACGAGCTGATGCCGGAAAACCTGGACTCGGTTACCGCCATTGCCGGCTATCTCCGCCACAAGGGAGTCTCCGTCTGAACGGGCCTATGTCCCAAGCGGCCCCCGGCAACCTTATCGCGTTATTTTCCGCCGCTGCCGGCAGACATGGCTCGCGCACTGCCTTGCAGCAGAGCGGACGGGTACTTACTTACGGCGAACTGCTCAGCCGCGCTCACGGCTTCGCCGCCTGCCTGCGCCAGCACGGCGTGACGCCCGGCTCGACTGTGGCCATGCTGACCGAAAATTCGCTCGATTACGCAGTAGCGCTGCTCGGCATTTGGGCCGCCGGCGCCGTCGCCGTGCCGCTGAATCCGGAAGTCTCGGCGGATTCCGCCCGCTCCATTCTGCGCAACTGCTCCGCTCGCCTCGTAGTCGCCCGCAACCGTGTGTTGGCGCGTCTCAACCCGTCGGAGGAATGGCCGGAAACCATCGCCTTGGCTGCCGCATTCGAGGAAAATCTCCATTTTTTCGCCCCCGCTGCCTCCGCCCCGGTTCCGGCTCAACTCGAAAGCGACGCCCTTGTGCTCTACACCTCGGGCACGACTGGCGATCCCAAAGGCGTCGTGCTGACGCACGGGAACCTGTTGGCCAACACCCTCTCCATTGTCCAGTACCTCAACCTCACCGCCGAGGACAGTACGGTCACGGTGCTGCCGTTCTTTCACTCCTTTGGAAACTCGGTGCTGCTTACCCACCTTGCGGTTGGCGCAAAGATCGTCATCGAGAACCGCTTCGCCTTCCCAAACCAGGTGGTCCAGACGATGCAGGCGGTTCGCCCCACCGGCTTCTCAGGCGTCCCCACCACGTTCTATATCCTGATGCAGAAAACCACATTCCTTAAGCAGGACTGGAGCTTTCTGCGATACGTTAGTCAAGCCGGGGGCGCCATGCGCATGGAGACAGTCCTGCAGCTCCGCCAGGCGCTGGGCGGAGCCGATATCTACATCATGTACGGCCAGACCGAAGCGTCCGCGCGTCTCAGCTATGTCCCGCCCGCCATGCTGAAGGCGAAGCTCGGTTCCATCGGCAAAGCCATTCCCGGCGTTGAACTCCGGGTGGTCGACGCCGAGGGGCGACCCGCTGCGGTGGGCGAAATTGGCGAGATTGTTGCTCGCGGACCCAATATCATGCGCGGCTATCTCAATGACCCCGAGGGTACCGCCGAGGTCCTGCGCGAGGGCTGGCTGCATACCCGCGATATGGCTCGTCTGGATCAAGACGGATTCATTTACGTTGTCAGCCGCCGTAGCGACTTCATTAAGTCAGCCGCCTTCCGTATCAGCCCTGGAGAAATCGAGGAAGTCATCTGTGCCGCGGCCCCGGAGGTTGAGGATGTGGCTGTGATCGGGGTTCCCGACGAACTTCTAGGCGAGGCGATTGCCGCCTGCGTTTCCTGTCCAGGCCCGCAGTTTGATGGCGTTCGCATCCGCAATCTATGCCTGGAACGCTTGCCGCTCTACAAGGTGCCTAAGTACGTCGTTCACGAGCCGGACATCCCGCGTACTGCCTCGGGTAAGAAACTATATTCCCAGTTGCGCGAGAAATACCGCGATCTACCAGCAGTCTCCTCCTGACCCAATCAGATCCGCCCGGGCGAATTCGTCCAGGCACGAGCGGGCGCGGGCCTCTGCCAATTCCTACACAGATGTATGGAGAGTGACGATACACTGGTAGAGAAGGGGTTTGGGGGATTTCTCCGGCCTGCGCCCGATTCTCGGATCCGTTCTGCTCCTCTCACCTTAACGAAATGCCCCAACCCGACCGGAGCGACCCTGGCCTGAACGACGGAGGAACGGAAGCGGGCGCCCTCGCGAAACCTTCCCGGTCGTTAACTTCGCTCACCGGGTGGCTGTTAATCGGCAAGATCCTGTCGTTCATGATGGCGGTTGCGCTGCCGCTGTTGCTGGTCCGGCGCGTCTCGAAGGATGAATTCGGGCTCTATAAGCAGGCTTTTCTAGCGGTGGGAACCGCCATCGCCACCATTCCCGTGTCCTTTCAGATGAGCATGTACTATTTCCTGCCGCGCGAGCCGAAGCACCGCGGGCAGGTCGTGTTGAACGTGCTCCTCTGGTACACCTTGGCCACCTCTTTGGCTTTGATCGCTCTGTCTTTGTTTCCCGCGCTGCTCCGCGTCATCTTCAACAGTTCCGAACTCATGCCGTATGCCAGGCTGATCGGGGTGGTGATCGTGTTATGGGGCGTCGCCTCGGTTCTGGAGTCGGTGGTCGTCGCCAATCAGGAGTCCCGGGTGGCGGCGAGCATGATTATCGCCGCCCAATTCAGCAAGACCGTTTTCATGCTGGCGGCAGTATTGTATCTCCCCACGGTGGGGTCTCTGCTTTACGCCGCGGTGGCCCAGGGCATCGCGCAGACCGCCCTGCTGCTGTTCTACGTGAACTGGCGCTTTCCCGGATTCTGGCGCGGCTTCAACTGGGGATTGCTGCGCCGCCAGCTGTCCTATGCGCTTCCGCTGGGACTGGCGGGCGTCCTGTGGACGCTGGAAAACGACTATCACAACTACTTCGTGTCGAACCGGTTCGGTGCGGCGGATTTTGCCGTCTACTCGATCGGGTGCCTGGACATTCCGCTGGTCACCTTGCTGGGCGAAGCCGTTGGTTCGGTGTTGATTCCCCGTGCGGCCGCGCTGCAGCAGCAGGGGAATCCGCGGGAGTTAGTGGAGTTGACGGCCCGGGCAATGCGTAAGCTTGCCCTGGTGTATTTTCCCGTCGCCGCTTTCTTGTGGGTCGGCGGCCGCGATTTCATCGTCGCGCTGTTCACCAACCGGTACCTGGATAGCTGGCCGTTGTTTGCCGTCAATCTCATCATGCTGCCGTTTGCGGTCTTGCTTAGCGATCATATCGTGCGGGCTTACGCCGAATACCGCTACATGGTGCTGCGGCTGCACGCGGTGCTGCTGGCTCTGATCGTGGTCTTGCTTTGGCCGGCGACCCGCTACTTTGGACTGTTGGGGGCGGTGATGGTGGTAGTCGCCGCCGGTGTCGCCGGGAGGGTCTATCTGGCGTTCAAAATGGGCGCCGTGATCGGGGTCCGGCGCAGCGACTGGAGGCTCTTGGGCGGTGTGGCATTGGCCGCCCTGGCCGCCGCCGCCGCGGCTTTGCTGACCGCGGCCGTCCGGCCCTTATTTCTCTCCCTGAAGCCCCTGTTTACCCTGATCGCTTGCGGAGCCTGTTTCAGTGCGTCCTACTTGGCGGCGGTGCTGCTCTTGAAGATTCCCGAGCCGGAAGAGCGGGCGATGGTTCGGGCCGCGATCCGAAGATTCGTGCCCATCTTTCGAGTGGGCGAAAGCCAATGACAGATCGCCGTACCATTGCCGCCGCGAAAAGTGAGGACGTACACTTAAGGAGCACGCATGTCCGCTACCCGTAGCCCGTGGTCCAGCTCGGTCAAGCGCCTGCTTGTGGCGCCGCTGGCTGCGCCGAAAGTGTCCCATCTGCTGGCGCGGCTCACCGGGACGGACGGCACCATCTTCATGTGCCACCGCTTCCGTTTTCCCGACTTGGGCGTCCAGGGGGACGACCCGGAGTTGGTGCGGCGCACGTTGGTCCACTTGCGCAAGGAGGGGTACGACTTGGTTTCCCTGCGCGAGATGTTCCGCAGATTGCGAGAAGGTGTCCCGTTGCGCCGCGCCGTTGCCTTTACGATTGACGATGGCTACATCGATCACGCCGAAATCGCCGCTCCGGTATTCGCCGCTTGCGATTGTCCGGTGACGACGTTCGTCCCCTCCGGCTTCCTGGACCGCCGCGGCTGGTTCTGGTGGGACAAGCTGATGCTGATTTTCGAGAACACGCGGCATCCTGTGCTCCGCGCCAGGCTGGGCCAGCAAGAGTATCACTACACTCTCGATTCCCCCGAATCGCGGGCGCGCCTGTGTATGGATCTCAATTTCAAATGTCAGGACGCTCCCCAGCAGGACCGCTTGCAGTGCGTCGAGGATCTGAGCCGGGAGGCGGAAGTGGAGTTACCCGCCGCGCCTCCGCCGCGCTTCTCGCCGATGTCCTGGGATCAGGCTCGGAAGCTGGAATCAAGCGGCATGAGCTTCGGTGCGCACACCGTTACTCATCCGGTGCTCTCCACGGTTTCCGCCGAGGAATCCGGTTTTGAAATCCGGGAATCGTGGAAGCGCCTTACGGCCGAAGTCCGCGAGCCAGTTCCGGTGTTTTGTTACCCCAATGGCCGCCGGCGCGACTTTGGGCAGCGGGAGATTTCGACGGTTCGCGAGCTCGGCTTATGGGGAGCCGTCACAGGTCACCCTGGCGTGATCGATCCCGATACGTTTTGCGGGTCGCCCGAGGCGCCCTACTTAGTCCCCCGCTTCGCCTATCAGGGATTGTTGCACACGCTCCAGAGTGTGTCGGGACTGGAGACGTTCAAAGTCCGGTTGCGCGGCCAGAGAGCGTAGCCATGCTGGGGCGGATTCTAGACCTGGTTACTCCCTGGAAACGCCGCTTGGAAGCAGCCAGGCTGGAGCGCCGGTGGGCCGATCTGCGGGCGCGGGGAATGCGCATTGGCCAAGGTGTAAACCTTCCCGCTTCTACCTGGATCGACACGCCCTTGTGCTATTTGATCAGCATCGGCGATTGGTGCGGTTTTGGAGAGCAGTGCCTGATTCTGGCCCACGACGGACAAATGGATGAATTCCTGGATGCGGGCCTGATCGGCAAGGTAACCATCCACGAGTCGTGCCACTTTGGCTCCCGCACCATCATTCTGCCGAATGTGGAGGTCGGCCCCCGGACGATCGTGGGCGCCGGCGCAGTGGTTGCGAGATCCTTGCCGCCCGATACCGTGTGCGCGGGAAGCCCGGCCAAAGTGATCTGCTCGCTCGACGACTACCTGGCGCGTCACCGCCGCCGCATGAGCCAAGGGCGCTGCTTTTCTTGGAACGAGTACTTGGGGGGGCCGATGACTCCGGAAAAGCGGCAGCAGCTTGCCGCCGCTGTCGAACACGGCCCGGCTTACATCACGGGAGGGTTCCGGGAGGAGCTCAAAGGCCGCGGCGGCACCGCGCGCACCCCTCACGACGCCTCCGCCAAGCCGCCCGGCGTCGAGTATTGGAGCAGCCGCGGAGCCTGAAGGGCGCCCACGCGGCCATCAACCGGACCATGCGAACCTCGGCGAATTTCAAAACTCAGACCGGCTCGGGGATCCATCAGGATCTGATCTACGATATCGGGATTCACAACGGCGACGACACCGCGTATTATCTGTCGCGCGGCTACCGCGTTGTCGCCGTGGACGCGAACCCGCTGATGATGGACGCGGCGCGCCAGAAATTTGCCGAAGCCGTCGCGAGCGGACGCCTCACCCTGCTGAATGTTGGAATCCTTGATCGAGCCGGCCAGCTCAGGTTTTATGTCAACGAGAACGACAGTAAGTTGAGTTCGTTCGATCACAAGCTCGCCGGCTGCCACGGCGACCCCTGCCGTGAGATTGAGGTCGAATGCTTACCGCTCCCTGAGTTGTTTGCGCGGCACGGTGTTCCCTACTTTCTGAAGGTTGATATCGAGGGCGCCGACAAGCTCTGCGCTCAATCCCTTCGTGGATCCGCGCCACTGCCCCCTTTCGTTTCGTTCGAGTTCATGGCCGCCGACGCCGAAACGATCCTGGCCACACTGCGGGATTTGGGTTACCGGCGCTTCAAGATGATTTACGGAGCGTGTTTCACCCAGTCCGAACCCATCTTCCGGCAAGAATTTGGAATGCGGCTGCTGCGGAAACTTTACCGCCGCCTGCCCCCCTTCCGGGCTGGCCTGGACCATCTGCCGGACAGGCTTCGTCCGGCCAAGGAAGAATTCCAGGTTTTTCGCGCCCGGCATCCTTACGCCTTTCCGCCCGGATCGTCGGGGCCTTTTGCCGAGGAAACCCATGGTCCCTGGCGCAACGCCGATTATATTCTTGCTGCTTTGGATCGCGTGAAAAGACGCGCGGCTTCAGATCCGCAGGCTAATCTCTGGTATGACATCCACGCATCGTTCTAGCTATGTTAGAAAATAGGTATGCGTGTCCTGGGAAGTGCGCCCGGCGAACCATCCGCAACCGGCGCGGCGCGGCCGGTGTGCCCGTTGTGCGGGCAAGACCGTCTCAAGCACCTTTACGAAAGGCAATACCAGTCCCGCACCTGGCGCCTGGCGCGCTGCCTGGACTGCGGCCTCCATTTTACGGACCCGCAACCTACCCGGGACGATATTAACGCGTTCTACGCAGGCGACTACCACTCTGAGCTCAGAGCCGATGGCGCGGCTGAGAAAATCTCCGGACAAAAATACGAACGGTACACACGAATGATCCGCCGCTTTGCGCCAAGTGGACGTACCCTTGACGTAGGCTGCGCTACCGGACTGTTCCCGCATATGCTCCGGAACCTCGGCTACGAGGCGGAAGGCCTCGAATTGAACCGCGAGAGCCGCGAGTTCGGCAGTGCGCGATACGGCTTGCCCATACACGGGGGAACACTGGAAGATATCGCTGCCCTCAACCCCGCCCGCTACGACCTCATCACGATGACAGACGTTCTCGAGCACACCCAGCACCCGCCATCCAGTCTGCAGCTTGTGAATAGGCTGCTCAAGAAGAGCGCACACGCCATGATCACGTTCCCCGACATTCTATCCGTCGAGTCCCGGTATTACCGCCTGCTCTCCCGGTTGACGGGCCGCGATTGGGTATGGCGCACGTGCCGCATCCCGCATCATACCTGGGAGTTCACCAAGGCATCCGCGGTCGAGTGTTTTGAGCAGGCCGGCTTCAAGGTTGTGGCTTTTCGCCGCTCCGCCGACCTTGATCGTTTCCGCGGCGGATTGGCGCTGTTGTCGCTTCCCGTTCGACCCCTTGCCCTACCCCCAATCGCGGCGTACATCGGCTCGCAAATGGAGTTTCTTCTGCAGCGGGTCGGCGAACCGAAGGGCGCGATGCATCGCTAGGATGACGGAGCCGCCTGAGTATGCAATGACTCGGTAGGAGAACGAAGACGGGATTTCAAGACACCCCCTTATGGCAGTGCGTCACGTGGATTTTGCGGCGTAGTGGCGGGAATTTAGTCAATGGATCAGCAATAGCAACGATGGGATACAGAAGCCCGCTTCTTCGACGAGTGGGCGGCCAAGGCGGGTGAGACCGCGAAACCTATTGATCCGCGCACGCTGCTGCGCTACGGGGCGCGCTCCCCGAGGCGGCGATTCAACTAAGAGTTCCGTTTCCGTCTGCTGGGCGATCTGCGTGGCCGGCGAGTGCTGGACGTCGGGTGCGGCGATGGGGTGAACGCCGCATCGACGTTTCACCCAAGGCGATCGAGCTGGCGCAGCGGCGGGCCGAGACCGACGGCGTCGCGGAGCGAACCACGTTCATTTGCCAGCCGCTGGAGAAGGCGAATCTGGCGGTGAGCTGAACGCGGTCGTGGCCCAGTTGGTCAAGTGGACTAAGCCAGGCGGGATGATTTTGTTTTCAGAGCCGGTGAACTTCAGTCCGCTGCTGCGGCGCGTGCGCTTCATGGTTCCGGTGCATACCGACGCAACGCCAGACGAACGTCCGCTAGAGCCGGCCGAGATCGCGGTGCTGCGGGCCCACATCCCGCGGATGCAGATCGCGCTGTTCAAAATGCTCGGGCGGCTGGACCGCTTTGTGTTGCCGGATCACAACTAGCGGGGACCGCGGTTATGTGGGGCGGGTTTAGCTGGTAAGCAGGCCCCCCGGTGCTGATCCCGGTGCTGATATGGAGCGGCTGGTACGCCTGAATGGCGTACCGATACGGATTCATCGCGCCTGCTCCATGATCCCAATCGTGTGATGCTCGCGAACTTGAGATGTGTGCCGGCCGGCCCTGCTATGGCACGAATGCCACCTGGGTCTGGCCGGCATCGATGACGTTGCCCGACCCGTCCACGCGGTCTACCGCGTAGTATGCCACCCGGCCGGGAATGACCGGGACGGTCAGCACACATCCCGTAGGGCAATTGACCACGCTCTGCCCGCTATCGCTCGCGAAGAAATATGGGTTCGTTGGTGTGGGAAGCGGATTGTTGATGCAAGCTTCCTTGCGGTTGTAGGCGCAGTAGAACGCCGCCGCCGGTCCATTCTCCGCGTAACCGAAACGAATGCGGGCGTTCACTCCCGCATCCGAGATGGAGCCGACACTGACCGGCACGCCGACGAAGCCGTTGCGCGCCACCGAATCAGAGAACGCCTGCTTGGGCAGCTTCACCAAGAATAGGTCCGTTCTCAACCCCCAACCGTAATAGTCGCTGTGGGCAAATGCCCATTGCCCACCGAAGGAACCATGCGCCGAACTGAACACCGACTGGAAATCATAGCGGTTGAAGAGTCCTGACAGGCGGCGGAACAACGTTCCAGGGGCCAAGGTGGGACATGTTGTTACTCCACATTGCCCAAGCGCGGCGCCACTGAAGTCGTAGGAGTTAATGCTGCCGGCGACCTGGTCTAGCAGCGTGGCGCAAATGTTGCGCGAGTAGTCCCACGGCCCGCATACTCCGTTGTGTGCGCTTTGCGGAATGTTCAAATACACGTCGCCTACCGCAGAACCCGAGTAGCATTCCCCGGACAGGTAGACCACGCAAAACTTCCAGTTGTCAGCGGAGGTTCCGCTGATGTTGCTGGAAGGCCCGCTCACGTCTTGAAGCAGGTAGCCGCCAGACCAAGCCACGAACGGGATCGACTTTATCGCTGCGGGCCAACTCGCGCCGCCGTTCTGAACATTGGCAGCAGCGATGTGCCAGAGCGAGCCAGCGACGTTGTTAGCGGTTTGATTCCACAGCGTGTTGGTGGCAACGGCAGAATTCGAGTAAGGGTTACTATCGACCGCATAGTTAGGGTGGTTGGAATCGCGGCTCACCGACTCATGGGATTGAAGGTAGAAGGAAGCTCCTCCTCCCCCAATCACTCCGTTAAACGGCCCTTCCTGCTGGGCAAGGAAAGTGTTAGGCGATCCAACAAACGCCCCAAGGCTGGAATAGGTCTTGTATTTGTAGACCTCCGCGCCCACGCCGGTGGTCCAAAAATCCAGGTGGCCCGCAACTAACCAGGGCCAATCGACCTTGCCGCTTTGCATGGTGGGGTCTACGCTCAGATTCCACCAGGTCTGACCGCCGTATGCGCCTACGGTATCGTTGCACAGCTCGGTTAGCTGCCAGGGAGCCGTGTGCGCCATGAGCGTGCTGGCGATACCGCCAGTGCCAAGCTGAACGGCGGGAGTTCCGTAGGCCCGAATAACCTCAATATTGGGGGAGGAGATGGAGACCACTCGAAACATTTCCCCGCTTGAGCCGCTGCTCCCGGCAAATGTGGCGTCGCCCAACATGTCTCCGACGGCGACATTCACGCCGGCTAAATGCGCATACGATCCGTTCCAGGAGCAAGTTCCGTACATCGGCGCGACCTCGGTTCCGTTCGGGGTCGTGTGGCAAGGGTCCTGGCCCGACAGCGTCAGGGTGAAGCACCGCGAGAGTCCGTTAAAGGACGTGTAGTTGGGGTCCGTGATCCCAGTGCAGGTATTCTGGGTCATGTTGTCGGTGCTTGTAACGGATTGCAGGACCATCGGTCCGCAGCCCACGCCCGAACAGATTGAGAACTGGGGCTCCGTCGCTACAAACTCGTACCCTGCGAGGGAGCCGGAGCCGTGATCTGTACAAAAACGGCAGTTGTAGTTCGTATAGGAATTCCCCATCGCCACGGCTGCGTAGTGGTTGGAAGGGTCCAGCTTGACGAACCAAGTCGGGGCGTTCTGGTTGGCAGGAGCGAACAGGAATTCGACCCATCCGTTGACCGGATCGACCGGATCGGTTAAAGCGTACTGGCCCCCGAGCTGGCTCGGATAGAACCCGCTCAGTGAATTGGCGCTGGCATAGTTCGTGGCCGCCGTCACCGGCGTGTGGTCAAGCCCGTCCGCACCTACCTTGGGCGTGGCGTTATACCACGTCATGTTGTCGTTGGACGGATACGAGGGACAGTTCGCCCTCGTGATTTCCCGCCAATCGTTTGGACACACTCCCGAGCCGCCAGGATTGTAAGAGCCGTCGATCGCTACAAGATTGCCGCTGGCGTCGGTCGCCGCATTCAGCCAATGGTTGGCAGCGGAGGATGCGAAGAACATGGAACCTTGCCCTCCGGCATCGACGGGAAGACCATAATCGTTGAGGTGGCTGGTGACGCCAGGGGCGCAGGTTCCGCTGCCACAGCCGCCGCTCGCTTCGGCCAAACCGATGAAATGAGAAACCCCGGTTGACTCATTAATCACGTAGATCACGTGCCGGAATGCCTCATTGAACATGCAAGGACGCAGGACGTCCCCTGCCGTATCTGTCACGGTGTAAGTCGCGCACACCTCCGCGAGACCTTCCAGGGGGCTCGCGTTTATCGCGGATTCGTAGTCGGTGAACTGCGCGTTGCTGACGGTCAGTGTTCCGCTGGTGGCCGAAGATTTTCGAACCAGCACGCCGAATTGCTGGTATAGGTAGCCATAGGTTCCCGCCGCCGGCGGATTGGCGATCGCCAGCGACCTGGGTGAGTTGACGGCGGTTATTTTGTAATCGGTATTGACGCTGCTCACAGCCAGGGTAAGGTAAGATCCCACGCTCACGCTGGACATGCGGAAGGTTTCACCGCTGGCCCAGGCCACATTGCCCGATCCATCCACCGTCACAGTCCCGCTATGCGGCTGCAGGTCCGGGCGCGCCAGCCTGTTGTTCGCGGCATTGGCGAACCAGTACCCGAAGGTAGTGGCCTGTGACCCCGTGCCGAACTGCGTGGACGGAAATCCGGGTGTGGTAATAACCCCGCCGGAGGCGGTTCCGGTCGGCGGGTAGGTGTAGTTGGCGGTGCTGCTGGTACAGGCCTGCGTTTGCCAGTCCGTCCCCGGGTTTACTCCATCCACGGTCAAGGAGAACTGATAGGATGTCGTGGCCCCGGTGCACGCCGCGCTGATTTGGCTCTGAATATCGTCAATACTGAAAACGTAGGTTTGATCTATTCCAGCCGTGGTCCACGTGCCCTGGCCGGCAGTGCAGGCGAGCGCCGATCCCGGACGCTGCACGTAGGAAGTGCCGCTGCCCACGCACCATGGACTAAGTCTGACGAATAGCGGATCTTGATTGGCTCCTGAGTTGGCCGCTTGAATCCCCGAGGGCGCCCAATTGCCGTTACCAGCCGCGTCAAAGGCCGCAAGGGCTGGAGCGCCAGAGACCGTTTCCGGGCTGCTTCCGAGACCAGCAGGCTCCGGGCCTGAGAGCATGCTCACCTGGATGCCGGTCAGCGGGTCTACAAACCATTGGTTGCGGTCGACCCCGGGCCGGATCGTCGGCCAGGCGAAATTAAAGGGCGCTTGAGAATTGAAAGGCGCCGGCTCGGGGTACGTATTGCCCAGCGGAGGATTCACCGTTTGAATGCAATTAACGCCTGCCGTACAGGTAAAAGACCTCGTACTTTGGGAAATAATGCGGTAGTAATACAACTGGTCCGCCTCCAGCGCCAGCGAATGGAATAAGCCGTCGGATCCCAGCGCCGAAGTCCGCGTACCCGCCACAAATACAACATGGTTTCCGTTGACCACCGCGCTGGCGCGGTTGCAATTGCCCGAGCCCGGAAACAGCAGCGGATTGGTGTCATTCGCCAACGTCGCGAAGGTGGGATCCGTGCTCACCTGCACTGTGCAATTGGTCGGATCCGGAACATCGAAGGAAATAACCGCCTGCGTGGCGGTTGCGCCAACGAATTGAACATTCTGGATCTGCGCCCAAGCCCGAACCGGAAGCAGGTGCGCCAAAGCCAGCAGCAAGCATACCCGATACCTCAAAACGCGACGAAAAACAGCAGCAGGCATCTCCATGGAACTCCCTTCAGTCTATATCAGTCCCCACGCTGCTCGTATACCAGCAGTGCTTCCTGCGGACCGGCCTGTTGGTGCTGTAAGCCATTATTAAAATGATCTATTTGGCGCCCATGAATGTCGATCCGGAATCCGGCGATGGGCAGCAATCTCCCGGTTCCTCGCGCGCCTTACCGGAGATGAACACATTTGCGCCGGGGCGAGAGTGGCGAAAACCTGGGCCGACGCAAACTCTCCGGCTCTTCGCAACCGGGCTGGTGACTTGCAAGGGATTCACTCAAGCGCTACGGGCGCTGGGGTCAGCGCAAGGACCCAAGCGTCCGCAGCGCGTCCCCTGTGGCGCCATCGGGTCGAATTCGCAGGAAGCCGTCCTCCCCGCCGACGAATGCATCGGTCGAGAATTGGCGGAAGAAGGCCGACACGTCCGCCCACCTCACGGAGGGATCGTCGCCCTCGACCCACCCCCATTGGGGCTCCGGACGGGCCGCCAGCAAACGCCGCGATATCCACATATCCCCGCCGTTTTGCCAGGCTTGCAGCGTCTCGTTCGCGAACTGCTCACGGTAGCGAGACGCCCCCGAGGTTTCAAAAGCCACGGCTTCCAGAAAGCGGAAGGGAATTCGGTTCAGGGGATCAAATGGCCGCGAGGCCCAAAACTGCATTACCGGGTCCAGGTGCGAGAGAAGCACAAGTGAGCTGTTCGGCCGCCAAACCGAGCGGTACGCCTCCAGCCGGGGCGCGGCGCTTTGAATCCGCGCGCCGGCAGCCGGTGACAGCGCTACCGCGTTGGCGCCCGCCATGAAGACAAAGAAAGCGGCAAGCACCCATGCGGCGGGATCCCTTTTCGACAGTCTGCCGCCGGCGTAGCCCAACGCCGCAAACAGCAACGCGTAAGCAGGAACGCCACGCTCCGGCTCGCTCGGCTCAAAGACTAAGACGGAAAATAGAATGGCGGGAATCCAACAGCACAGCACCCCGAATAGTAGCCGCCGCCCTTCCGGAGTTCTCGCCAAAATCCAGCCGAGCGCCGCCATCGCCGCCAGGAAAAACAGTGGTTTGAGCGCGACCGCCAGAAGCACGCCCGGCAGGGTGACGGGCGCGTACGGATCATGAAAGGCGAATCGCTTTAGTGGAAGCGCCTCCCCTTGCAGCTCGATGAGGGAGCGCGGGAGGCCGGTTGCGAGCCGCAGGATCCGCCGGTTCTGCTGCACGCTGTGGGAAGAGGCCCGAACCCATTGCGCCAGCTCCGGCACAGAGCGGAAGCCGTTGACCCAGATCGCAAAAACGAACGCCAGCGCGGTGAAGGCAAAAGCCCATACAGCCGAGTGCACCGCCAGCCGGAGACCCCGGTCTCGACACCACACCGCCGCAAACGCCAGAATGCCGGGCGCGCTGACCACAAACGGCACCCAGATACAGATCGACGCAGCCACCGCGCCACCGATAGCGCCTGCACGAAGCCAGCCCGGAAGGGGCTTGGCGGGCGGCGCGACGATCAGGGTCACGGCTAGAAACTGCATCGCCGCGCCTGCCGAATACGTGCACCCGGTCTTTTCGTAAAGTAACATCGGATAACTGGCGAGCAGCGCCAACCCCACCGCAAATCCAACTGCCGTCGAATGGGAAAGCGCTCGTGCCGTACGGTAGCCCAGCAGAGCCGTGACCAGCGTGAAGAGGAAGCTTAGCGACTTGAGAACGGCCAGCGGCGCCAGCTCCGGATCAAGTCCGCGGAGGCGTGCAAGCAGGGGCGCGAGAGGCGGAGTTAAAGCGACCGCGAGTGGCCGCCAGACCAAGTGTCCAAACTCCCAGATACCTCGGGTCTCAGCCCGGCCGGGATGCTGCAGGAACGACCACGCCTGGCTCCCGTAGATGATCGGATCGCCTGGATACTCCGGATGAATCCAGAGCGCCAACAAGCCGAAACTCAGGCACAGCAACAGCGGTGCGACGGCTCTGCGCATGCGTCTCGGAGTAAGAATACCACGGACCAGACGGCAAACCGATGGTAAGATCGGGGATAGCACGCGCATGAGCCGATTCAAGAATTCACCGGTGCTGCCCCGGCGTGGGGCGTCTGAGTCTTTCCGCCCGGCAAGCCCGGCTGTGGTAACGCAGCCTTCTCCGTCTTGGGTCGGCAAGGCTACCTTCAGTCCGTCTTCTGCGCCGTTGCGCCGGCCCTCGTTGCCCCCCGCCCCTCAAGGCCCCGCTGAGAGGGTGGGAATGATGGCATTATGCGTCTTCATCTTCTCTCTGGTCGCACTGGTGAACGAAACCACGCTCGAATGGATCGGATTGAAGCCCTACGCTACCAACATTTCCGGCCCCGTTATGGCGCTTGCGCTATTCGCGAGCGGGCATATTTTGAACGGCTTCCGGACCAAGACCGGTTTTCTGTGGCTGGGCGTACTGGCGTGCGCCGCCGCCAGCGTTCCGCTCAGCGTGTGGAGGTCGGATTCGCTGCGCCAATTCCTGCTGTACTCCATTAAAGTCTGGCCCCTTTTCTTCTTCATCTGCGCCGCGCTACTAACCGTGGCAGCGTGCGAGAAACTGCTCTACGCTCAAATCATCGCTGGCGGGGTAATGACCGTGCTGGTCGCATCCTTGGGAAAGATGGAAAATGACCGCCTCACCTTCGGAACTGGGACCTTCAGCAACTCCAACGAGCTTGCCTTGCGGCTCCTGTTGGCCGGCTGCTGCTTGATTTACCTGATCGACCGAGGCGGATTGTTCCGGCTATTGGGGTTTTTCGGCTTGGCGTTGGACGCGTTCTTGATCTTTCGCACCGGCTCCAGAGGAGCCTTTCTGGGAATCATCGTGGTAATAGCGGTACTGTTCGTCACGCTCCGGCGAACCTCGGTCAAGGCTAAGATGCTGGCAATGCTTGCGGTCTTGAGCTTGGTGGGCGTCCTGGCCGCTATCTCGAATCCGGTCACATTCCATCGCCTGACCGACATCACCTTGTCGGACCAGCCGGCAGGCGCGGATGTAATCTATGCGCAGTCCTCGGAGATGGCTCGCAAGGACTTGCTAGCAAAGAGCATCGAGTTGAGCATCAGCCATCCTCTCGTGGGAGTCGGCATGGGAGAATTCGTGGTGGCAGTCGACAATGCTGCAAAGGCCGAAGGAAAACGCAGCACTTGGAGCGGCACCCACAACAGCTACACGCAACTATCCAGCGAATGCGGTTTTGCAGCCGCGTTTTTCTATATTGCCATTCTGATCATCAGCTTGCGAAGTATGTACCGCCTGTATCGCAGCGCCAGCCTGAATCCATCTGAGCAGGTCATCTCAGGATTGGCGCTCACGCTGTTTGCCGCCTTGGTCTGCCTTACGGTCGATATCACTTTCTTCCATATGGCGTACGACTACTTTGTTCCGGTCTTCTCCGGCATGGCTGTAGCCCTTGACGCAGCGGTCAAAGGACAACGCGAGAAGGCCGCATGAGTTTTACCAAGCAGTTTCTCGCGGAATCTGCGCTGGTCATCGACAGACTTGATATTGCCGCGATTGACCGCCTGGTGACGATGCTGGCCGAGTTGCGGCGCTCCGGCGGCCGGCTGTTCATCCTCGGCGTGGGCGGCAGTGCCGGCAACGCTTCCCACGCAGTTAACGACTTCCGGAAGATCGTCGGTATCGAGGCCTACGCGCCCACTGACAACGTCTCGGAATTAACCGCCCGCACCAATGACGAAGGGTGGGCCACCGTATTTGAGCAGTGGCTTCGCGTGAGCCACTTATCGTCGAAAGACATGCTTCTGGTATTCTCCGTCGGCGGCGGAAGCCTGGAAAAGGGGGTCAGTCCCAATCTGGTAGAGGCGTTGAAATACGCTCAATCTGTGGGAGCCAAGATTGGGGGGATCGTTGGCCGTGATGGAGGCTATACGGCCCGCGTGGCGGGTGCCTGCGTGCTGGTGCCGGTGGTCCACCCGGACCACGTCACGCCGCATTCCGAAGCATTTCAGGCCGTGATTTGGCACCTCCTCGTATCTCATCCGGATCTGAAACGCGAACAGACCAAGTGGGAGTCCGTAGTATAAGTCCGGGCCGGAACCGCGCCGTATTTCTCGATCGGGACGGGGTGCTCAACCGTGCCGTGGTCTGCGACGGTAAGCCGTACCCCCCTGCGAGATTAGAAGAACTCTGTATCTTCCCCGAAGCAGAGGACGCCCTGCGCCGGCTGAAACAAGCCGGCTTCCTGTTGATTGCCGTTACGAACCAGCCCGACGTCGCGCGTGGCGCGCAAACCCTTGCCACGGTTGAGTCCATGAACCACGCTGTGAGTGGAGCTCTTGCCTTGGATGATTTCTTCGTCTGTTATCACGATGACGCCGACGGTTGTGATTGCCGTAAACCCAAGCCCGGCCTGCTCCTTCGCGCAGCGGAAAAACACGGAATCGACCTGGACCGGAGCTTCATGGTGGGTGACCGTTGGCGGGATGTGGAGGCCGGAGCCAACGCCGGCTGCTTCACCGTATGGATCGATTTCAGTTACCGCGAGGCCGCTCCGCCACGGCCACCCTCCGCCCGGGTGAACTCTTTGACCGAGGCGGTGGAGTGGATTCTGTCGCGTCCTTAAATCGTCGAGTGCAGGTGTTGCCCGTGGGCGTTACGCACGTTGGCGATGATGCGGCTGCCTTCGAACTCGGCAGCGTAATCCAGCCGTGACATGCCCTGGCCGCGCATAAACTCAGTCAGCCGCTTGCCGTCGCGCGGGCAGTACAGCATGAGGAAGCCCCCGCCGCCCGCGCCCGCGACCTTGCCTCCCAGGACCCCATATTCTTCACGCAACCGGTCGTACAATTGCTCCACCTGAGGGACCGTGACCTTGTCGGAGAGTTGCCGCTTGGCCATCCAGTGCTGGTGCATCAGTTCTCCGAAGCGGTCGAAATTTCCCGCCTGGATTGCTTCCGCGATCTCGTAACCGAGGTCCCGTATGCGAAGCAGATTCGTCTCCACGGCGCTTCCACTCTGTTCCCGCACGGTTCGGCTCTGGTGCCCTAGAATCTCGGTCGCGTCGCGCCGGGTGTTGGTGTAGTACAAATGCGTATTGGCGACAAAATCTGAAATCGCGTAGGCCGGAACGGAAATGGGCGTTACCGCGACCGTGCCGGAACGATCGATATCCAGCCGCGTCAGACCGCCAAACGCGGCCATGTACTGGTCCTGCTTCCCGATCGGCTTTTTCAGCAGATCGAGTTCGATATGGCAGGCTTCCTCGGCCAGCGCCTGCAACGGGACCGGCCGCAGCAGATATGCCCGGATCGCCGTCAGCAGTCCCACCAGGTAGCAACTGGAAGAGCCCAAGCCGGTGCCGGCCGGCAAGTCCGCCACCGATGCAATCTCGATTGCATCCAAAATTCCGTGCGCCCGCAACGCTTCGCGCGCCAGGTCGTGCTGGAGCTGCTCGATCGTCTCCACCGTCTCACTCTTGGTGTAATGGAGCCGCACCAGCCGGTCGGCGCGCGGAACGTTGACCACCACGTACATGTACTTGTCGATGGCCATCGCCATCACAAAACCGCCGTGTTTTTCATAAAAACTCGGCAGATCCGTCCCGCCGCCGCCGAGAGTTATCCGGAAGGGAGTTCGAGAAACGATCATGAAATTGCGTTCAAGCGCTCACCGTGGCGAGCCAGCACGGTCAGTATAGCGCACATGCCAGCGGGCAGCGCCGTCGCCAGCAAGCCTTTGAGGCTGCACACTCTGCCGTCAATCGGCCAGTGGTCCACGCGCGCGTTATAGAGGCACCGCTGGCGATCTGGTGTCGATAGGCCCCCTGCTTACCTGGGCCTCGGATACACGCCCACAGCGCATAACTTCGTCGACCTGCGGACCTTCCGTGGAGCTTTTGATGCCCGGCGATCCCCTGCCCCAAGCTGCCGAAATACCGTGCCCATAAGCATTGGACCCAAGGAGGGCAGGCGCGGTATATTGGCGGATGGTGCGAGTCATGCTGCTGGCGGCTGGCGAGGGGAAGCGGCTTGGCCCGCTCACCGAGAATTGCCCTAAGCCCATGTTGCCTCTGGGAGGTAAACCCTTGCTGGAGCATAACGTGGAGCTGCTGGCCGGGTATGGACTGAAGGAGATCGCCATCAATCTCCACCACCGCCCAGAGGTCATTCGCGACCACTTCGGAGACGGCTCCCGCTTCGGTGTGAAGATCCGCTATTCGGAGGAGCCCAAACTGCTGGGGACTTCCGGGGCAGTGAAGAAGCTGGAGGGCTTTTTCGAGGACGGCGCCTTCCTGGTTTTGTACAGCGATAACATGTCGGATTGCAGGCTGGATCAGGTTGTGAATCAGCATCGGGAAACCGGGGCGGTATGCACCCTGGCGGTGTTCCACCGCGAGGACGTGAGCGCCAGCGGCATTGTGGAATTGGACGGAAGGGACCGGGTCCTCCGGTTTCTTGAAAAACCCGCGCCGGATCAAGTCTTTAGCAATTGGGTGAACGCTGGAATCCTGGTCTTTGAGCCGTCCGTTTTGGGGTTCATTCCCGCCGAAGGCCCCAGCGACTTTAGTCGCGACATACTTCCGGCCCTGCTGGCCGCCGATATGCCTGTATACGCCTATCGTATGACCAACGAGAAGCTGATGTGGATTGATTCGCCAGACGATTACCGCCGCTCCCAGCGGCAGGTGGAAGATGGAAATCCCGGAGGAGTCAGATGAAACGCGTCGAGGATCTGGGTGTGAAGTTGTTTGCCGACGGGGCGGACCGTTCGGGCATGCTCGATATGTACCGGAACCCGCTCATCAAGGGGTTCACGACGAATCCCACATTGATGCGGAAGGCCGGACTGACAGACTACGAGGCCTTTGCCAGGGAAATCGTCTCCGCCATTCCGGACCGTCCGATTTCACTGGAGGTTTTCGCCGACGAATTTCCTGAGATGGAGCGCCAGGGGCTGAAGATCTGCTCCTGGGGCGACAACATCTATACCAAGATTCCGGTTACGAACACGCAACGGCTGAGCTCGGTGCCGCTCATTCGCTGTCTAGCGCAGAAGGGCGTGAAGCTGAACGTCACCGCGCTGATGACCCTGCAGCAGGTCGAGGAGGTAGCAGATGGTCTCAAGGGAGGCCCGCCCGCGTGCATTTCCGTGTTTGCCGGACGAATCGCCGATACCGGTCGAGATCCGGTTCCGATGATGGCCGAAGCTGTGCGGATGCTGGAGCCTTTTCCCAACATCGAGCTGATTTGGGCCAGCCCCCGTGAACTGCTCAATATCTTCCAGGCCGATTCGATTGGATGCCACATTATCACTGCGACAAATGATATTCTGCAGAAGCTCGGACTAGTGGGGAAGGATTTACATGACTACTCACTGGAGACCGTGGAGATGTTTCACAGGGATGCAAAAAAAGCGGCATTTGCGCTGTAACGCCATCCTGCCACGCCTTTAGGAGCCATTGCATGAACGTTCATCAGGAAGATCTGACTGACGTAAACCGCTACATCGAGAACCACCGCCACCTGCGTCTCGAGGATCATGAAGAGGACTTCCAGCGGTACTTGCGGGAAATCCGTCGCGCGCACCCGGTGGAACCCGGCATGCGAATCCTGGAAATCGGCACGGGAACGGGCTGGTTCCCCTTGATGTGCCTGCGCCATGGCGTTTACTGTAAGGGCCTCGATATCAGCCCGCAACTAATCCAATTTGCGCATGACTTTGGCCGTCCCTATGGTCTGGTCCCGGATATCGAATTGGGAAACGCGGAAGAGACGGACCTGGGGGAAAACCTTTACGATGTGATTCTGGCCCAGTCTGTCTTCGAGCACATCGAGCACTGGGAGTTGGCCGCTCAAAGAGTGTACCGCGCCCTCAAGCCGGGCGGTCTGTTCGTTTTCTCGTCGACCAACAAGTTTTCGCTGACTTCAGGCGAATACAATTTCCCGCTTTACGGCTGGCTGCCGGATCGTTGGCGCTACCGTCTGAGGATCGCGCGCCAAGGGCCCGATATCATGAAGCTGGGTATCGATTTCAATCAGTTCCGTTACGGGCAGTTGCGGCGCGTCTTCGGGCGCATCGGGTTCTCCAAAGTGATTGACCGCGTGGAAGCCAGCCGCCCGGAAGAGGCCAGCTCCGGCCTCCGGCGGTTGGTGGCGCGGGTGGCCAAGAAATCCCGGCTGGTGAAAACCTTGGCGCTGACATTCACCGAAGCGACCATCGTTTACTGCATCAAATAGAGGCCCAGGTAGCTTCGGCATGAGGATTCTGTGGGTGAAGGCCGACTTCCTTCACCCCACCACTCGCGGCGGACAAATCCGCACTCTGGAAATCCTACGGCGCTTGCACGCGCGGCACGAGATCCATTACATCGGATACGAGGACACCGCGTTTCCCGAAGGCGTGGCGCGCGCCGGCGAGTACTGCACGCGAGTCTATCCTGTGCCCCACTCGGTTCCCAAGCGCGGATCGCTGGCGTTCGCCGCGCAGATGGCGCGCAATTTATTTTCGCGCTCGCCGCTGCCGGTCAGCCGCTATGTTTCCCCGGAGATGCGGCGCCAGATACAGGCCACGCTTCAATCCGTCCAGCCGGACCGTCTGGTGTGCGACTTTCTGTTCCCCGCTCCCAACCTTCCCGACGTCAGCCGCGCGGTGGTCTTCCAGCATAACGTGGAAGCGATCATTTGGGAGCGCCATGCCGAACAGTCCCGCGACCCGTTACGGCGCGCCTACTTCAACCTGCAAGCGCGGCGGATGCGGAGTCTGGAGGGCGACGTTTGCCGGCGCGCGGCGCACGTCATCGCGGTTTCCCAGGTGGACGCGGACCGGATGCGGGAGATGTACGGGGTCCGCCGCATCTCCGTCATTCCCACCGGCGTCGATATCGGCTACTTCGCGCCCCCGCCGGAGACGGAGCACCGCGCGGATTTGGTTATGGTCGGCTCGATGGATTGGATGCCCAACATCGACGGCGTGGAGTACTTTCTGGAGCAGGTCTATCCGCGCATCCTCGCCCGCCGCCCGGCAACCACGTTTGCCATAGTGGGCCGCTCTCCTTCGGCCGCTCTTCGAGCCAAGGCGGCCGCGCATCCCGGCGTTACCCTCACCGGCACGGTTCCCGATGTGCGCCCGTGGCTGTGGGGATCGCGCGTGTCGGTGGTGCCCTTGCGCATCGGAGGAGGGACGCGCCTCAAGATCTACGAAGCCATGGCCGCGCGAGTGCCCGTGGTTTCAACCTTGATCGGCGCGGAGGGACTCAGCGTTGACCCGCCGCGCAACATTCGCATCGCGGATGAGGCGGAAGCCATAGCCGCCGCGTGTCTCCAACTGCTCGATTCGGAGGCGGAACGGAAGCAGGTAGCTGGCGCCGCCTGGGAGATGGTCGCCCGCTCGTTCTCCTGGGAGCATGTGGTGGATTGCTTCGAAGCGATTCTGGCGGACTGCCCGAAACCCTGAGCCGCAGCGTCTATTTCCAGGCCATGCGCCGCCGCCCGGTCATGGCGTGATAGACCCCCGGAAACACCGCTGCGTTGATCATCAAAAAATAATACGGCAGCAGCAGAGTCTTGGGGCGCAGCGGAAGAACCCAGCCGGCCAAAGCAAGTCCGTAGAACAATGCCTGCAGCCACAACAGGGTGAGGTAGAAGGGCGAGCCCAGCAGCGCCAGATTACACAACAGGGCTCCCACCATGGCGAAGGGCACAACCAGGCGGCTGACCTTGTGGGACAGGAAGAAGAACAGAGGAAAGATGCGCAGCGGGCGCAGCAACCCGCGAATTTCCCGCATCTGCTGGACGTTGCCGGCCATGATCCGGACACGGCGGCCAAACCCGGTCATTTCGCGAGCCTCCTCATACACCACCGCGTCCGGCTCGTAGACGGCGCGATACCCCCGGCCCAACACCGAAACCGGGATCACGTAATCGTCGTTGATGGTGCCCGGAGAAGGAAACGGATAGAGTTCGCGGCGGATCGCGTGCAGGTGGCCATGCGCGCCGAGCGTTGAATCCAGCTCCGACTCCTGAATTTTCAGAAACGTTTCGTATTTCCAGTAGAAGTCTTCCGATTTCCCGATGCCGACTTCATCCGCCCGCACCACCGTATAACGCCCGCTGGCCGCGCCCACCTCCGGATCGGCAAAATTCGCCAGCAGCGCCCGCAGGGAATCCGGATAGAGCCGCGCGGTCGCATCCGAGAACACCACGATCTCTCCGCGCGCCGCGCGCACGCCGTCGTTGAGAGTGCTGATCTTTCCGCGATTCCGTTCGAAGCACAGCACCTGCACGCGGTTTCCGTCCGCCAACCCTCGCGCGATCTCGGGGGTCCGGTCGCGGGAACCGTCCGTGGCTACCAGGATTTCAAGTTTTTCCGGGGGATAATGCAGATGGAGAGAATCCCGGATTTTCCCAGCAATATGCTCGGCCTCATTGTAGGCCGGGATCAGCAGCGTGACGAGGGGTTCGTAGGGTTGCTTTTTCACTGGCCGGCGGAACACTGTTCGCATCAGAACCAGGATCAGCGGATACCCAAAATAGGCGTATAGAGGTATGGCCAGCAAGACCCAGAAGATCAGCTTGAGTAGCAACACGCGTTACACCGCACGGGCTTCCACGCAAAACAGCTTTCCGACCGTGTCACAGCGCAGCACCTCGAAGCCCGCTCCCTGCAGCATCGAGCGGACTTGAGACTCGCGGAAAAAGTACACGGGGCACCCTTGGATATACTGCAGGCGCACCTTGCGTACCGGCATGCGCCAAGTCCAGAAGCGGGGCCAAGCCGAAAGGAATGTGCCTCCGGTGAATTTGCGGATCAGCCGCAGCCGTTCGGGCGGGTCCTGAATGTAATCCCAGAAGCCGATGGCGATGGTGATGTCGTAAATCTTATCGGTGTTCCAGTTCAGCACGTCGCCCAGAGCGAAGTCGCACTGGTCCACAACGTTGTTTTGTGCGGCTAGGCCGCGGCTGAGCCGCAGCATCTCCGGGGCGATATCCACACCGGTGACGTGGCCGGCGCCGCGCTTGGCAAACTCGACTACGAACCGGCCGGACCCGCAGCCGATGTCGCAGATGGTCTTGCCGCGAACGTCGCCGCAGCGTTCCATCACCCAATCGAAGCGCTGATAAATGTCCTTGCGCAGCCACTGATCCAGAGCCCGCGCGACCGCGCCTTTCTTGCCGGTGTAGATGTTGTCGAAATCACCGGCGATCGTATTCCAATACTGTGCCACTTGCGGCATGTTGTCTTTTTTCATGCGGATTTCCGATATTCAGATGGAACTGGGGTGGCTAGCGTTGCCTCTATCAGGCCGCTGTCGCGAAAACTGGTGAATCGTACTTGGCGGATCAATCCCCGCAGCCGGTCTGCCGTCTTATCCAAGTTGGCATAGTGGCGTAGCCGGGACGTGAGACGTCCAGCCAGGCGCGGCTGCCCAGGATCCACTTCCCAGGGATGGATGTAGGTGATCAGCGGCAGTCCGCTGGCGCAGGCCTTCCGGACCCCGAATCGGGTTACGGCGTAAGGGAAAATGCGGAGATACCCTCCCCCACCGATCGGCAGATTCGGGCTGCCCATCCAGCGGAAAGTGGTCATGGGAAACTCTGCAATCGTTCCCTGACTGGTCTCGACGCCAAAAGGCGCGCGAGGAGCATCCGGGATTCCGTAAAAGTCATGGCGAATCGGGAAAACGCTTGAATCGTAATGGAACCCGAGCCCGGCCAGTACCTCCAACGCCCACCATGACTCGCGCGTTACCGAAAAACTGGGAGCGCGGTAGCCGTAGACCGCCGTGCCGGCTGCGTCCTCGATCAAGTCCTTCGCCCGCCGTGTATCTTCGCGGAATTCTTCCCGGGTCAGCCTAAACACCGGCCGGTGCCAATACGAGTGGCACGCTGCTTCATGCCCGCGCCTTACGATTTCCCAAACCGTTTTCGGGTACCGCTCTGCAACCCAACCGAGAACGAAAAAGGTTGCCTTGACCTGGAACTCGTCGAACAGATCGAGCACGGTGTGAGTGTTGGCTTCCACGCGGCTTGCGAAATCCGGCCATTGCGCCCGGTCCACGCGGTCGGCGAAGGCCTCGACTTGGAAATAATCCTCGACGTCCACCGAGAGGAGCCCGTTTGGCCTGCTTGCCGGTTCCATGCTTGCTATTATGCATGATCCAACCAGGGACCCGCCGGATCTCCAATACTGTTTTAACGGTACTGCCCCAAGCGTGAACTCTGGTACGATCGAGCTGATGCTGCCGCGCGTCCTAGTGGCTGGATTGCTAGGCATGTGCGCCCTCTCGGGCCAAGTCCGGGCGTGGGAAGACTCCCTGCAACTGCCAACCTACGCCGAAGGCGAACCCGATCCGGCCCCGCAATTCCCGGCTATCACGGCTTTAAAGGACGGACCGGCGAATTATCCCTACCCATTTCGCTCCCACATCAGCACGGCCGCGCGGGAAAGGTCCGTGGTGACCTGGCGGACTTTGAATCTGGAAAACCAGTATCTCTCTTGCCGCATCCTGCCGGATCTGGGCGGACACGTATACAATTGCCTGGACAAGCTGAGCAACCGCGAGGTCTTTCACGCGCCGGATGTGATCAAGAAGGCGATGATTGGGCTGCGCGGCGCCTGGATCTCGGCCGGCATCGAACCCAACTTTCCGGCGGCCCATAGCCGGGTTTCCGCCTCGCCGGTCAACTTCGCGCTGGTCAATGATAGCAACGGCAGCGCCAGCGTCGTCGTCAGCGATACCGATCACGTCACCGGGATGCAGTGGCGTGTAGAGTACCGCTTGCGGAGCGGAGTCGCCGCATTAGAGGAGATCGTCACTTTCTACAACCCCACGCCGGAAAGGAAGCCCTACTTGTGGTGGGACAATGCGGCCATTGAATGGGACGATCCGGAAATCCGCTACACGTTCCCAACCCATCTGGTGGTGGGCCACAATAGCGCCGCTCTGGAGACTTGGCCGGTGAACTCGGCGGGCGTGGACATCAGCCAGGTAGCCAACGCCCGCTCAGAGGCCGCCTGGTTCGCCTACCGCTCCCGCGAGCCCTTCATGGGAATCTACAAGCCCAAATTTCGGACGGGGCTGGCTCACTACGCCGACCCGACAATCGTAACCGGCAAGAAGCTCTGGATCATGGGGCAGGACAGCGTCGACCTGTACCGCAAGGAGCTGACCGACGGCGGGAATGTGTACGTGGAAATGCAGGCAGGTTTGTCTACGGATCAGGAGACCTACCAATTCCTCGGCCCGGAGCAGTCCCTCAACTTTACCGAGTACTGGATCCCCTTTCGCAACCTGAGCGGGCTGACGCGCGCCACCCCGGAACTGCTTTTGTACGCCCAGCGCGCCGGCTCCGGGCTTGACGTCGAATTGAGCTCCACTCACGCGATCGACTCCGCGAAAATCCGCATTCTGAGCCGCGGCAAGATCGTTTCCGAAGTCACCGCTGATCTGGATTCCAGAACCGTGTGGAAGGGAACGGTCCCGGCGGACTCGGCGGAGCCCTTCACCATCCAGGTTATGGATGGCCGAGGCCGCGTTTTGATGGAGCATCGCGAAGGCGTCTATGACGCCGACGGACCCGCCGGGTTCAAAGCCGGGCCGCTCGCGCAAACCGGCTGGAACGGGCCCGAGACGGACAGCCTCCTGCTCAAACGCGGCGAATACAACGAGACGCTGGGCCAGACGCCCTTCGCGCAATCGGATTACAACATCGGGCTCAAACGGTTTCCGCGGGATCTCGCGTTCGACAAAGCGCAGGGGCGGCTAGCGCTGTCCCTCGGCGAATTCAAGGCGGCGGAAGAGGATTTGAATCGCGCTCTTAGCGCTCCCGGTGCAGACTCCGAAACGTTCTATTACGCGGCCATCGCGGAGAAAATGAGCGGGCACCAGGACGCGGCGGCCAGGCTGCTGGCGCGGGTAAGTCCTGCCTCGGAGTTCGGCGCCGCGGCGGTGCTCGAACAGGCCATCCTGGCCGCGCGATCCGGAAATGACGCGCGCGCCCTCCAGTTGTTGGCGCCCATCCCGCCCGATCCGGGACGCGGCGCACGCATGGCCGGCATTCGTGCCGCGCTGCTGCGGCGAACCGGAGACAGGGAGTCCGCTCGATCTCAGGTTAAGACCGGGCTTGCCCTGGCGCCCGAAGATCCCCTCGTGCGCTTCGAAGCAACTTTGGCCGGCGCCGGCGATCCCGCCTTGTGGAGTTATCTGGCGGGCGACGCCGAGCGGGTCTTAGATGTAGCCGATGAATACATGGGATTGGGGTTCTGGGAGGACGCTCTGGCCGTGCTCACGCATGATTACACCAAGACGGACCCGAAGTTCGTCGAGCCCGGCGCCGTCTCTCCCGCAAGCAGCGCCCTGACCGCCTACTACACCGCCTTCTGCCAACAGCAACTGAGGCGCGACCCCTCCGCTGAGCTGGCTCGTGCAGCCTCCTTGGGCACGCGTTATCAATTCCCTTTCCGGGCGAGTTCTTATGCGGTCCTGGAAGCCGCGCTTGAAAAGAATCCGTCGGATGCGACCGCTCATGCGCTGCTTGGCAATCTGGAAATGTACTCGTTGCAGGCGGAAGACGCCGAGACGGAATACAGGAAAGCTCTGGCGTTGAACCCCAAACTGGAGGTCGAGCGCAAAACCATGGCTGCGGCTGCCGACTATGCTGCCTCGGTCAAGCGCAGTTCCCAAACCACGGCGAAAGCAGCGGTACCCCCGGCAGCGCCCGTGGTCTCTCGTTTGGCAGCCCCGGCTACACCCTCCGCGCCGCCGAAGGTGTCGCCGGAAGCGGCCATCTCGTTAGCGGCGGAAGCCCTGATGAAGTCGGCCGCAGCTCCGGAGGCCGCTCTTGCGGTATTTCACAGCCCGGCGTTCCAGGCCGAAAAGCAACCGGCGCCGGTTCGCCAGGACTACATCGAGGTCCAGTTGCAGATTCTACTGGTGCGCTCGGCTAGCGGGAAGTGCGACACCATGCGCGACCAGTTGGATGGGCTCGGCTTGGAGGATACCTCCATTCCCTTCACCCTGTATGGCTTCGGCCAATTCATGCGCACCGCGCACTTTCAGTACTACCTGGGGTTGGTTGAGGCAAATTGCAAGAACACCAAGGGGGCCGAAAAATACTGGGCCAAAGTGGCCAAGCTGAAAGAATCACCGGCCACGCTGGATTTTGTCTATCCGCTTCTGGCTGCGAATCGCCTCAAGCTCCCGGGGGAAACGGCTGGCCGGGCGGAGGCGCATCAAGCGCTCCAGGCTGAAGGCTCCGAGGATTCACGGGCGCTGGGTGAGGCTCTCCTGCTGCGCTTGGAGGGGCAAGAAGCAGCGGCGGAGACCGCGCTCGCCAAAACGGTTCGGGAAAGTAAGGACGTGATCGCGCGCTACCTGGCGACGGTCGAGCTCGGCCAACCTGTGCCGAAGTGAACGGTCTTCCGCGCGTTCAAGCCAGACCTCGAGCTACGTCCAGCACCGGCAAGCCCGTCGCTCGAATCTGTTTGGCTAGCTCGGCCGAAGGCTTCTGCGTAAGGACCAGCCGCTCCGCCCATCCAGCCAAGTCGTCGAATCCGCTGCGTAGAAGCCGGCCGATGTGCGGAATCGCGTTCAGGATGTAGTCCCGGTTGGAGCCATAGATTCGATCCATCTGGATGTGCGGATCGTACACCCGGAGTTCGCGGCCTTTGCCGATCAGATGTTCCAGCATGGTGACCACGGGACTCTCGCGCAAGTCATCAGTGTTCTCTTTGAACGCCAGGCCGACCACACCGATGCGAACCGGTCCTTCGTCCAGCACGGATTGAATCGCACGGTGCAGGTGCTCGTCGTTGCTGGATAATACCGACTGGAGCATCGGCAGCCTCAGGTCCAGGCGCGCCGCCCGGTATTGCAGAGCGCGGAGATCCTTGGGAAGGCAAGAACCGCCGAAGGCGAAGCCGGGCTTGAGATACGCGGGGGAGATGTTCAGGCGCTCGTCGCTGCACAACGTGGAAAGTACTTCCTCGGGAATAACCCCCATCGCCTCGGCCAACGCGCCGACTTCGTTGGCGAAGCTGATCTTCACCGCATGAAACGCGTTGCAGGCGTATTTGATCATCTCCGCGGTGCGCAGGGCCACCAGGCACGGCTTCAACTTGAGTCCCGCGTACAGCGCCGCGACCCGCTCCATCGGCGCCGGATCGTTGCCGCCCACCACGATCAGCGCCGGTTCGATGAAATCCTTCACCGCTGCGCCTTCGCGCAAGAACTCCGGATTCACGGCCACCGAGACCTGCTTCAGGCCCTCCAACAGCGGCATGACCACCTGTTCGCAGGTGCCGGGAAAAACCGTGCTGCGGACCGCCACCACCAGTGGCTTGGTGCGATGAGCACATGCCGCGGCGACGTCCTGCGTCACGCGCCGCAGTTGGTCCAAGCCCAGGTTGCCGTTCCGTTCCGAAGGCGTTCCCACGCACAGCAGCGCGACGTCGGCATCTGCTACCGCTTCCGCAGTGACGGTGGTTGCAGTCAGACGGCCGCTCGCGCAGCCAGCTTGGACCAGATCTTGCAGCCCCGGCTCGTAGAAAGGAGCCTTGCCCTCCCGGACGCTCGCGACCTTGTACTCATCGCGATCCACGCCACAGACTTGGTGACCCGAACTCGCTAAACACGCTGCTGTAACGCAGCCGACGTACCCCAGTCCGAGCACGGCGACTCTCTGGGATTCCTGTGCTGATGAAGGCATGTGCACTGCGATGGTAGCGCGTACCCGAACGCCCGATCAAGCGCGTCCTAGCTCCACCCGCGCGCCCAGTAATAAACACCTTTAATCGACTCCTCGGCAAGATCCACGAACACACGCCAGCAGTCCGGCCAGTAGCCCATGCGCTTCAAGGTATCGGGGAAAGGTCTCGGGATTACCTGCAAGCCCGCCTTTTGGAACGCCCGGTACGCGCGATGCATGTGATAGTCGCTGGTGAGCAGAACGTAGGGTCCGGGGAACTGGCGTGCCAGGGCCGCGGTGAAGACCGCGTTTTCATGAGTGCTGACCGAGCGCCGCTCCATGACGATAGCCTCCGCGGGTACTCCTTGACAGACGATGAAATCGCGCATCGGAAGGGTGATCGAATCAGCGCCGCTCAGGATCAGGTGCTGGAAGCCGCCTCCCCTCCAGGCCCGGATCGCGTAAACACTGCGCCAATACGACGAAACGCCTAAGATTCCGCCGTCGAGCGCATCGCCTCCCAGAACGATCAGTACGTTTCCTTGTCCTTCGGTCCAGTCTCCCGAAAGCCAGCGGGCGTACCAGCGCGGCGGAAACACGGTCACAAACAGGAGCAGTCCGCCAAGGCAGGCCAGCGCTCGCACCGCCCAGCGGCCCGTTTTCCAGAGGTCCATTCCTTCATTGTGTCGGAAGCCGCCTATGATAAACTGGACCAATTAGTGCTACGGATATCCCGTGGTTCGTATCTTTAAAGTTTCGATTCCGACCAGCGTGATCGCGCTGGTGGTCTCAGAGATCATCCTGCTGTTTGGTTGCTATATTGCAGCAGCATACCTCACCGTCGAGGAGCCTGCGGATCTCTTCCTGACGGTGGACAATGGCCTGTGGCGCATCGCCCTGGTGGTCGCGATCGTAATCGTGGGACTGTACTTCAACGACCTTTACGACGACTTCCGCATCAAATCGCGCATTCTTCTCGTACAGCAAATCAGCGTGATGCTGGGATTGGCGTTTGTGCTGCAAGCCGTCCTGAGCTATGCGCGGTCCGACCTTCTGCTGCCCAAGTGGGTTATGGTGTGCGGAAGCGGGGCCGCGCTGGTCGTGTTGCCCGGCTGGCGCATGCTGTTCGCCGGAGTGGTCTCCAAGGCGCTGGGCTCGCAGCGGCTGTTGTTTCTCGGCTCCTCGGCCGCCGTGCGCGAGATCGTGGCGCAGATTGCGGAGCGGCCGGACCTGGGTCTCAAAGCCGTCGGGTATCTTTACGCGCCTGAGGATGACCCCGACGCGGTTTCGCCCAGGGCAATGGCCGCCGAGGCGTACGAAACATCGTCTTATGGCGCCGCCGTCGCCTCGGTGGCCGCCCCCAGGGAAATCCATGGCGTGCCGGCACTGGGAACCATCAAGGATCTGGACGCGGTCATTTCCGCGCACCGGCCGGATCGCATTGTGGTGGGAATGAGCGAGCGCCGAAGACGGCTGCCAGTGGAGCGGCTGCTGCACCTGCGCTTCTCTGGAATCCACATCGAAGAAGCGGCCGTTACCTTCGAGCATATCTTTCACCGCGTATCCACCCGCGACCTGCGGCCGTCGCAGTTGATTTTCTCGACCGAATTGGGACCGCGCCCGCAGAGCGTGGCTTTGCAGAGCCTGTATTCCTGGGTGCTGGGCCTGATCCTGCTGCTGATCGCGCTGCCGGTCATGGCTATTGTGGCCGTTCTGGTGCGTGTGACCTCGCCCGGCCCGGCGCTGTTTTCCCAGAAACGCGTGGGCTTGAACGGAAGGGTGTTCCAGGTTTTCAAGTTCCGGTCCATGTACAAGGATGCCGAGGCGCGCACCGGCGCCGTTTGGGCCACGCGCGACGATCCGCGCATCACGCCTCTCGGAAAATGGCTGCGCAAGCTGCGCCTGGACGAATTGCCGCAATTGTTCAACGTGGCGCGAGGCGAGATGTCCCTGGTGGGCCCGCGCCCGGAGCGGCCGGAGTTCGTCGAGATCCTACAGGAAAAGATCCCGTATTACGCCCAGCGGAATTGCGTCAAGCCCGGCATCACAGGATGGGCGCAGATCAATTACAAGTACGGCGACACCATCGAGGACAGCCTGCGCAAGTTCGAGTACGACCTGTACTACATCAAGAACCTGGCCGTGTCACTCGATCTGTACATCATCTTCCATACCGTCAAGACCATGCTCCTGGGCCGCGGCGCGCAGTAAGCGGCGGATTCCTCAATTCCACCTGATGATAGAGCCCGGGAGCGCGCTCCTGGAACCTGCGCTGCGAGATCGCCACGGTGCCTTGCGGCGCCGCTTCCAGGTACGAGAACAAAAACTCCTGAAGCGGGCGGTTGCGCTCGACCGGCGCAAAACGGAGCCGGACCTCGGCAGCTCCAAAGATGTCAAAGAGCAGATGGAGACAGCGATGCTCGATGCGCCGGGCAAACGCCCGGCAGCTCATCGCCCAGGTGTCGATCTCCACAACATCGCCGGCGCAGATGCCCTTCATGACCGCGATTCTGCCCAGCGCGCCGAACCGGTCCTGGTAGGAGATCACCACGGCAAAAGCGCCCGCCCGCGCCAGATCCTTGCACCACTCGGCTTCCGTGTAGCGCACGCCATTCAGGTTGAACTGATTGGTCTTGTTGACCAGCTCCAGCACGCGAGACTCGGCTGCTGAGGGACTGAACTCGGCGATGATGTTGGCTTGAGCCTGTTCGAGGAAGGCCTCTTCCGAGCCCTCCGTCACAATGGAGCGGACACGCCGCTCCATATCAATTTCCTGCCGCATCCGGGCCGTGGAGCGGATGCTGGCGGCTCTCAGCGCGTCTTCAGGCGTAGCTTGGCCCGCCGCTTCCTTCTTCGCGAACAGGTCGCGGAGCCGCCAGAACAGCGCCAGGGCGGCGTCGTAGTCGTACCGGGGGAACTGCAGGCACTCCATCTGGGGCCACGCGGCTTTCACCTCCGCGATTTCCGCCGGATCGTCGTCGAGAAACACGACGCTGTCCGCTCCGACGTTCCAGGTGTCGAGGATCCGGCCGGCGGATTTCGATTTCGGCCCCCAGTTTGCCTCCACCGGAAACAGGGCGTCCGGCCGCAGGAGCAGATCGCCGCGCGCGAATACGCTATCGACGGTGGAGAGGTCGTTCTTGCTGGCGGCCGCGAGCAGCACGCCCTGATCCGCCAGGGCTTGGAGAAGCTGCTGGTACAGCCCGTGCAACTGGCCTCCGCCGGCCCCTCCTCCAGCCCCTCCTCCAGCAAGGCCCCATTGCACCGCTGCGGCGCCGATTTCGCCGGCGATGCCGCTCCACAGGGTGTTATCGAGATCCGTGATCACGCCCTTCTTTATCGGGAGGGACGCTGGGCGGGGCACGATCAAGCTGGCTAGCAGTTCCCCGACGGCGGAGGCGTGGGCAACGGTATAGGGGAAACCGGAAAGAATGTCTGCGCGCAGATCGAAGCGCGACCGCGCGGGGGAACGCTCGAGCAACCGCGACTCGCTGACCACGGAAACGGAGCGCCTCCCGGCTACCCCCGCCAGGAAGGCAGCGACGGCGCTCCTGAGCTTGAGCTCGCATACTCCGGTGTGGCGCGACCCGGTCTGAAACGCGGGCGGAAGCGGCAAGGAGGGCGCGGAAAGGGCCACCGGAATCGATAGCGGAATGCGCTCCATCGCGCGCCGCAAACGGTCGAGAGCCTGAGTTACCGTCGAAACGTATTCGATTTCGCGCGAGGGACCCCATCCGCCGAGGCTGCGATATCCCAGGCGGGCGTCGAGATCCTGCCATTCCACAGCGACGGCGACAGCCTCCGTACCCTCAGGCAGCGCTTCCAGCGTGCCCGCCAGATCGCCGAACAATCCGGTGTGGAGATCCACGCATTTCGCTGGATGCGCCGCTGTTGACCGGGTGGTCAACTGCGCAGTTAGAAATGTCGCCAGATGAAGCGGTGTGAAGCCGCAGGCCAGCGTAATCGAAAAGGGCTGCTTGCCAGCCCCTGGGCGATGCAGAACATCGTAAGCCTGAACCAGCGTCATCTTGCGAATTAGTGCACGGAACGGGGAAAAATTCCCATCCCGGTTTGCCGTAACTGCCTTTGCGGAATTCTCCCGGGAGGCCCTGAAGAACCAGCCGCCGACTGACGATAAACGTTGAGGAGTGAGGCTTCCATCGCCTCTGTCCGGGCGAGCGCCAGGGCACAAACGCTAGAATCCAATTATATGAATGTTGTCATTTTGGGGACAGGTTATGTCGGTTTGACTACAGGCGCTTGCCTCGCCTTTTTGGGCCACAAGGTTGTGTGCGTGGATTCGGATGCCCGCAAGGTAGAGATGCTCCAGCGCTGCGAGCTCCCTTTCTTTGAACCCCATCTTCGCGAGCTGATCGCCGATGCGTCCGACAATCTCCAATTCACCACTGAATATAGCCAGGCTATACCTACCGCCCAGGTGGTTTTCATCGCCGTGGGAACGCCGCCAGGGGCCAGCGGGGCGCCGGATCTGCGCTACTTGGACTCGGCTGCGCGCGGCGTGGGCGAGCACCTGGGCGATCACTTCACCGTCATCGTGAACAAGTCCACTGTGCCGATCGGCAGCGGCAACTGGGTCGATTCGCTGGTTCGGGACGCGTTTCACCGGCGCAACGGCGCGAGGCCGAAAGGCGCATTTGCGGTTGCTTCCAATCCCGAGTTTTTGCGCGAGGGCTCGGCGCTCCACGACAGCCTGTACCCGGATCGCGTGGTGGTCGGCGCCGATAATCCGCAGACCGCGGAGGTGCTTTACACGCTGTATCGTCCCGTTCTGGAGCAGACCTTCACCCCGCCGGCGTACCTGCCTCGTCCGGAATTCATCGATGCGGTTCCGCTCATCTCCACCGACCTGGCTTCGGCGGAATTGATCAAGTACGCGGCCAACGCTTTTCTTTCTCTCAAGATCAGCTACATCAATGAAATCGGCCAGGTGGCCGAGAAGGTCGGCGCGGATATTGTGCAGGTGGCCAAGGGAATCGGCTTAGATACGCGCATCGGCACGCGCTTCCTGCAGGCCGGAATCGGCTGGGGCGGCTCATGCTTCGGCAAGGACACCATGGCGCTGGTCAGCACCGCAGGCGAGTACGGCCTGGAGATGCCGATTGTCGAGGCGTCCCAGAAGGTCAATCGCCGCCAGCGGCAACGCGTGGTGGAAAAGCTGCTCGGCGCGCTAAAAATTCTGAAGGGACGCAATATCGGTCTGCTCGGCCTGGCTTTCAAACCCAACACCGACGACCTGCGCGATGCCCCGGCTCTCGAAGTCGCCAAGCGCCTGATCGAGCGCGGAGCCCGCGTCAAGGCCCACGACCCGGTCGCGATGGAGCGGTTTAAGCAGGAGAACCCCGGCACCGAGGTGATCTGCTGTGAAACTCCCGAAGAAGTGGCCAACGAAGCCGACGCCCTGGTTCTGGTCACCGAATGGCCGCAGTACCGCGAGCTGAACTGGGAGCACCTCGCCAGCACCATGCGTTCGCCCGTGATCGTCGACGGGCGGCATGTGCTCGACCGCGCCCGGCTGACCAAGGCGGGATTCCAGTACATCGGGCTGGCGGGTTAGGCCCGCAAAGGGCCGGCCGCGGTTTTTGGTTTGCTGAAAAGGGGCCGAAAACCGCTTGCTGCGCGAGGTTGCAGCGCCTTACAGCGCCGCGACCACAGGGAGCGGGCGTTCCGAGCCCTTTCTCAGCATCCTGTCAGAGGGCACCCTCTTCCGATCCCCTGTTTTCGAGATAATCGGTTTAAGACAAGCCGGCCCGCGGCCTGGATGCACATTAAGCCAGGCGGCGCCGATTTCCTGAATCGACCCTCTTGAACAATAAACGCGCTGTCATTGTGGGAGCCGGCCCGGCCGGCTTGACCGCAGCCTACGAACTCCTGACCCGTACCGGCATCCAGCCGATCGTTCTCGAAAAAGAGGATTGTCTTGGAGGAATCTCCCGGACAGTCAACTACAAGGGCAACCGGATGGACATCGGGGGCCATCGCTTCTTCTCAAAGTCCGACCGGGTGATGGAATGGTGGCTGCGGATCCTTCCTCTGGAGGCGGCTGAACAAGGCCCAGTCGCGATCCAGTATCACCAGATGGAGCGGGAGGTTGCCCCGTCCGCGTCCCCGTCCGCCGATGGCGACTGTGTCATGCTGCTGCGCCCGCGCAAATCGCGAATCTACTACCTGCGGCGTTTCTTCGACTATCCGATCCGCTTGAGCCGTGATACCGTGGCCAAGCTGGGACTGCCGAGAACGGTCAAGATCGGATTCAGCTACCTGCGCAGCGCGCTGTTTCCCCTGAAGCGCGAAACGACACTTGAGGAGTTCCTGATCAACCGTTTCGGACGCCAGCTCTACTTGACCTTTTTCAAGTCCTACACCGAGAAAGTGTGGGGCGTTCCCTGCAGCCGGATCAGCGCGGAATGGGGAGCGCAACGGATCAAAGGGCTCTCGCTCCGCTCCATGCTGCTGCACGCGATCAGAAAACCGTTGGAGCGGCGCAAGACGGCGGATCTTGCGCAGAAGGGCACGGAGACGTCTCTGATCGAGCAGTTCCTGTACCCGAAGCTGGGACCGGGGCAGATGTGGGAAGAGGTCGCGCGGCGGATTCGCGAGATGGGCGGAGAGATTCGCACCGGCTATGCGGTTACCGGCCTCCAGACCGAGGGCTGGCGCGTCCGGGCCGTGGAAGCGCGTAACGCGGAAACAGGCGCAACTGAGGTCTTCGAAGGCGACTACTTTTTTTCAACCGCTCCGGTGCAGGAGCTGATGCGCGCCTTCGATGTGCCGCCGCCCGCCAATGTCCTGGAAGTCTCCGACGGGTTGGTCTATCGCGACTTCATCACCGTCGGCTTGCTGGTGCGATCCCTGAAGATTCACGACGGCAGTGCGCAGGCGAAAAAGCTGGTGGCCGACAATTGGATCTACATTCAGGAGCCGGACGTCCTGCTGGGCCGTCTGCAGATCTTCAACAATTGGAGCCCGCACCTGGTGGCCCGGCCCGATACGGTCTGGCTCGGACTGGAGTATTTCTGCAACCAGACGGATGAAATCTGGAGTTTGCCGGAAGAGCGGATGGCGCGGCTGGCCATTGAGGAGTTGAGCAAGATCGGCATCATTGAAACCGGCGAGGTTCTGGATTGGACGGTGGTTCGCGTCGAAAAAACATATCCGGCCTACTTCGGCACCTACCACCGTTTCCCCGAAATCCGCGCGCACGTGGACCGCTACGCCAATCTGTTTTTGATCGGCCGCAACGGCATGCATCGCTACAACAACCAGGACCATTCCATGCTGACGGCGATGATGGCCGTGGACCAGATCATCGCCGGCGAAACCGACAAGAGCGGGCTGTGGGAAGTGAATACGGAAATGGATTACCACGAGGAAAAGAACACCTTAGAGACCCACCGCGAGATAATTCTTAGGGGAGGTTTCATCTGGCAAAGCAGTCCAAAGTTCTGGTGACCGGTTCGTGCGGCCTGATCGGCTCCGAAGTGACGCGCCTGTTTTCGCCGGCGAGGTTTCTCCGTGACCGGGATCGACAACAACCAGCGCGCCGTTTTCTTCGGACCCGAAGGAGACACCCTGTGGATGCTGGAGCGATTGCAAAGCGAGATCCCCGGCTACAGGCACGCCGCGATCGACATTCGCGATCGCGCGGCTGTGGACGATCTGGTTGCCGAATTGCGCCCGGATCTGATCGTGCATGCCGCGGCGCAGCCCTCCCACGATCGCGCCGCGGCGATTCCAATTCTGGATTTCGAGGTGAACGCTCTGGGCACGCTGCATCTTCTGGAGGCGGCGCGGCGCTGGTGTCCGGAGTCGCCGTTCGTTCACATGTCCACCAACAAGGTGTACGGAGACCGGCCCAATTCGCTGGCCATGGTGGAAACGGAAACCCGCTGGGACTATCGCGACCGCGCCTTTGAGCATGGCATCGCGGAGGATTTTCCCATCGACCAGAGCAAGCATTCTCTGTTCGGAGCCTCCAAGCTTTCCAGCGACATCATGGTCCAGGAGTATGGCCGCTACTTCGGGATGCCCACTTGCTGTCTGCGCGGCGGGTGCCTGACCGGCCCGGGCCACGCCGGAGTCGAACTGCACGGCTTTCTGAGCTATCTGGTCAAGTGCAACGTCGAGCAGCGCGAATACACCGTCTTCGGGTACAAGGGCAAGCAGGTGCGCGACAATCTGCATGCCGAAGACGTCGCCGGCTTTATGTACGAATTCTGGAAGGCGCCGCGCGTCGCTGAGGTGTACAACCTGGGCGGCGGCAAAGCCAACTCCTGCTCGATCCTGGAGGCTTTCGCGCTGGCGCGGGAAGCCACCGGCAAGAACATGCGCTGGCATTATGCCGAGCAAAACCGCGCCGGCGATCACATCTGCTATTACAGCGATCTGCGGAAAATCCAAGCTCACTATCCTGCGTGGAAGATTCAAAAAACACTACCGCTGATTTTTGAGGAACTCGCCTTGGCCTGGACTCGCCGTGCATTGGCGAGCGATGGACTGGCGAGCGATGGATTGGCGACCCGGGCTGCCGGTTCGGCCCGGGGTTGCTAGAACGGAATGAAATCGCCGCCGGCGGCTCGACGCGAACCCTTGCGCCTGCTCTCCGTGGTGATCCCGGCGCGCAATGAGGAGGACTGCGTTGCCTCCGCAGTCGAGCATCTGCACCAGGAACTGGCGCGGCATCAGGTTCCACACGAAATCGTCGTGGTCGACGATGGAAGCTCGGACGCAACCTGGAGCGTGCTGGAGCAACTCCGCGCCCGCATTCCGCAATTGCGGCCGGTGCAGAATCCCGGCCGGCACGGCTTCGGCCGCGCGGTCACCTACGGCTTCAGCCAGGCGCAGGGCGATGCCGTGGTGGTGATGATGGCCGATGAATCCGACGAATGCGGCGATGTTGTCCGCTATTGGCAATTGTTAGGAGAAGGATGGGACGCGGTGTTTGCGTCGCGCTTCATCCGCGGCGGCAAAGTCATCGGCTATCCCTGGCACAAGCTGCTGCTGAATCGCCTGGCCAACCAGTTCCTGCGCGTCCTGTTTCACGTCCGGTTCAACGACTTCACCAACGCCTTCAAGGCCTACCGCATGACCACGCTGGAAGGCTGCCGCCCGTTTCTGTCTCCGCACTTCAACCTGACGGTGGAGCTTCCGCTCAAGACCATGGTGCGCGGATACTCCTGGACCGTGATTCCCACCACCTGGAGGAACCGCACCAGCGGAATCTCCAAACTGCAGATCCGGGAAATGGGCGGCCGCTACCTGTTCATCGCCATCTATTGCTGGCTGGAGAAACACTTCAGCCAGGGCGATTACAAGCGGGGCTAGCAGCCCGTGGGCCGCTCAGCAAATGCTGTGCGTTACTGATCTGTGACTGGACAGAGCCGCGACCGGAGGAAGCGGTTTCCTGCGACGAATGACCGAACCTCCGCTCGGCCCGGCGGGCGCCCCGGTCGGGGCTCTGAAAGAAAAACGCCGAGCGGCGTCACAGGTTGTCCCACCCGGTCCCACCCGGAGGCAAAGCTGAGCCGCGACTTTGAAGCAGCGGTTTACTTGTGCGTCTTCGCGACCAGGTTAGCCGCGCGCAACAAGGATTCGAAGGTTCCGGCGTCGGTCCACCAGCCATCCAGGAAAGAAAACGTCATGGTCCCTTCGCGGATGTAGGCGTTGTTCACATCCGTGATTTCGAGCTCGCCCCGGCCGCTGGGGACCAGCGTGCGGACCTTGTCGAAGACCGTGCCGTCGTACATGTAGATGCCGATCACGGCGTAAGGGGACTTTGGCTTGGCCGGCTTTTCCTCGATGCCCACGATGCGGTCGCCTTGCATCTCGGCGACGCCGAAGCGCTCCGCGTCGGGGACCTGCTTGAGCAGGATGCGCGCGCCTTTATCCTGCTGCTCGAAGGCTTCCACGGCTTCGCGGATCGATCCCTCGATGATGTTATCGCCCAGAACCACGCAAATCTTTTCACCGTCTGCAAAGTGCTCGGTCAACGCCAGAGCGTCGGCGATTCCGCCTTCGCCCTCCTGGTAGGTGTAGTTCAGATGCTTCAGCCCGAACTCCTTGCCGTTGCCCAGCAGGCGCAGAAAATCGCCCGAATTGCGGCCTCCGGTCACTAACATAATGTCCTTGATCCCGGCGTCCACCAGCGTCTGGATCGGGAAGTAGATCATCGGTTTGTCGAAGATCGGCAACAGGTGCTTGTTGGTGATCTTGGTGAGCGGAAACAGGCGGCTGCCGGTGCCCCCGGCCAGGACGATACCCTTCATGTCAAGATCTGTAATTCTACCACGGGCTCCGCGTCATTTCCGGCTTGGTATAGTGTGGCTGTCCGCGGAAGGAGCGCCACGCCATGAAGCGCAGCAGCGACCGCATTCTCGCCACCCACGCCGGACGCCTGGATGGTCCTCCGGAACTCCGGCAATTGAGCAGGGCGGTGATGACCGGCCGCTCCTCCGATCTCGATGCGATCATGCCATACGTGCGCGGCGCCATGACCCAGATCGTGCGCCAGCAGGTTGAGGCGGGCATCGACATCGTCAGCGACGGCGAGCTGGGCAAGCTGGGTTTCGGCCTCGCCTATTACGGGCGCCGCCTCAGCGGACTGGGTAGCAGGAAGGTGAAGCCGGGCGAATCCGGGTGGATGGGCCACGGCTCCGGCGAGCGCGTCGAATTCGCGGATTTCTACAAAGAGCTGGGCTTCATGCCGGAGCCTCTGGAACGCGCCATTTGCAACGGGCCGATCGCCTACATCGGCCAGGAGCAGGTGCTCCAGGACATCGAGCTGTTTCGAGACGCACTTCACGCAGCCAAGCTACATCGTCCGGAAGTGCATCCTTCGGAAGCCTTCCTGTGCGTGCTCGCGCCCGGCTGGCTGGAGCACTTCTTTGCGAACGAATACTATCCGACCGACGAAGCCTATCTGTTCGCGCTGGCCGACGCGATGAAGCACGAGTATAAAGCCATCGTGGACGCCGGATTCGTCTTGCAGTTGGACGATCCGGCCCTGCCCGATACCTACGACATGATCGTGCCGCGGCCCAGCATCGAGGAGTATCGCAAGTTCGCCGAGGTGCGCGTGGAGGCGATGAATCACGCACTTCAGGGACTGCCCGAGGATCGCATCCGCTATCACATCTGCTGGGGGAGCTGGCACGGGCCGCACGTGCACGACATGCCGCTCAAGCACCTGGTGGACCTGATGCTCAAGGTGAAGGCCGGAGCCTATTCGGTGGAGGCGGCCAACCCGCGCCATGAGCATGAATGGAAAGTGTGGAAACAGGTGAAGCTGCCGGAGGGCAAGATTCTGATCCCCGGTGTGGTCAGTCACGCCACCAACGTGGTGGAGCATCCGGAACTGGTGGCCGACCGCATCATCCTCTACGCCGGTTTAGTGGGGCGGGAGAACGTGATCGCGGGCACCGACTGCGGGATGGGCGCGCGCGTCCATCCGCAAATCTGCTGGGCCAAGCTCAAGGCTTTGTCGGAGGGCGCCGCGCTGGCAAGCCGGGAACTCTGGGGCTAGCCGGCCCGCAAAGGCGCGAGGACGGTCCGCTGAGCGGGAGCTCAGCCGGACCGGAGCCTGGCTCCTGGCTTGGCCGTTTTGCGGGCTGTCACTTAGGCGCGTTCAGGGCTGGGCCAGGCCGCCCTGGAACACTTTGTGGCCGGCCATCGCCAGCGTTCGCTCCTGCCGCGCCAGCTCCAGATCGTGATCCACCATCATTTTCACCAGCGCCTCGAAGGACACGCGCGGCGTCCAGTCCAGCAGCGATCGGGCTTTGGAGGCGTCGCCGCACAGGGCGTTCACCTCGGTAGGGCGAAGGTAACGCGGATCGGTTTCCACGTGCGGCGTCCAGTCCAGGCCGCAGTAGGCTGCGGCGAGCTCCAGGAACTCGCGCACCGAGTGCGACTCGCCCGTGGCGATCACGAAATCCTCCGGGTGCGGATGCTGCAGGATGCGCCACATGGATTCGACGTAATCGCCGGCGTAGCCCCAATCGCGGCGGGCGTCCAAATTGCCCAGATACAGCTTCGATTGCAGCCCCAGCTTGATGCGCGCCAGCGCGCGCGTGATTTTTCGGGTGACGAAGGTTTCTCCGCGGCGCGGCGATTCGTGATTGAACAGAATCCCGTTAGCGATGAACAGCCCGTAGGCTTCGCGATAATTCACGGCGTACCAGTGCGCGGCAACTTTGCTGACCGCGTAGGGACTGCGTGGATAAAACGCGGTGGACTCATTCTGTGGCGGCGGCGCGGCCCCGAACATCTCCGAAGAGCCCGCCTGGTAGAAGCGCACCGCATTGCCGCGCGCGGCGTAATCGCGCACGGCTTCCAGAATCCGCAGCGTTCCGGTGGCGACCACGTCGGCGGTGTACTCGGCCTGGTCGAAGCTGACGCGGACGTGCGACTGCGCGGCCAGATTGTAGATTTCCTCCGGCTGCGCCGCATCCAGCACGCGGCGGAAACCCGCGCCGTCGGCGACATCGCCGTAATGCAAAAAGAGGGGGACGCCGGCTTCGTGCCGGTCATGATAGATCTGATCCAGCCGCCCCGTGTTGAAAGTGGAGGCTCGGCGGACGATCCCGTGAACCTGGTACCCCTTGGCTAACAGCAGCTCCGCCAGAAACGAGCCGTCCTGGCCGGTAATTCCCGAAATAAGTGCCCTCTTCAAGTGCATCCTTCGCCGATAGTGTCTGCGCCGCTTCAAGTTTACCGCGCGATGCCTTTACCGCACGAAGCCCGCGCAGGAACCTTATACGAATTTAATCCGGCGCATGGCCAGCGCGACCATGCGCAGCAGTAGAGCGCCGTGGCTCCAGCGCTGGATATTGGTCTCGCCATAGGTGCGCTGGCGATAGCGCACGGGCAGGTCCAGCATCTTCAAATTGAGCTTGGCCGCGCCGAAAATCAGGTCGAAATCGCCGAACGGATCCAGGCCGCCGAAGTAGCCGCGATTCCGGGCGATGGTCTCGTACTGCTGCCGGCTGAGCACCTTGGTGCCGCACAGAGTGTCCTTGATGCTTTGTCCCAACAGCCAGGTGAAGGCCAGGCTGAAGAATTTATTACCCACCAGGTTGAAGAAGCGCATGCTTCCCTCCTCCATGGGATAAACCAGGCGGACGCCGTTGACGAACTCGGCTTTGCCGGATCTCCATGCCTGATAGAAGCGCGGCAGATCCTCCGGCGGAACGGTCAGGTCCGCGTCCAGAATCATCAACAGCTCCCCGGAGGCCTTGCCGAAGCCCAAGCGCACGGCATCGCCTTTTCCTTTCCCGGATTGCTGAAACGCCACAGTGCGGGGACGCTGGCGGCGCGCCAGCTCCTCTTGAATGCGCTGCCAGGTGTCGTCGGTAGAGTTGCCCTCGACGAAGATCAGCTCCGTCCCTCCGCCCATCTCGGGAACGCGATCCAGAATATTGGCGATGTTGCCGGATTCGTTGCGGGCCGGAACCACCACGCTGACCACCGGCTCCGGCCCCGGGCGCGGTTTGGGGCTGGGCCGCGCGATCAGGAAATTGGTGATGCCCAGCTCGCGGAAGGGCCACAGCTTTACCAGATAGCGGTTGCATAACGCGTCGATTCCCGGAGTCCGCACCGGCCACATGATCTCATGCGAGATTCGGATGGTCTCGAAATCGGCCAGGTAGAGCAGATTGGCCAGATCCGGCGCCGTCAGCCAGTTCTGCGTGAGTTGCGGTTTCACCAATCCGCACACCTCCGCCGCACGGCGCGGGACTTCCCACAAGCGGCTGTGCGAATTTAAGATAATTCGCGATTCCGGACGGCAGTAGCCGGCGATCGTTTCAAACACCTGCTGGACGTCCCATAGATCGTTGACCACGTCGGACAGGATCACGAAATCGAAGGTGTCGCCGGGGGAGAAGGTGTGCGCGTCCGCCAGCTCGAAGGTGAGGTTGGGATGCCTTGCGCGCGCCTTCTCGATCATGCGCGCGGAAATGTCGATGCCGAATCCTTTGGCGGGCTGGAGCGCGGCCAGAAGGTCGCCCTGGCCGCAGCCGATCTCGATCACCTTCATCCCCGGAGGGATCAGGAATTTGTAGATTTCGATCAGACGGCGCTGGTAGTAGCTGCGGAGCCGCTGCCAGCGTTTCGGGCTATCGGCGTAATCGTCCCAGAACTGCGCGCGCTGGCGGGTGTGTTCGGCTTGGAATTGATTCACTCTGGCGGCGCGGGCGAGCTCGCTCCGCATATAGAAACAGCATAACCCGCGCACCCCGCAGTTGTGGAACCCTGGTACTAAATCAATGAGCGCCAAGCCCATGGAACGAACCCTTCTCTTTGTTTTTGGAACCCGCCCCGAAGCGATCAAGCTGAGTCCGCTGATCCGCCGTCTGCAGCCGCGCTATCGCGTGCAGGTTTGCGTGACCGCCCAGCATCGCCGCATGCTGGACCAGGTGCTGGAGGCATTCGCCATCCGCCCGGATTATGATCTCGACGTGATGCGGCCGGGGCAGACCTTGATGCAATCCGCGGCGCGCATTCTCGGAGCCCTGGAGCCGGTGATCGCGGCCTCGCACCCGGACCTGCTGGTAGTGCAAGGGGACACCACCACCACTTTCTGCGGCGCGCTGGCTGGGTTTTATAGCGGAGTCCCCGTGGCCCACGTCGAAGCCGGCTTGCGCACCGGAGATCTCCGCCAGCCGTTCCCGGAGGAGGCGAATCGGGTTCTGGCCTCGCGCCTGGCGACCCTCCACTTTGCGGCGACCCAGGGAGCGGCGGATAACCTCGCGGCGGAGGGGATTACGCGGAACGTCTGGGTGACCGGCAATACCGGAATCGACGCCGTTCTGGATATTCGCGATCGCCTCGCCAGCGGCGAGCTCAAAGGCAGCGGAGGCGACATCGACAGTCCCCCGGTTTCCTTCCTCCAGCCTGGAAAACGCCTGGTCCTGGTGACCGCGCACCGCCGCGAGAGTTTCGGCCCTGGATTCGAGCGAATTTGTCAGGCTCTGGCGGCCCTTGCCGGCCGGGGCGATGTGCAGGTGGTGTATCCGGTCCACCCCAATCCCCAGGTTCAGGAGCCGGTGAACCGGCATCTGCGTGGGCATGCGGCCATCACTCTACTGGAACCTCTGGAATATATTGAATTTGTGGACCTGATGCGGCGGGCGTATCTGGTGCTGACCGATTCCGGGGGAGTTCAGGAGGAAGGACCCTCGCTGGGGAAGCCGATCCTGGTGCTGCGTGAGAAAACCGAGCGTCCTGAAGCGGTTGCAGCCGGAACCGTGAAGCTGGTGGGCACCGATACCGGCCGCATCGTCGCCGCAGCCACGGCTTTGCTGGACCACCCCGAGGAGTGCGCGCGCATGTCGCGGATTCACAATCCGTATGGAGACGGCCACGCCTCTGAACGGATCGAGTCTGCGCTCCAGGAGTTCTGGGCGGTATAAGTCCGCCGCCGGCATCCTGCTTGCCGCGTGAATTGGACCGCCATCGCGCGGGAATCGAGCAGTCCTCGCCCGGGCAGCGTGCCGGTGGTGGATCGCGTCTCGCCGCCCCGTCACGTTCATGACGAGCGGCAAGTAGAGCCGCCTCGATTTTCCCGGAGTCTTTTTCTCGTCTTTTCCTGGCGCCGGCCGCTGAGCATACTCGCTGCGGTCTATGATGGATTTGTATGATGCTGCGGGCGCGTTTCTTTCCTGCCGCGAGCCTGGGTGCGGTGCTGGCAGCTTGCGCGGCTCAGGCGCAGGTGCTCTCGTTCGAACAGAACGGCCTGCGGTATCAGGCGGAAACGCGGGGCGGGGTCACCATCATGGTGGCGCCTCTGCCGACCAAAATTCACGATTGGACCATTTACCAGGTCACGATCACCAATGGCTCACCGGTCGCGTGGGCAGTGAAATCCGAAGATTTCAGGTTTCAGCGCGAGGACGGCTCGATGGTGCCTGCCCTGTCGGCGGACGACGTCGTGAAGACCATGATGCGCAAGGCCAGTCGCACCGACACCACCAGGATGGTGGTGGCGTACGAGGCGGCGCTCTTCGGCAACGTCCACATGCATTCGACCAACGGTTACGAGTCGCGCCGGCAGGATGCGCTATCGGCGTCCGGGTCGACCAAGCTCAAGGCTGCGGCCGCGGCATCGGCGATCGTGCTGGCGCCGGCGAAACTGGCTCCCGGGCAGTCCACCGATGGGGCGGTGTTTTACGCGGGCGGAGGAAAACCTCTGGGTGCAGGCAAGTTTGTGGTGAACGAAGCCGCCGAGGAGTTTGTGTTCCCGGTGGAGGCGGAGTTGCCTAAGACTTCGCGCCGTTAGCCCGCGCTGTTAACCAATGACGACAACCCGCGCGGGGACGCCGTTCCAGTTCATCTCAGCGCCTGGTTCGTTGTGCGGGACGCGTGCGTAAGCCATCGCGACCACCTTGCCAAGCGCTGGTGAATAGACCGCGCTGGCGATCTCCGCGGCATCGGCCTCCCCCGCCTTAAGCTTGGTTCCAGCAGCGGGGACTTCCGCGGTGTCGATTTCCAGGCGGGACAGAACGCGGTGGATCTGCGCGCGGCTGCGCACGCGCTCCACGATCTCCTGGCCCAGGTAACAGCCTTTGGTGAAATTGATGGCCTGCATCTGCGCCGTTTCCTGAACCAGGTAGCGCTCCGTGATCTCCTCGCCGTAGCGCGGACGGCCATGTTCGATGCGTACGGTGCGGGCCTCGTCCGCGGTGGCCGCGGGAATGTGCGAAAGGGTTTGCATCAGGTTGGATTTTTCCGCAGCCGGGGCGAAAATGGCGAAGCCCCCGCCCGTATTCACGGCGGCGCCGGTTGTGTTGACTCCCGCGATGATCCGCGAGCCCCACTCCGTCCACGCGTAAGGCTCCGAAGGGAGTTCGACGCCGGTAATCGCGGCGCCTGCTGCCAAAACCTCTGTGGCTCGCGGTCCCTCGATCCCCAGGCAGACGGTCGACTCCGTCACGTCCTCAACCGTGACGTCGTCGGCGATGATGTAGCGATCCAGATGCTCCGCCAGCTTGACGCGCGTTTCCGGCTCTGTGTCCAGCAGAAGGTGGCCGGCGAAACAGAACAGGTTCGCATCCCCCAGAATCCGTCCTTGGGCGTTGAGGAAAAAAACATAACAGCCCTGTCCTGGCGCGAGCTTTTGCACCTGATTGGTGGTCATGGCGTGCAGCAGCCGCGCCCGATCCTCACCCGTGATCTTCAACCGGCCGCGGCCCGACAAATCGATCCACGCCGCGCTCTCGCGCAGCGCGCGATAGCCTTCCGTCAACGCGCCATCCATCGTCAACACCCGCACCGTTCCAGCAGCACTTTGGTTCCAGGCCACATACAATAGTTGCCCGCGCGCCTGCGGCTGCTCACAGAATTGTTACGCCGGAACGCAAGGATTGCACCGATTCCCGCATAGGCCGGGGGAAGAGTTGCACTCATGTTCCAAGTATACGGTCCCCTCTGGACGATACAATTCTCGGAACGAATCTGAAGCCCGCAAAACGGGCCAAACCAGGTTCCGGTCCGCTCGGCCTCCGTCCGCCGGACCGTCACCGCTCCTTTGCGGGCTACAATTCAGGATGAAATGATCCATGAGATTTTGCCGGTGGGAATGCTGCGGTGCAACTGCTCGATTTTCGGCGATGAGAACTCGCGCGACGCCATCGTGGTCGACCCCGGCGATCAGATTGAGGACATTCTGGCGATCCTGGCCCGCCACGGACTCGCTCTCAAATCGATCATCATTACTCACGCTCACATCGATCACATCGGCGGCGCGGCCAAGCTGAAAGCCGCCACCGGAGCTCCGGTCTACATGAACTCCCAGGATCAGGAGCTGTACGATCATCTGGACACGCAAGCCGAGTGGCTGGGCGTCCGGCCGCCCGCCCGCACCGATATTGATGCGCCCGCGCGCGATGGCGATGTACTGCTTCTGGGCGAGACCGGATTGCAGGTGCTCCACACCCCCGGCCACACCCAGGGCAGCATCTCTCTGTGGATCCCGTCCGAGAATAAATTGATCGCTGGAGACACGCTGTTTCGCGACAGCATCGGGCGCACGGATCTGCCGGGCGGCAATACGCGCCAGATCCTGAGCTCCATTCACACCAAGCTGCTGACTCTGCCTGAGACTGCCGTGGTGGTTCCCGGGCACGGGCCCAACACCACCATCGGGCGCGAAAAGGAGCGCAATCCTTTTCTCCAAGGCCTCTGAGGCCTACAGGGCCTTTGAGTTTTTCAGCTCCGTCATGACGCTCGAAACCAGTTCTTTGGCGTCCGTCAGGCACTTGCTGATGAGCTGGATGTCCATAGCCGGCTTGCCCGGCTGCCGCGCGCTCTGGCAATACACGCCGTGCTGCCCCACCAGCACCAGAGCGTCGGTCAGCAGATCCAGCGTGACCGCCAGCCGCCCTCGCTCCAGACCCATGCGGAACTCGTGCTCTTCCAGCGCTTGCTTGCGATCGTCATAGACGGACATGCCTCATGGTAACGTGGCGCGTTATTCATGGCGGAGCGCTTTCAAAGGATCCACGCGGGCGGCCCGGCGCGCCGGAACATAGCTGGCTGCAAGGCCGGCCATCGCGAGGATGGCGGCGACGGCTACGTAGGCGATCGGGTCTAGAGGGCTGACGCCATACATCAGATTCCGCATGAACCTTGCGCCTAGGAAAGCGCAGGGGATGCCGATGCCGACCCCGGCGGCGATTGCGCGCGAACTGCCCTCCAGCACCAGCCGCACCACCTGCGCCGGCCGGGCCCCCAGCGCCATCCGAATCCCGATTTCCTTGGTCCGCTGCTGGACTGCGAACGCGAAAACACCCGACATTCCCACCGTGGCCAGAATCAACGCGAACATGCCTAGCGCGCCGGCGATCTCTGCGCCAACTCGCGCCGCCGCAAACCAGCGATCGACGCTGTCCTGAAGCGGCAGCGTTTGCGTGAGTACGCCGGGCTCGATCCGCCGGGCGATGGTGGCGGCTACCTGGGCGTCGGTGGGCGAAGCCAGGATCTTCGGCGCGGAGGTGGCGAGGAAGGGAACATAAGCCGTCGGCTCGATGTGGTCCAGATCGGATGTGTACGCATCTTTCACCACGCCTACGATTTCCCAGGTGGCCTTGCGCGAGCGCACTGTTCTGCCGACCGGAATCTGATCGTGCCAATACAGCCGAGCCAGGGATTCGTTCACCAGCATCACGTTTCTTTTTTCGTCCCCAGCATCGAAGTTACGGCCGGCGATCAAGGGTATGCGCAACGTATCAAAATAGCCGCCCGTCACCTCTTGATATTCGATGCCTCGAAAGCTGCCGGGGGCCTGGCCGGCCGGCTGGAAATCGGCAGACCAGTGGCCGCCCGTAAGCGGTTCGCGGGCGGTTACCGCCAGGGAGTCGCGTGTGGGAAGCGCATTCTTAAACTCCCGGTAAAAATCCCGCATGTGATCGGCGTCAGAGGTGCGCGCTGGAAACTCGAACGATACGACGGAGACGCCCGCAATCTGGAAACCGGGATTGTTGCCCCGCAGATGTCCGACTCCCTGCAGCGCGAGTTCGGCTCCGGTAAGCAGAATGACGCTCAGGACCACCTGCGCGGCGAGAAGCACGTTTCGCAGCGGGAGCCGCGAACGCACAGCCGGGCGCGTTCCGTGTACTGCCGGGGCCAGGCCGAAGCTGATGCACGCGAATGCCGCGAGCGCGACGGCGTAGGCTAGGACTCTTCCATCGGGTGTGAATCGCAAGGGAGGGATTTCGCCAAATCTTGCGATGACGAATGACGGCAGCCGGTACGCGATGAGGAGTCCCAGCGCCGCGGAGCCCAGAGCCAGAAGGAGGCTTTCGGTCATCAATTGCCGGACGATGCGCGCGCGGCCTGCGCCGATGGCGCGGCGAATCTCGATCTCCTTCTGCCGCGCGCCCGCGCGAGCGATCAGCAGATTTCCGACGTTGGCGCAAGCCAGCAGCACCACCATCGTCACGCCGGCAAACATCAAAGCGAACACCGCCGTAACCTGACCGGTCATGCCGGGGTTATCCATCATGATCGAACTCGCCAGCACAAATTTGATGTTGCGGTCCGGCGGTCGGGGACGGGCCTGCCGATCCAGAACCTCCAGCTCCGCGACGGCCTGCGCGCGCGAGCTTCCAGGAGCCAGCCGGCCCAGAGCCTGTACACAGCACAGATCGGCCCCAGTCAGCACGTCATGCGGCCAGGACTCCGTGGGGTGCAGCAGCAGGAGAGCGGGAAGCGGCAAATAAACGTCCTCCCTTCCGCCTCCGTCTGACGTGCCGGTGAAGCTCTCCGGCGTCACTCCGACGACCGTGAAGGGAGAATCATTCAATGTCACCCGCTTTCCCACAATGGCCGGGTCCGAGCCGAAATGATCGCGCCAATAGGGGTAGCTGAGAATCGCGACGGCTTCGGGTGAGTCAACGCGATCTTCTGTGGGCAGGAACCCTCGTCCCAGGCGCATCTCCACGCCGAGCACTCGAAAATGATCCGCAGTCACCAGGGCTGCGTGCGACTGAGCTCCGAAAGCTTCGAAGCCAAAGCGCACCGTGTCCTCGCGAACTACGGCGATGCCGGAGAAAGCTCGCGAATGTTCGGCCAGATAGCGCGCCTCAGCAACATTCAGTCCGCCAGCCAACTGTCGCGGGCTCACGGCGTAAATCTTGACCACGCGCGCTGGGTCCTGCACCGGCCAGGGTCGGAAGGCGACCGCGTTGAACACGGTGAAGAAACTGGTGTTGAGTCCGATCGCCGTGCCGAGGGTGAGCAGCGCCACTAGCGTGAACCCCGGCGACCGGCGCAGATTGCGGACCGCGTAGGTCAGATCCTGCCACAGGCTTTCGAGCCACGGCCAGATCCACACCGCGCGGGCATCCTCGCGGGCGCGCGTGATGTTGCCCATCGCCGAGGGTCCGCCGCTCATTTCACGATGCAGCTTGATCTCTTCGGCCAGCTCGGCCTCGATCTTGCGCTGTTGCAGAATATAGCAAACGCGCCGCAACAGCCTCATGCCAGAGCCTTCCGGATCGCGCCCACCATGCGCTCGAATCCCGCTCGCTCCCGCTCCAATTGGCGGCGCCCGGAAGCGGTCAGGGTGTAATAGCGCGCACGGCGGTTGTTCTCCGAGGCGCCCCATTCAGCCTTGACCCAGCCATTGAGCAGCACCCGCTGCAGAGCCGGATACAGCGAGCTTTCCCCGACCTGCAGCACATCGTCCGATACCGACTTCAGATGCTGGGCGATCCCGTAGCCGTGCGTGCGTCCGCGCTCGAGCGATTTAAGGATCAGCAGGTCGAGCGTTCCTGGTAGGAGTTCCTGGTTGTTGGTTCCCATCGTCTATCGATGGAGAAAGTATGAGGGAGCTTGACGGCTTTGTCAAGCCCCCTCGTCTGACGATGGGAGTGAGGGGGAGAGGCTTTACGGGGTCGGCTTCTACGGGGTCCAAGCCCCCACCGAAACCCAGCCCGAGCTGGCGGACGGTTCCAGCGCGTCGAGATACACGTTCTGCGGGCTGGTGAACGTGCCCGAAAAAACCAGGTCGATCTCGAAGATGACCGAGTTGCCGGAAGGATACCCGAGCGTATATCCGACCGCGCATTGGCTGTTGGAGAGCGTCGCCGAGCTCCCGATCGGCTTGGAACTCGACGCCGTGCCCGCGTTGTTATAGAGACTGATCGTCCCCGCAGCCACGTTGTAGGTCAGGTAACACGCGTTGGCCAGACCGGTGGGTGCGCCGCTGGTGAACAGCATCGACATCCCGGAGATATTGGCGGAATTCATGGAATCCGAGACGGTGAACGTAAAGGCTTGCGACGACCCCGATCCGGACGCCGGGCTCACCGAATTGGCCACCGGCGCGCCTCCGGTGACCGTCCAGGTCCCGACGTCGGCCCAGCCCGAGGTGAACCCCGGCTCGATCGCATCCAGGTAGATGTTCTTAGCGCCGTAGTAATTCGCGTTGAAGGTGAGATCCACAGTCACCACCACGGTGGTGGTGCCGATGGTCACCGTGGAATCCGCCGCTTTGAGCGTGCACTGACTGTTGGAGACCACCTGCGTGCCTCCGGGCGTGACCGGGGAAGCGCCGTTCGAGGGATTATCATAGGCCAGCGAAATGGTGTTAGCTGTGCGGTCGTATACGATGTAACAGGCCTGGGTGGTGCTGACCGAGGTATTGATCAAACCGGTGAGTCCGGTGATGAAGCTGGATCCTCCGTCGTCTGCGACCGTGAAGCTGAAGCGGTTGGCCGGGCCCGATCCCGAGGCCGGCGCTACGTTGAGTGCCATCGGAACTCCTCCGGCCGCGACGGTGTAAGTGCCCATCTGCACCCAGCCAGTGGTGTAAACCCCGTTTTCCGACCCGTACATATAAATGTTCTTGGCGCCACTGAATGCGCCGCTAAACGTGATGGCCACGGTCAGAATCTGGGATAGGCCGGAGACCGTGAGCGTGGTGGCTCCGATGGTGCACTGGCTGTTGGAGAGCGTGGCGGTGGAGCTGATCGGCTTGCTGTTGGAACCGGTACCGTTATCGAAGGCCAGGGCGACGGTTCCGGCGTTGGTGTCGACAATGATGTAGCAGGCCTGGGTGAAGCTGAGCGAGCTGTTGACCACCATCCCCATGCCGGTGATGTTGTTGGCATTCTGGGTATCGGAGAACACGAAAGTGAAGGTCTGGCTGGACCCCAGGCCGCTGTTGGGTGAAACCGAGCTGGCCGTGGGCTGCGGCGCAGGAACCGTCGCGGTCCAGGTTGCGCTGGCTACCTGCCCGGTGTTGTTGCCGCTGGTGTCGATGGCGCTGAGATATACCGTATCCTTGCCCGTGAATCCGGGCTGGAAGGTGAGCGAAATAACCATGGTGAGGGTGTTGCCCGACTTGGCAATGTAACTGCCGGAGCCGTTCAGCGTGCATTGACCGTTCTGCCCGTTGCCTCCGCCCGGATTCACCAGCGAGGAGCCGGAGCTGGAGACGTCATTGGCCAGCGCGAACTGGTTGGTCGCGATCGAGTAGGAAACCTGGCAGCCGTAGTTGGAGGAAGCGGTCGTGTTCACCAGCACGGTGGTGGTGGCCAGGGCCGGGATTCCGGCAGCATCCGAGAATTGGGCCGTGAACGTAGCCGAATTCCCGGAACCCGAAGTGGGCGTGACTCCGACGACCTGGGGAAGCTGCGGCGGAACGACACTCGTCACTCCCAGACGGGCCAGCCAGCCGATGGGGTTGCCGGAGTTCGAGGGTTGAACCGCATTCACGGTGCTCAGGTTCGCGGAGTTGGTCTGTCCGCCCAGGTACATATTGCCGCTGGAATCGACGGCAATCGCATTGGCCGAATCCGAGCCGCTGCCCCCGAAATAAGTGGAGAAGCTGAGCGAAGTGCCGGTGGAGTTGAACACCGACACGAAGGCGTCGTACATCCCGCCGAACCCGGGCTGCGTGGCGTTGACGATGGGAAAATCCGCCGAGGAGGTGTAGCCCGCCACATACGCGATGCCGCCCGCTCCCACAGCGATGCCGGTTGCGAAATTTGAAGCGCTGCCGCCCAGCAGAGAGGAATAAGCCAGCGCGTTCCCGGCCGCGTTCACCTTGGCGGCAAACCCGTCTTCCTCGGCGGCTAGCACGGTTTGAAACGCTCCTGTTGTCACCGGGAAATTGGTGGAATTGGTGGTGCCGGTAATGTAGGCGTTGCCGCTGGAATCCACGGCGACTCCGGTCGCCTCCTCCGGCATACCTGATCCTCCGCCATTGCCGCCCAGATACGTGCTGTACAGGAACTGCGAACCGGCCGCATTGATCTTGGTCAGGAACGCATCCTGATATCCGCCGTTGGCGGATTGGATGGCGCCCTGGGTGGGGAAATTGGTCGAGGTGGTTCCTCCCGCGACGTACGCGTTGTTGCTGGAATCAACCGCGATGCCTCCTGCATGGTCGATTCCCGACCCGCCCAGGTAGGTGCCGTAAACAATCGCGCCGGCCGTGCTGAGCTTCGTCACGAAGACGTTCTGGGTGCCCCCGAACGTCGTTTGCTTTGCGCCCGAAGAGACCGGAAAGTTTGCCGACGTGGTGTCGCCGGCGATGTAAGAGCCACCCGCAGAGTCGACCGCAATAGCGTAACCGTAGTCGGCGCCGCTGCCGCCCAGGTAAGTGCTGTACACCAGCAGATTGCCGAGCGAGTTGATCTTGAGTGCGAACGCATCCTGTCCTCCTCTGAGCTGGGAGTCCGCGGCCGAGACCAGAGGGAAATTCGCGGACGAGGTCGAGCCGGCGACGTAGGCCTCGCCCGAGCTGTCGATCGCGATGCCCATCCCTTTGTCGGTTGCGCTGCCGCCGATGTAGGTGGCATAAAGGAGCGAGGTCCCGGAGGGGTTGAGCTTGACCACGAAGGCATCCACTCCGCCGCCGTTCGACGCCTGAATGGGACCGGCGATCTGGAAGTTGAGCGATTCGGTCCAACCCGTGGCGTAAAGATCGCCGGAGGAGTCGACGGCCAACCCGGTGACCGCGCTCATGCCCGTGCCGCCCAGATAGGTCGCGTAGGTCAGAGTCGGGTCAATCAGCAACGGCTGGGACGAGTTGTAGTCGCCCAGCTCGAAGCCGATGGTGTGCGCATCCAGCAGGATGTAGCGTGCGGGAATCCGCGCGCGGTTCTGAAAAACAACCGGCGCCTCTTCGCGAGCTTCGGCCTCTTCGCCAGTTTCGGCCTGTTCGCGAGTCCCAGTATGCTCGCCGCGGATCAGCAGGTCGCCATTGGGTTCGATCGAGATTCGCTCCGCTCCGGAATACGCCAGGCGAATCTGGCTGGGGTCCGCGCCGGGCGCGACCAGGAACTCTGATTTGATGCGGTGACCTATGCCGCCGTAGGTCATGTCGATTCCCGGGTATAGGTTTCGATACAGGATTTTCTGGTACGTGGGAAGGTTCGTTTTCCAATTCTGCGGCTGATTGCCAATCAAGAAGTTGGCGTTGGCGCCGAGCCGGTCCTGGCCCTCGATGGTGCCCTCCAGATTGGCCCCCACGAATTCCACGCGGAGGCTCATGCGGTCGAGCTGGAACACGGCGGAGCTGGCCGTGAATCCGGCGTTTAAGCCAGGCGTGTGGACCATATAGCGGATCCTGGAGTCCGCCTGGCCGGCGTTGGGAATGAAGAAGGCCGGGAGCGCTTGCGCAAAGACCGGCGCGGCGGCCAGCAGCAGGAAACCGATTTTGTACCTCGTCATCACTGCATAGAGGATCGGGTACCAAAAGCAACCCCTGCATATCTCCGATTGCTTGCGCGGGGAATTGACTCGCGAAGAAGGGCAAGAACCGCTTGCTGGCGTTACAGAGCCGCGACCATAGGGAGCGGTTGCGCGAGCCTGTCACACCCCCACGTACCGCGCGTAGACGCTGCGCGCGACCCCCGGGTCGGTTGTCCCCTTAATGATGGCGCGGCCGTCGGGGAACACGGTCAGCTCATACGGATCGAGCGCGGCGCGCAGAGCGAATTCATTCACGCGCACTTGCGTAAGATCGCGAAGGCGTGTGGCGAGCTCGGCCAGATTCACCGGCCTCGACCGCTCGTGAATCTGCACGGCATTGCGGCCGCACAGGCTGATGGGCGCGCGATGCTTGCCGTCGAGATAAGGAAATTCGCGGCGGGCGCAGCAGGGGCAATCCGGATCGCGAGCCGGAGCCGCGGTCTGGCGAATCGCGCCGCTCCAGACATCGATGGTGGTCATGCGTCCAGACACGGCATCGCCGCCCGCAGCCAGGATCTTCAGCGCATCGGCCGCTTGCAGCGACGCGATCGCAGAGGTGACCGGACCCAGCACGCCCTCGGTTTCGCATGTTGGCTGCGCTCCGCGCGGAGGCTCGGGGTAGACGCAGCGGAAGCACGCGGTGGTCCCCGGGACGATCGCCAGCTTGATTCCGTAGCTGCCCACCGCCGCGCCGTAAATCCAGGGAAGGCCCTCGCGCACCGCGAAATCGTTGATCAGGTAGCGGGTCTCGAAATTGTCGGTCGCATCCAGGATCAGATGCACGCCTTCGAGCAACTCCTCGATATTGGCCGGGGAAAGATCTCCCACCACCGGTTCGAGCTCGATCCCGGAATTGACCCGCGCCAATCTTCGCGCCGCCGCGACGGCCTTGGGGAGGGCCTCGGCCGCGTCCGATTCCTCGTAAAGAGTCTGGCGCTGCAGGTTGGACAGCTCGACAAAGTCGCGATCGATCAGGCGCAGAGACCCCGCTCCGGCGCGCGCCAGCAGGTCCGCCTGCACCGACCCGAGCGCGCCCAAACCCACGATCGCCACGCGAGCCCGCTCAATCCGCTGCTGGCCTTGCGGACCCAGCGCCGCAAACCGGGATTGGCGGGAGTAACGCGATTCAGTGCCGTGCGTCATAGGTTCCGTACGTCATATATGACTTGATGGTAGCAGCGGGAAAATGCCGCGTTATCATTGAACGTTATCATTGAGCGATATCATTGAAACACGTGCGTTTCGTGGCCTTGCCGCTGATGCTGTGCTCGATGATGCTGTGCTCGATGATGCTGTGCTCGATCGCCGCTCTGGCGCAGGACACCGCTGACTCCGGACCGGAACACTCTGGACCCGAGCAGTGGGAAGGCCTGACTATCGTCGCCATCGAGCGCGACCCTCCGCAACAGCCGCTGGAACAAGGCGAGTTCGACCGGCGCCTGGGCTTGCGCATCGGCACGCCGCTGCTGCTGGCCGACGTGCGCACGGCCATCGATTCGTTGTACCGGACCGGGCGTTATCACGATATCTCGATTGAAGCGCAGCTATCCGGAGACGGCGTCGAGTTGCGCGTAGTCACCACTTTCAACTACTTCATCAGCGGCGCCTTCATCGACGGCGCCAGCGATCCTCCCAGCCTGGAGCAGTTGCGCACGGCCTCCAAGCTCGAGCTGGGCCGCTTGTTCGACCAGGATCAGATGGAGCCGGCCGTCCAGAACATGCTGGAGCGGCTGCACGCCAACGGGCTGTACCAGGCCCAGGTCTCCTATCACGTGGATCTGACTCCCGGAACCGAAGAAACCGGCCTGTACATCCAGATTCAACCCGGCAACCGCGCCCGCTTCAACGGAGTCAATCTCACCGGAACGCTGGCGCTGCCTCCCGATTCGATCGGGAGGATCACGGGATGGCGCCGCAGACTCCTCGACGTCCCGTTCCTGATTCTGCCCGGATGGAGGGAGTTCACCGAGCAGCGCCTGCAGAGCGGCATCAGCAAGGTGGAGGCGCGAGTGCAGAAGGGCAACCATCTGGCGGCGCACGTGACTCTTGACTCCCTGCGATACGACCGCGAAACCAACCTGGTGACGCCCACCCTGCGCATCGATAGCGGGCCCGCGCTCGAAGTCAACGTCACCGGCGACAAAGTCTCGAACGGGCGCCTCAGGCAGTTGATTCCGATCTATGAAGAACGCACCGTCGACCGCGGCCTGCTGGTGGAGGGCCAGGGCAACCTGCTCGAATACCTGCAATCCCAGGGTTATCTCGAAGCCCGCGTCAACTACCAGCAGCTTCAGCCGGAGCCGAACCGGTCGGTGATCAACTACAGCATCTCGCGCGGGCCGCGCAGCAAGCTGGTGAGTGTCGAGATCAACGGCAACCGCTATTTCGACGACCCGACTCTGCGCGACCGGCTGTTGATGACTCCGGCCAGTTTCGTACGCTGGCACTATGGGCGCTTCTCGCCGCAGCTCTTGCAGCGCGACGCCAACTCCATTGCTGATCTATATCGCACCAACGGATTCCGCGATGCCACGGTGACGCCCACCCAAAACGACGACTACAACGGCAGGCACGGAAATCTCGGCGTGATTCTGGAGATCCGGGAAGGACCGCAGTGGCTGGTGCACAGTCTCCAGATCGAGGGGGTGCGCATCGAAGAAGACAGCTACTTCCGCTCGATTCTGCGCTCCATTCCAGGCCAGCCCTACAGCGAAGCCAACATCGCCGCGGACCGCGATACGATCCTCAACTACTACTACAACAACGGCTATCCCGACGCGGCCTTCGACTGGACCGGGACGCCCGGGGCGCTGGCCACCCAGGTGGATCTGCACTTCGTGGTGCGGCCCGGCAAACAGGTGTTCGTGCGCAATATTTTCGTGCGCGGCCTGCGCTACACCAAGCCCGGCCTGGTGGCCAAGCGGATTCAACTCTCGCCCGATACCCCGGTCTCCCAGGACCGCATCGGCGAAAGCCAGCAGAAGCTCTACGATCTGGGCATCTTCTCCAAGGTTCAGACCGCGTTGCAGAATCCGGACGGCGACGAGGACGCCAAGAACGTGCTGTTCCTTCTGGACGAGGCCAGCAAATACTCCTTCAACATGGGCTTCGGCGCGGAGCTGGCGCGGATCGGTGGAGGTGTGACCACCTTTGACGCGCCCGCCGGCACCACCGCCTTCAGCCCGCGCATCTCGGCCGGCGTCAGCCGCTTGAACTTCCTGGGCCTGGGACACACGGTGAGCCTGCAAACGCTGGTCTCGACGCTGGAGCAGCGGGTCGGCCTGACGTACCAGGCGCCGCAGCTTTACGGCCACGAAAATCTGGCGTTGACCTTTTCCGGCCTCTTCGACGATTCCAAAGACATCCGCACGTTCGTCGCGCACCGGCTGGAGGGTTCCGTGCAATTGGCGCAAAAAATCTCGCGCGTGTACACGGTGCAATACCGCTATACGGTGCGCCGCGTGACCGTCCCGCAAGATACACTCAAAATTTCGCCCCTGCTGATTCCGATCCTCGCCCGGCCGGATCGTGCGGGACTGGTTTCGGTGTCCTTCGTGCAGGACCGCCGCGACGACCCCGCCGATTCCCATCGCGGCTACTTCAACTCTATCGACGTGGGCGAAGCCTGGAGCGCGTTCGGCTCGGCGACAGGCTATACGCGCGTGGTGCTGCACAACGCCAGCTACTACCCGCTCAGCCGCGACGTGGTGCTGGCGCAGACCAACCAGTTCGGCGTGATCAGCGGCTCGCCTCAATACATCCCTCTGGCGGAGCGCTTTTACTCCGGCGGTCCCTCCACTGACCGCGCTTTCCCGGACAATCAGGCCGGACCGCGCGATCCCGATACCGGATTCCCGCTGGGGGGCGACGCGTTCGTGTTTCACTCGACCGAGCTGCGGTTTCCCCTCATCGGCAACGACGTCGGAGGCGTTCTGTTTCACGATATCGGCAACGTCTATGACACCGTGCAGGACATTAGCTTCCGTTTCCGCCAGCGCAACATCCAGGACTTCGGCTACGCGGTAAACTCCTTCGGTTTTGGGATCCGTTATCGTACTCCGGTGGGTCCCATCCGTCTGGATTTCAGCCTGAGTCCGGATTCGCCGCGCTTCTATGGATATTCCGGCACGCTCGAACAATTGCTCTCCGGGCAGGAAAATGCGGTGAACCAGCGCATCAGCGTCTTTCAGTTTCACTTCGCTCTGGGGCAGACGTTCTGATGCGGCTCTTGGCCCGCAAAGGCGCGGATGCGGTCCACCGAGCGGCAGCTCGGCTGGACCGCGACCTGGTTTGGCCGTTTTGCGGGCCTCAAAAAATCCGCAAAGGCGCGGATGCGGTCCACCGAACGGCAGCTCGGCTGGACCGCGAGCTGGTTTGGCCGTTTTGCGGGCCTCAAAGATTAGGCGCGCTCGCCATTGTGCTGGTTCCACTGCTGCTGCTGCCGCTGGGGGTGCGGGCTCAGGCTCAGGTGGCGCCGTCGCCCCCAGCGCAAGTTTTGGACCGGATCGCGGTCACCGTCGACAAGCAGGTGATTACCGAAAGCGACGTGGTCCGCTTTCTGCGCGTGGCCGCATTCCTCGACGACAAGCCCGCGGATCTGAGCGGCGCCGCCAAGCGCACAGCCGCGAAAGATCTGGTGGATCAGGCGTTGATGGACATGGACGCGGAGGACGGCCACCTGCCGCTGTCCACTCCGCAGGACGTTCCTCCATGCTGCAGCAGGCGAAGGCGCAGTATCCCAACGACGCTGCGTACCAGGCCGCGCTCAAGAAATATAACGTAACCGAGCAGGATGTGGAGAATCATCTGCTGGCCGGGCTCCGCGCTCTACGCTTCGCCGACCTGCGTTTCGCCCGGAGGTGCAGATTTCGGATCAGGATCTGCACGCGGCGTATGATAAATTCGTGGCGGAATGGCGCGCCTCGCATAAGGAACCGCCGGCTTCGTTTGACGCGAGCCGGGCCAATCTGGAAAAACTGCTCACCGACCAGCGCACTCTGCAGTTGCTGGATCAATGGCTCGAAACCGCC
>CAWISY010000094.1:0-10947 GCA_963838455.1 Bryobacterales bacterium
GAGCAACTCCAGAAGGACCGCGAGAGAGCCGATTATGACGGCGGCTGGCGTCTGGTCGAAACGGATGTTCGCAACGCGATCGGGCTCGTGGAAGATGTCTTCACCAACTAAACATAGCGTCATAAGTAGTTGCGCATAGAGCCGGAACGTGGTCTCCTGGGGTCATGAGACCACTCATGATATCCGATGCCACTTCGGTGCTGGGCTTACAGCAGGAAATTCAGCGGTCCGAGGAGTCGCGGTATGACCACCGGCTGCACAGTGTCCTATTGGTAGCGCAGGGCATGACCTGCCCGGAGGTGGCTCGGGGATCGCGCTGCCGCATGTGGATTCCACCAGAACTGAAAGACCCCGTCGTGTACCATCATCCGACCCGCAAGAGTGTCGGCTACTTCGCCGCTGTGCGTCTGCGAGACGGCAAGTTTCTGTTTCGGCGCGAAACCGCAAGATTCAATGGCGAAACCTTCTGGGAGTTCCTGAAAGTGTTCCGCGAAGTCAGCGTCGCTACCGGCCGACGCGTCCTGGCGATCAGCGACAACGCACAGTACCATCGCTCCAAACTCCACCAGGACTGGCGGGATCACCAGGCTCCCCAGTTCGGCCTGGACTTCCTGCCGCCTTACAGTCCCGACTTGAATCCCATCGAACGGGTCTGGAAACTTACGCGCCGACTGTGTCTCCACAACCGCTACTTCGGCTTCCTGGAAGGTGTGGTCTCAGCCGTCGAGGACCAGTTCGCTGAGTGGACCAAACCGAATGACACCTTGCGCCGACTATGCGCATTTACTTAAGACGTTATGTTTAGCGGACGATAAAGCACGAAAGCATTGCCCGGCACCATCTCCTCTCAATGTTCGGCGCGAGACGGGATTGAGCTGCTATCGGCCCCTTGCCGTCTATTCCACCGGGAGCTGGACGATCGCGCTGGGTACGCCGTTGACGTTGACCACAACATTGATGGTGGTCGAGGATGGAATCGAGTCGACGATCTGCATCTGGACGATGTCGGTGCCGACCAGAGTCGGCGCCGCGCCGGTCCAGGCAGCCGGGACGGTGACTCCTCCGGCGCTCAGGCTGACGTTATCGGCCACCGGGTCGAGCGGAGTGAGCGGCGCGGGGAAACCGTCGACCACGGCCTGATTCAGCGGACCGAAGCCAGTGCCGTAGAAGCTGACGATTTCGTTGCGGCGCGCGGGGCTGCTCATGGTGATCAGTGTGCCGTCCTGATGCAGAGCCGCGCCCATCGGGAGATTCTGCTCATTGGGTATGACGAAGATGCCGGGAGCATTGCGGTTGACAATGAAGGATCCGGCGACCGGCGGCTGACCGACTTGCTGGACAGTGACCGTATAGGTTCCCGGCGCCAGCTCGACCGGAACCTGGGCATTGATCTGCCCGGGTGAAACGAAGATCAGCGGCATCAGGATGTTGTTGACCGTGACGGTCACGTTGCCGATCGCCTGCGCCAGAGGATTGGTGGGTCCGATCTGGGTGGTGGTGGAAAGGTTCTGGCCGTAGATGGAAATGATCGAGCCGGGCGAGACCGATCCGTCCGGGGTCGGGCCCGCGGCGTTCATGATGCCGGCCGGGGCGATGGTCGGGACCGCGGCGGTGTAGAGGATCACGCTATGCGGCGCGCTCATGGTCAGAAAGCCGGGCGTTGCGGCGCCGGAAAGATCGCCTCCCCAGCCCAGGAACTTGTAGCCTGAATTCACCATCGGCGTTAGAGTGATTTGCGTTCCCGCGGGGTAGTAGCCGTTGGCGGAAGCGGGCGAGGTTCTGACCGTGGCGGCATTGGCCGGATTCGAGGACACCGCCAGCGCGTAGGCAGTTTGATAGGTCGCGTTGAAGGTCTGGGCGCCCTGGGTGAAGGTCGCCTGAATACTGGGGGTGCTGCCGCCGCTGGACCAGGAAGAGAAGATCAGCTCCGTGTTCGAGGTCACGGCAACGGTGGCCGGCGCGGAAATCTGGAGCTGCGTTCCGCTGGCTTGGCTGACCGCGCAGGGCGTGGTACAGGTAGAGGCGCCGACGGTGAAGGTCAGGCCGGAAGGCGTACTGGTCACCTGCACTTGGCCCAGTTCCGTGTAAACCGCGGTGAGGCCGAACACGGATCCGCTTGAGGGCACGGTTACACTTTGCGTCGCGGAGCCTCCGTTGGACCAACTGACGAACTGCCAGGTACGCCCGGCCGCATCAGTTTCCATAGCGGGGGCCGCGAGGGTGTGCGTCGAGCCTTGGGCCCAGACGAAATTGTAGTTGGTATAGGCGGAGGTGCCGTCGATGACAATCTTGAGGCCGGCGGGAACCGTGACAATATCGCTCGGCATGCCGGGAAGGAAGTTGGCGATCACCTCGGCGGCCTGGCCTACGTCGGCGTCGGCGGCATAGACTCCGTTCTGCCCCAGCCCGTCGTTGAATCCGTTAAACACCCACCAGTTGTTCTGGTTGTCCTGCTGCGGTGAAGGCGCCCCGATCACGTGCGAGGAGGTCGGCAGGAAGTCGTACTCTCCGGCGCAGAGAACGTAGCCGCCATAGGTGCTGCCGCCAGGGGGGAGCGAGTTGTAGGCCGGCGTGCAGGTTGGGCTGCCGGTATTCAGAGTCACCCCGGGGGTCTGCGGATTGGTCGAGGTGGTGATATTGGTGTGATCCACGGTCACCTGAAGCCCCAGCGGATTGGTGGCAAACACCACGCGCTTGGCCTGGGCGAAAACCGCCGAGATCTGGGTCGCGGTGGTCATGTTAAACGTGGAAAAGGCGGGCGTGGGCGGATTGCCTCCGCTCGCAAAACCGGCAAAGGCATAGCCGGGAAACGGGAACGCGTTCAGCGTGACTACGCCGGCGGGGACGTAGAGGGAAAGGCTATCGGAGTAACAGGTCCCATTGACGTAGATCAAACCCCAGCCGGTGGCGCCCACCGGAGGCAGACCGGGTCCGCCCGAGCAATTGGTGTTGCTGCCTCCACTTCCCGTGTTGTTCGGGAAAGTGATGGTGAGCAAATAGTCCGTGGTGATGGTTCCGATAATCGAGGTCAGGCCGGATTGCACGGTGACCGTGAGGCTGGGAGAGCCGGTGGGAACAATCACACCGAGGTTATCGGTCCAGCCGCCGAAGAACCACTCGACTGTTTCTTGGTTATCGCTTTGATAGGGTAGCTGACCCCCACCTTGCGCCACGCTGAACGGGAACTGCAAGGTGTGGATGCTTCCCACCGGCCAGAAAAACTGCTGGGTGCCGCTGTAGATCTGGCCGTCGACATAGAATATCGGACCCGCCTGGCTCAGGCCGACGGTCACACCGATGTTCTGGGCGAAGGCCCCGCAGCAAGCAAGTAACATCAACAGCAGCAACCACTTAACTCGTTTCATCGTGGGCGGACTCCCTCCCGGAACTAAACCAGAGCGTGCTTCAGACATAGAACTTCGGGACCCATGGTCCCAATGGGTAATCGGCCGGGGTGGGGTCGAGCTTTAGCGCGATGCGTATGCAACACTGGTAGGCACATGGTGCCGGGAACATTATTAGTCGAAATTGTGCTGGCGGTGGTGATCGCGGCGGGTCTGGCCTCGGCGCTGACGGCCGCGTGGCTCCGGCGGCGGCCTGCGGGTCCGGGGCCGGCCTCGGCGATGGAAGAAGCGGCTCGGCCGCTCACCGAAGCGGTGACCCGGTTAGAGGCGCAGATTCGCGAGTTCGAGTTGGAGCGGCAACATAGCCTGGGCGGCCTGGAACATCAGCTCAGCTACCTGGGCAAAGAGACCGTGGCGCTGTCGCGAGCCCTGCGCGCACCCAACACGCGCGGGCGCTGGGGCGAGCTGACGCTGCGGCGCGTAGCGGAGCTGGCCGGCATGGCGGCGCAGTGCGATTTCTACGAACAGGAGTCGTCAAACGGGATGCGGCCGGACATGCTGGTGAAGCTGCCGGGCAATCGTACCCTTCCGGTGGATGCGAAGGCTCCGTTATCCGGGTACCTGGATGCGGAAGCGGCGGCGGATGAGGCCGCGCGGGCAGTGGCGCTCGACCGGCACGCCCAGCAGCTTTCGCGGCATGTGCAGACGCTGGCCGGGCGCGAGTACTGGGCCGGGTTCGAGACCGCGCCGGAGATGGTGGTGCTGTTTCTGCCCGGCGATCATTTTTTGAGCTCGGCGCTGGAGCGCGATCCGGAGCTGCTGGAACGCGCGCTCGCCAAACGAGTCTTGATCGCCACACCGGTGACGCTCATCAGCGTGCTCAAGGGAGTCGCCTACGGCTGGCGGCAGGAGCGGCTGGCGAAGAATGCCGAGGAGCTGCGGCGTATCGGGACGGAGTTCTACGACCGGATGCGATTGTTCGCCGAGAGCTACGTGGAGTCGGGGCGGATGCTGGGGAAGGCTGTGGAGGCGTACAACCGCTCGGCCGGTTCGTGGGAGACGCGGCTGGAGCCGTCCTTAAGAAGGATGCGGGAGCTGGGCGTGGGAGGCACTGGCGAAGTTCCCTCGCCCAAGACCATCGAAATGACGCCGCGGGAATTGCGCAGAAACGGTTGAAGCCGCTTACGGGATATTGAGCGCGCAGGAACGGCCGTCGGGTAAAAGCGCAGCCTGGCAATAGAGCCGCCATGATAGACCCTGTGTGGATCGGCTGAGAAGGTCGATCAAGGCATCCCGCGCAATCATCGACTGAACTCCCCACGAGAAGTGGCTGTTGAGGGGGCCGAAGGTTTGGTTGAAGCCGCGAGGGCTGCCGCTTGCCGGGAAGGCGCTGGCGTTAAGCGCGAGGCCGGTGGCGGCCCCGACCGCCACGGCGAAGGCTTGCAAGTGTTCCAATGGCGTCCGCACCGCAGGCGGGACGTAGATACGTGAGTCCAGCAGACTGCTGGCAGGAGCCAGGTTGCCGCCGGAATCGTGGGCCTCGGCCGGAACAATGTGATAGCCGAACCTGGACGTGAGCACGCGAAAACGAGTGCCCGAGGTTTGCCGGTTATAGGCCTCGACAATCTGGTTCAGCGCGATCGTTAGGTCCCGCTCCGATGCTGCACTTAGAGGAATCGAGAAGGTCTGCGGCTTCGGATAGAGATAGCCACTGTGGCCAGACTTGCCGGGAATTTCCTCCAGGTCTCCCTCCCAGCTCAGCATGGGCTCCTCATAGGTGACGACCTTGCCGCGCGATTGCTGGAGCTGAACGCTCGCGTCGGCCAACGGGCGGGGAGAGCTGATATGGAGCGGCGTGTCCGCTCCATTGCGACTGACCGTCTGCTGCTGAGCCCGAACGCTCGCGGAACAAAGCAGCGCGGCGATCGCGACGGAGGTGGACAGCCGCACGACTCTGAGTCTACCATCGGACTGACGCATGCTCACGCGCGAGTTCTTCCTGTTCCTGTCCCGCCAGGCTTCCCTCCGGAAGTGGGTGGAAACCTCGGCGTCGCTGAAGAGCGTCACGCGCCGGTTTGTGGCGGGCGAGACGCTCGAACAGGAACTGGCCGTGTGCGCGGCTCTGGAGCAGCAGGGGATTTTTTCGTCGCTCGATCATCTGGGCGAAAACGTGAACTCGGTGGAGGAAGCCGCGGCGTCGCGCGATTTCTACCTCGAGGCGCTGGCTCAGATCGCGGCGCGCAAACTGCCCTCGACGATTTCCGTGAAGCTGACGCAGATGGGGCTCGATTTGTCCGAGGACGCGTGCCTGGAGAACGTGCGGACGCTGGTGAAGCGCGCGCGCGAGGGTTCCACGCGGATCGAGATCGACATGGAATCGACCGCTTACACGGACCGGATCCTGAAGGTGGTGGAGAAACTGGCGGATGAATGCGGCTGCATTCGCGCCGTGATTCAGGCGTATTTGTTCCGCAGCGCGGCGGATATCGACCGGCTGAACCTGCTGGGAATTCCGGTGCGGTTGTGCAAGGGAGCGTATCAAGAGCCGCACAGCGCCGCGTTCGCCGGCAAGCGCGAGGTCGACCGGAATTATTTGAAGCTGATGAAGACGCTGCTCGACCGCGGGAATTATCCGGCAATCGCCACCCACGACGAGGACATTCAGAATGAGGCGCAACGCTACCGGCGGGAGCGCGGTTACAGCGCCGACAAGTTCGAATTCCAGATGCTGTACGGCATCCGCCGCGATCTGCAGAAGCGCCTGGTGGGCGAGGGCTATCGCGTGCGGGTCTACGTGCCGTACGGGACCGCGTGGTATCCGTACTTCATGCGCAGGCTGGCCGAGCGGCCGGCAAACGTGATGTTTTTGATGCGGAATTATTTCAAATAGGCGATGCCGAATCCAATCAAAGACGAGTTGGTCGGGACGCAAGCGTGGATTCTGGACGCCGGGTTCCGGATCGTCCGTTACAACTACAGCTATAAAGCGATGGGCAGCTCGGACGTCGAGTTGCAGTCCGAAGCGTTTCGAATGCACTGGGTACGGGATCGGGGAACCTGGGTTTTCGCTGAGGTCGGGCCGCACGGGGAACAGCTTTGGGGACTGACGGCGGTGATCGAAGCGGTTACGGGATCAAGGCCGGAATACGACCCGACGAAGCTTGAGGTGCTCGCTTCCCTGTTCCGCGAGAACTTGGATCTGGTCAAGAAGGCTCTGGGACCGGATTGGCCGCAGACCAAAGCAGAGTTGGAGCGGAGGACTCAAGGGCGGCTGAAGGCAGCAATGACCCCGCGCCCGATCAGCCGCGAGGCCAAGCGTACGCTACGTCAATTGCGTCTACGCCGCTGGCTCCGGTTCGTGACCCGGCCAGCGTTTCTTGTCCTGGTCCTGCTGATCGCATTCATCGTTTCTGTGCTGCTCCCGCATTAGCGCGGGGCGATCGTAAAGCTACGGTGAGCCGGGCGTCAGCGGATGGCGCCGGTGCAGGAGGCGCCTGGAGATGTCCGGCCAGAATTCGCGAAAAACGTTGGTCAGCGTGTCCCGGCCGACAGCCCAGCCGAACTTCTCCGCGATATCTCCGATGCTGCGTGAGCCCGGCGGATAATAGGCCGCGGAGATAGCCTGCGCCATGGCGCGGCCAAGCAACTCTGACGCATTAAAGCTGTTATGCCCTTTATAGTTCGGCGTGATCAGCGTGCGGGAGGCCGCGTAGATGCCTCGCTTCCAGATTCCGCCCTCACCCAAAGTGTAATAACGCTCGTCCTGACGAAAGAGCGTGGGAAACGCAAAAAGGACCAGGTAATTTCCGTCGGTTTTATCCAGAAAGCCGCGCCAGTAGTAGCGGCCTAAGCCGGCGATGCCGCTGCGCAATTGCGGATGTGCATCGTCGCCCCAGGCCCACAGCGAAGTGATGCCGGTGAACAGGAACGCCGAGTAGTCAAAGCTGTTCTGCGTGGCGATGAGGAACGCTTCCTTGGGAGTGGGCGGCGGAGGGATCGCGCCGGTGGAGACGGCGCGGTAATTTGGCATGATTCCCAAGATGCGCTTGGGCTGCTGGCCGATATTCGGGTTGGGCGCCTGGGTGGGAGCAGCGTTCGAGGACGGCGGAGTCTGCGGATCCGCCGCGGAGGTCTCGCTGGGGTTTTCAGAATCAGGCGTCTGCGCGAATACCCCGGCAAAACAACCGAACAGGGCGGCTACCGCAATTACGCGCACACACGCACTCCCGTTTAGACGATGGCCGGGCGCGGAGGGCTGTTTCAAGCACCGCTAACGGACCAGGTCACATTGAAAACGCCGCGTGCGAAAACGTAGCGCAGCGATCACCCAGAACAAGGTCAGGGCTCCCGCGAACAATGCGACCCTGTGATGCCCCCATGGAACCCGGTCGAGCCGATAGCTGAGATGGCCGTTGCCGAGGCGGAGGTTTTCGCATAGTCCCGCCCACTGCTCCCCGCCAAGGACCGCGAGTCCGGCCGCGACCAGCGAGACGTAGGCAATCATAATAGATCCGCCGAGACCGCCCGGTCCGTATCTACGCCACATTCGCGCTGTGATCCCGCTGGCCGCCCAGGCGTAGAGGAGCATCCAGGAGATCCCAACAGCGGCATCGAAGCCGGGCGGGCGCCGTCCAACGAAACTCATGTATTGGTGCGGCGTCAGGCGATGCTCCGCCACGACGATCGAAGACAGCTTGACGAAGCACTGACTCCGGACCGATGCGGCTTGCCCAAGGCCCCCGGTCGCGCCGCCATGGGCGTCCATGAAGCGAACCGCAAGGTCCTCAGCGGTCTCGATGTCCTCGCGAAGATGGTCCCGGTCCGCGGCGTGATTCAGATCGAGAGGCCCGGAGCGGGGATCTGGAGGCCAGTCGCAAGTTCCGTTACTCGGGCGTCTCAGGCAGCCGGAGAGGCAGCCTAAGGCGAGGAGCACGAGTCCGAGCCGTCGCCGCCACAGCACCTATAAAGAATACTACATAGGGGCGGAGCTACATCGCTTGGTCGCGGGCCAGGGGCACGGTGCCGGTGATTTCGATGCCGAAGGCGTCGACGCCGAAAACTTTGCGGGGGTGGTTAGTCAGCAGGCGCACCGTAGTGAGGCCCAGATCGGCAAGGATCTGCGCGCCGATGCCGGACTCGTGGATCGGGCGCTTGTCGAAGCCGGGGGAATGCTTGCGTTCGCCCAGTCCGGTTTCGTGGATGTAGACCAGGACGCCGAGGCCCTCTTCGGCGATACGCTCCAGCGAGGCTTGCAAAGCCGCGTGGCAATCGCATTCGGTCGAGCCAAAGACGTCGCCGGAGACGCAGCGCGCGTGCATGCGCACCAGGACGTTCGGCTGGCCCGTGACTTCGCCGCGCACCAGGGCGATGTGTTGCTCGCCATCCAGTGTGCTGGCGAAGGTGATGGTCTTGAAGTCGCCGAAAGGGGTGCGCAGGCAGCCTTCGCCGCGGCGCTCCAGAAAACGCTCCGTGCGATGGCGGTAGCGGATCAGGCTGGCGACCGAAATCATCTTGAGACCGTGCTTGAGGCAGAACTCGGTGAGCTGCGGGACGCGGGCCATGGTGCCGTCCGCATTCATGATTTCGCAGATGACTCCGCCAGGCTCCAGCTTGGCCAGGCGCGACAGGTCCACGGCAGCCTCCGTCTGGCCGGCGCGCACCAGCACGCCGCCTTCGCGCGCGCGGAGCGGAAAGACGTGGCCGGGCCGCGCCAGATCGCGCGGACGGCACCCCGGAGCGATCGCAGTCCGGATGGTATGAGCTCGGTCGGCTGCGGAGATGCCGGTCGAAACGCCCTCAGCCGCGTCGATCGATTCGCAAAAGGCGGTGCCGAAGCGCGAGGTGTTCATGGGCGAGACCAGCGGCAGATGGAGGGCGTCGCAGCGCTCCGGGGCTAGCGCCAGGCAGATCAGGCCGCGCCCATGCACAGCCATGAAGTTGATCGCCTCGGGCGTAGCGAATTGGGCGCCCAGAGTGAGATCGCCCTCGTTTTCCCGATCCTCGTCATCGACCACCACCAGCATGCGGCCGGCGCGAATTTCTTCGATGGCTTCCGGGACAGTGGCAAAAGGCATGCGTCGATTTCAGGATAGCGCAGGGTTCGCGGCAACGACGGCGGTTTCATCGAAGCGAACCTCGTATCGTACCGGATGTATCTACGTCGACAGCAGTACGCGCGAAAAGTCCTAATGTAACTTGACAGGGTGCCTCCCAAAGGCTACCCTGGCGAGAACCAGTAGGCCAATCTGCAAACAGTATGGGAGGACTATGACGAAGGCTTTGGGTTTTGCGTTGTTTTTCGTTGGCGCGTCGTCTTTTGCGCTGGCGGCGGCGCCTGAGGTTGGAGCGGGATCGGCAGGAAGCGCCATCGCTCTAGTCTCTGGCGCATTACTGATCTTCCGCGCGCGCAGCCGGAAGTAGGCGCGGCAGCAAATCACAGGTGGCTTCCAACAGGAGCACCCGTCAAGAATCGGCCGGGTGCTCTTGGTCTGTCGTGGTCCCTTACTCATCCAGCTCCGAATTCCCTAACGCCAGCTCCCCACCGGAGTTGCGCGCAAAGCCTGCGGGTGGTCTCGCGAAGGGAGGAATTCCCGCGAAGATCCCGCGTTTTTGGATGCTGGCCGTGCTGTTCGCGGCCGAAGCGCTCCTTTTTTCGGTCTGGCTGGACAACGCCTCCCTCGCCTCCCAGAACGGATTCCTCCCAAGGTTCCTGGGGCAGTGGGATGCCTGGATCGTGCGCGGAGTGGTGGGAGCCGCGGCCATCTTCTTTACGTTCGCCTACCTGAAGAACAAGGCCGCGCTGTCTACCGTCTCCGCCGAAGCCGGACGGCCGCCCGTACGATGGACCTTGCTGGCGGCGCACGTGGGCGCGATGGCGCTATTCGCCTTCTTGTCGCAGGAACTTTTCGGCGGAGGCGCTGGGCCTCTTTCTCCAAACGTTGCGTCTGCTCTTTGGCTGCTTGTGGGCGTGGCCGGATTTCTTTTGGCGGCGTTCGCCTTCGTCGCCCCGACGGTATGGTTGCGGCTGCTTGTGGAGACCGGATATCTTTCCATCTACACTGTGGCGGCCGTGACCGCGGCCTGCCTGGCCGGCGCCTATATCCGCGAGTTGTGGGCTCCCATGGGGCGAGTCACGTTTGCGCTGGTGGAACTGCTGCTGCGGCCGTTCCTCGCCGAAATTGTGGCCGATCCGGTCAAAATGACGCTGGGATCTCCGAAGTTCCGGGTGGACATTGCGCCGGAGTGCTCGGGATTTGAAGGCGTAGGATTGATTTTGGCCTTCGGCGTCCTGTGGCTGTGTTTGTTCCGGCGCGAGATTCGCTTCCCACACGCTTTGTTGCTGCTGCCGGCGGGTGTCGTGACCATTTTCTTGCTGAACGCGGTGAGGCTGGCTGCGCTGATCCTGATTGGGGACGCGGGTGCGCCGCAGATTGCGCTGGGCGGCTTCCATTCACAGGCCGGTTGGATCTCGTTCAACATCGTCGCTCTGGCGTTTGCGGTGGCGGCTCGACGGGTGCCGTGGCTCACTACGGCGGAGGCCCGGGCACAGACGGCGCCTGCGCATGCTCCCACTCCGCCCCCGGTTGCGGGGCTCACGCAGGGA
>CAWISY010000095.1:0-6061 GCA_963838455.1 Bryobacterales bacterium
TCACGGGCTCCCTTCATCCCGTAGAGGGTAGCGCTGCAGGCCCACGTTCGTAGGGGCGCCCTTTTATAATGCATTGCTCACGTTGAGGGAGGGTAACAACCCTCCGCTCGTGGATCAATGTCCTGCCTACTTCCGTTGGCCGGTTTTCAGCCGCCCCTCATTGGCCGGTTTTGAGCGCCCCCCAGGGCTGAGCCAAGCCGCGGCGGGACCGTTCCTGGAGGTGCAGGTCGTCAGGGAACCGGCGCAGGCGGCAGTGGCGAACAGCCGCGCCATTGAGATTCACTTGGCCGAAGGGCGGCGCATCCTCGTGGAGCCGGGTTTCGACGCGAAGCATCTGCGCGCCGTGGTGGCGGCGTTGGAGACGCGCGGTTGACCAGCCTGCCGAGTCTGCGCTCGCTGGACCGGGCGCAAGGCGCGCGGATCTGGCTGGCCGCCGAAGCGGCCGATATGCGCTGCGGCTTCGACCGTCTGGCCGAACGGGTGCGGGCGGTCATCGGGCAGGACCCGCTGGGCGGCCATCTGTTCGTGTTCCGCTCGCGCCGCGGGCGACCGGCTGAAGATTCTGGTATGGGACCGCGACGGCTTCGTGCTGTGGTACAAGCGGCTGGAGGCGGGCGTGTTCAAACTGCCGAACGTGGAAGCGGGAGCGCGCTCGGTGGAGTTGCGGGCCAGTGAGTTGGCGATGGTTCTGGACGGCATCGATGTATCGCGACTGAAGCGCGTTCCGCGTTACGAGCGCGACGCGGACAGAATAGCGCATGAAAAGACGCGGTGCCGAGTAACATCGATCACAGTTAATGGCGCCTTATTATATGTGACGTTCGGCGCCGAGTTAGTCAACTTACCGGAGGACAGCGAATCGCTGAAGGCGATCGTGCGTTCGCTGGTTCCGGAGCGCGACCGCGAGCGCAGCGGGCCGAAAGCGAAGCGCAGCGGGCCGACGAACAAGCGCCGCGGAGAACAGAAACTGCGCGCCGAACAACTCCGCATCGAGATGCTGCGCCTGCAGCTGGAACTGGAGCGGTACAAGAAATGGTATTACGGCCCACGCGCGGACCGGCTCGAATCCAGCGGCGAAGTGGCTCAGATGCTGCTCGACTTCGCCGGGGAGATGGACCGCAAGCCGGTTCATCCCGGCGATGTTCCGCCCGCGGCAGAGCCCGCCGAGGAACTGCGGCGCGTGCGGCGGCGCAAGGGCCGGCGCAACCTGGCCCACTTCGAGAACCTGCCCGTCACCACGCACATTCACGAATTGAGCGCGGAGCAGCGGGCCTGCCCGTGCTGCGGAGTGGAGCGCAAAGAGATCGGCGCCGACGAGAGCTGGCAGATCGAGTACTTCCCCGGCCATTTCGAGCGCATCCATCACGTGCGCATGAAGTACGCCTGCCCGGCCTGCGAAAGCAACGGTGCGAACCCGAGCATCGAAACGGCGGCCAAGCCGGAGGCGGCAATCGACAAGGGACTGGCCGGGCCGGGGCTGCTGGCTTACATCGTGACCAGTAAGTTCGCCGATTATGTTGGCTTGCCCGTTATGTGACGTTCGGCCGCGCCGTGGAATATATTGCGGGCCTGCCACCACCGAACGTCACATAATTGCGCGTCAGAGCTGGGCGAGGAAAGACATTAGATCGGGATTGTCACGCCAGCGCTTTGGTGATCGTTTATTTTTCACCGCACAAAGGTCGAGAGCCCTGGCTTTCATCTCAAGGTCGGTTTCGGCGTAGATGTTCGTGGTGTTGATCGAGACGTGGCCGAGCCAGGCGCGGATGGTGTTGATGTCGACGCCGGCACGAAGAAGATGTGTGGCTGTGGTGTGTCGGATCGTATGCGGCCCGATCCGTTTCTTGCGCATCTCCGGCACGCGATTCATGGCGGCACGCGCATAGCGGGTCACGATCTCATGGATGCCGAAGCGTGTGAGCGGCTCGGAGCGACGATTGAGGAACACTCGCTCCGTGGCGCTCCGGCCGGCGACGAGGCTCCTCAACGCCACGGTCGTGGAGGTCCAGAGCGGACAGATGCGAACCTTGCCGCCCTTGCCGTTAAGGCGCACCGATGACAGCGTACCGACCCCGCCGGTGTGCAGGCTGAGATCGTCGATGCAGAGCCGGGCTACTTCATCCGCCCGCGCGCCCGAGTTGTACAGGAAGAGCAGGAGTGCCCGATCCCGGGAGCCGAGTTTGGTGAGTTGGCTCGGAGCATCCAGTAGAGCGTCGATTTCCGGCTTCTCGAGATAGCAGACTGGCCCGGGAGCAGAGCGCTTGGCTTTGACAGTGCGGAGTTGGGCGCACCAGTCCAGGTATTCGGGGCAGCGCTCTGCGATGAAGCCGGCAAGCGCGTGGATGGCCGCAAGGCGCTGATTGCGGCTGGAGACGCTGCATCTGCGTTTCTCTTCGATGTGTCGCAGGAACGCGCGCAACAGGTCGGCATTGATGTCGGGGACAAGCAGTTCATCCGCCTTCTTGCGCGTTTGCGCAGCAGCGAACGTCAGCAGCAGGCGAATGGCATCGCGATAGCTGTGTTGTGTGTTGCGGGCCAGATTCCTTTCGCCGACGAGGTATTCCATCAAAAAGCGCCTGATCCAGGAACCGAGGGCAGCTCTATTCATGGCGCCCTCCGTACACGTACTCCTGGAAACGATAGTTGGCCTCTGACAGCAACTCCGGAGTCACGGTCAGATAGCACTGCGTCGAGTGAAGGTCGACATGTCCGAGATACGTGGACAAAGCAGGCAGGAGCTTCTGCACGTCGGCGCCGGTTTTGTACCATTCCGTCAGTCTGTGGACGGCGAACGTGTGCCGCAAGTCATGAAGCCGGGGCTGACGAGAGCTCGCGTCACTACGACGAACGCCTGCAATGGTTCGCAGGCGCTGGAAGGCGTTTTCTATCAAGCGGTGGCTAACGGCCTGGTGCTGCCGCGTCTGGAAAAGCGGCCGGTAGTGCTGATTCCATCTCCCTGGTGTGGTCAGATAGCTCCCGAAGGAGCCGAACAACATCCCGTCCCAACGGAACGAGTCTGGATTTGTAGAACTTCGTCCCCCGGATGGTGATCACGGCATTATCGAGGTCTACGTCCGCAAGGCGCAGCCGAATCGCTTCTCCTATTCGCACGCCGGTTCCATATAGGAATAACAACAGGGTGCGAAGCGTGGCTGGGGAGAGGCGGCACGCCACATTCCGCTGGCAATGAGGAACAGCGTCCAGCAACAGACGAAGCTCCTGGCGGGAGTAGATATACGGAACGAAGGTCTGCGTATACCTGGGAGCCGCGGGCGGCATGGGAACAGCATTCAGCTTTCCGCGGCACCGCCAGTACGAGAAGAAGTCCCGCAATACCCCATATTTCCGGCGCCAGGCTGCGGGCCCGGTTTGCGGTACGTCCAGAAACTGCTTAACATCCGAAGGCGCGATCCCCTGAAGCGGCTTGTTGCCGTAACGACGACCAAACGCGCGAAGTGCAACAGCAGGGCCCTCGCACTTCTGGCCCATTGCCCGCCGGTGCGAAACATAGATGTCGACCGCTGCATCGAGATTCATAGCAGACCTCCCAGATCGAAGTCCGCTACGCGGCGCAGTTGCGGCAGGTGAACCTTGGCATAGATCCTGGTGGAATTGAAATCACGGTGACCCAGCAGATCCCCGATCTCCTTCAGCGATGCTCCTTGCTCCAGCAAATGAGTGGCACACGCGTGGCGTAGGCTGTGCGGTCCGCGGCGGCGGCATTGGATGCCGGCCGCATCGATTCTTGTGCTCGTGATGCGCCAGAGGCTGGTGTATCCGATGCCGCGGTACGGAGGATGCAAGAGTGAGGAACAGATTCCGGCAAGAGGTCCGCGGGCGCGCCTTCCGGACGTATTCCAGGATGGCTTCGCCCACCTCACGTTGGAGCGGGTACTTCTGTGCGCCTCCGCGCTTGGAGTGGTTCACCGTGAAGGTCTCCTGCCGCCAATCGAAGTCGCTCAGCAGCAGACGCGATATCTCACCGCTCCGCAACCCGTAAACCGTCAGGAGCAACAGCACAGCTCTGGCGCGCAGGACGGCGCCGCTATTCCCCTTTACGTCTTCGAGCAGCCGTTGCACATCCTTCCATCGCGGCCCTTCGGGTAAGCCTTCATGCACATACAGCGTCGGGGAAAGTATGCCATCCGCGATGCCCGGCTTGCACCACTTGCGTTGTTCAGCGTAACGGAAGAACACCCGCAGTGCGTCGGCGTAGCCGCGAGCCGACTTCCGACTCCAGCCGCTCGTCCCCTTGAAGACCAGGAACTTGTCCACATCCCCGAGCCGCACGGCGGCGAGCGAACGGCGCCGCTCGGCGAACCACTTCAGAAACTGCGCTATTTTCGACCGGTGCGACCGCACCGTAAGCGCGGCGCCCCCTTTCTCTTCCGTCATCCATCTCGCAAATTCATCAATTTCGTCTGCGAACTGCAGGCGCGGAGCCGCGACCTCCTTCAGCACGCCGGCGAAGCGCAGCCACTTCTTCGCCACGTAAACGAAGTAAGCTTGCTCGAGTGCTTGCAAGAGTGAACGATCGGGATTCGCCCGCTGCTGACGTGCCCATCGCTGGGCGGCATTCTCAATCTCATCTGAGTCTCACATCGCGCAGGCGAGTCAGCCGCAGCAGCCGAATAATGTTCAACAACTGCCATGACACACTGCGCGCCGCCGCAAGGCTCGTGCCTTGCTGAAGCAGGTGTTCCAAGAACGATTCTCGTTCCTTGAGTAACGGGGCCGCTTCTCTGGCGGTCGGCGTAGTACGGCCGTTCGATCCGCAACAGGGTTCTCAGCATTCGTCGGGGCTCCTTCACATCCCCCGGATTCATGCTAAGGACAGCCAGGACGTGCTTGCGGCGGCTTCGTTATGTTGTCTTTGGACTACTCGATAGCGGCTTTGCCTGCTCGGGCTCCGTCACATCACAACATAACGGGCAAGCCAACATAATCGGCGAACTTACTCGTTACGATGTAAGCCAGCAGTCCCGGCCCGGCCAGCCCCTTTTCGATGGCCGTTTCCGGCTTGGCCGCCGTTTCGATGCTCGGGCCGGCGCCGTTGTTTTCGCAGGCCGGGCAGGCGTACTTTTTGCGCAGGTGCTGGATGCGCTCGAAGTGGCCGGGAAAGTACTCGATCTGCCAGCTCTCCTCGGCGCCGATCTCCTGGCGCTGGGCTCCGCAGCACGGGCAGGCGCGTTCTTCCGCGCTCAGTTCGTGAACGTGCGTGGTGACGGGGAGGTTCTCGAAGTTGGCCAGATTGCGCCGGCCCTTGCGCCGCCGCACGCGCCGCAGTTCCTCGGCCGGCTCTGCCGCGGGCGGAACGTCGTCGGGATCAACCGGCTTGCGGTCCAGCTCCGCGGCGAAGTCGAGCAGCATCTGGGCCACTTCGCCGCTGGAGGCGAGCCGGTCGGCGCGCGGGCCGTAATACCACTTCTTGTAGCGCGCCAGTTCCTGCTCCAGGCGCAGCTTCTCGATGTGGAGTTGGTCGGCGCGGAGTTTCTGTTCTTCGCGCGCGCTGGTGTGCTGGGTTCGTGGCGCGCTGCGTCTCGCGGTCGCGTTCCGCAACCAGCGCGCGGATCACCGCTTTCAGCGATTCGCTGTCCTGGGGTAACCCGACTAACTCGGCGCCTTCACATCATAAATAGGCGACGTAGTTACTTAATAGATAGTTACTCCACCGCTCGATCTTTTACTGCGCTATTTTGCGCCGCGTCGCGCTCGTAGCGCGGCACCCGCTTCAGCCGCGACATGTCGATCCCGTCCAGCACCATCGCCAACTCGCTGGCCCGCAACTCCACCGAGCGCGTGCCCGCTTCCAGCCGGGGCAGTTTGAACACCCCGCCTCCAGGCGCTTGTACCACAGCACGAAACCGTCGCGATCCCAAAACAAGATCTTCATCCGGTCGCCGCGCCGCGAGCGGAACACGAACAGATGTCCCGCAAGCGGGTCCTGCCCGATGACCGCGCGCACCCGTTCGGCCAGGCGGTCGAAGCCGCAGCGCATGTCGGCCGCTTCGGCCGCCAGCCAGATGCGCGCGCCTTGCGCCAGGTCGAGAGCGCGCAGGCT
>CAWISY010000096.1:0-9055 GCA_963838455.1 Bryobacterales bacterium
GATCAGGCGGTCCGCCACCTTCTGGACCTGGGCAGACGTACCCTGCACCACGATTACCTCCAGGCAATTGTCGTGATCAAGGTGGACATGCAGAGTGGAGAGGATTTCGTGATGAAATTCGTGCTGCAGGTCGGTCAGCTTTTCGCTGAGTAGCCGGACGTGATGGTCGTAAAGCAGGGTGACGTGCCAACGACCGGGGTCGATGGCAGAGTGGCGCTTTCGGCGACCAGTTCGGCTCGGATCAGATCTCGAAACGCCTCCGACCGGTCTTGTACCCACGTCGGTCAAGCAGCTTGTCGAACTTCTCCAGCAGATCGCCGTCAATTGCGATCCCGATTCTCTATTCAGGAATCTTGTCGTCTTGCCCCATGCAGTCTAGCCTACAGCCATTCTTGGCTCGGGACGAGGGTGATGATGGCATGGTCGCGATCTTCTTTTGGCGGAGTTGGCAACCACACAATCGGATTCCGCCGGCTTCGACGGATCAACGAGTTTCCTCGATGGTCAGGCGGAGGCTGGAACACGAATTTCAGGACCGTTTAGCTGTTTCTGGCATTTTCTAGTTGACACTGAGTTGCAGAATGGGTTCCAATGAGCTTTGGAAAGAAGTTGCGACCAAGTCGCAACTAGTCGCATATGAAGACCGCCACTTTGGAACGTCGCTCGTTGCTCCAAGAGCTCGCATTACGGGGTATCCGCATCACCGGTCAGCGAAAAATCCTGATCGAAACCATTCAGGAAGCCGCCCGCCATCTGGACGCAGCTACACTGCTGGAGCTGGCGCGCAAGCGTGACGAGCGCATCAACCGGGCAACGGTCTACCGCACCATCGAGCTTCTAAGCAACTCCGGCTCATTGATGAACTCGACCTCATGCACTTGAATGGAGAGAAGCATTTTTACGAGGCGAAGACGAACATCGACCACATGCATTTGGCTTGTTTCCAGTGTGGCCGGATCGAGGAATTCACCAGCCCCCTGTTCGAACGTCTCAAGGCGGAAATCTCCCGTAGAAGGGTTTTCGTATTCGGGTCACTCGCCTGGAAATCGGCGGGCGGTGCAGCCAGTGCTGCGCCCTCGAACAGTTGCGCGGAATGTGGAGAGGAGGCCTGCTGCAAGCGCGACGGATCGAACTGCTAACTGAATAAGAGCGAGGCCGCGCGGCTGTCTTTTGGCGAAGCGCACCGCCCGGCCTCGGGAAATCCACAACCCGCAGGCTGCCGACCCTCTCCCATTCTAGGTCGCCAGCCGCGGTTTTCAAGGAGAGAAACAGTAAATGACTGGTAACGCATTGCAGAAAGGGATCGCTCTGAAGCGTGCTACGCTTCTGATCCTGCTCGTATTAGCGGCTGATTTTTCGGTCCTCGCGGGAACTGGGGGCAGCATCGCCGGCACGGTTGCGGACCCAAGCGGCGCCGTGATGCCAGATATCGCGGTATTTGCTCGCAACACGGAGACAAGAGTCGCGCTGAAGGCCTCTACGAACCGGGAAGGGTTTTATGCCTTTCCACCTTGCCGAGCGCCCCTATGAGTTGCAGGTTCAGCAACCGGGATTCAAGCCATTCAAGAGAACGGGGCTGGAGGTCACCTCGGGCGCCGCGCTGAGGCTTAGACATCGAGTTGATCCTGGGGGCGCATTCGGAGGCTCTGACAGTGAGCGAATCGCCGGCTCAGGTGGAGACGGCGAACACCCAGGAATCGGGGGAGCGATCAGCGCCACAAAAATGACAAGCATTCCCATCAACGGCCGCAGCTACACGGACCTGCTGGCATTGCAGCCCGGCGTCATCCCTGCCAGTTCCCAACAGCCGAATGTTGTCGGTCATCAGAAAACGTAGTTTTCTGAGTCTTTCGCCGGTGTAGAGGGCGCCAGCGACATCATCCGCGCCGAAGGCGCGATCATCCGTCAATCATCAGCATCAAAACATTCCAGCGAAAACTTGTATTGTGGCTTGGAAGGCGGTAGGAGAACCCCGCCGTTCGAGCAGCGGGGTTCTGGCTCGGCAACCTTCATGAGTGAAGGCCACCATCGAAGCTGGTTCTACCCTGGCATGAACCGTTGCCATTGTCAAAGTCCGCCTGCATGGGCGGATGGCGGTTCATGGAGAAGTGGTTCTCCGGCAGCGCGTTTGCCGCGGCCAGGGATGCCAGACGGTGTTCTGGATTTGTACCCATTGTGATCGCGGACAGCGCTATTGCAGCCCGGCGTGCCGCACCGCAGCCCGGCGCCGGCAGCACCGGGCGGCCAACCGCCGCTATCAGCAGAGTCCCGGAAGGCCGGCTCGACCACCGGGATCGGCAGCAGCAGTACCGCGAGCGCCGGTGCCGGCCTCGCGTGACGGATCAATCTTCCCTTTCGGTCATTTCTCCGGCACCATCCGGCTGTGGAGAACCGATCACGACGCCGTCCCCAGAGGGGACCCGGTTGCACTGCGAGTTTCGGCCCCCGGACCGGCTGGACAAGCGGGTCCGGTCCTGGCTGCGTTGCTCGATCTGTGGCCGGCCAGGCCGCTTCGTCGATCCGTTCCCACACATTCCACGACGAAGGTGAGCTCGATGATCAGCCCCGAAACCCGCGTACAGATTCGCCGCTATTTTTACGCCGAGCATTGGAAAATCGGCACCATTGCCCAAGCCCTCGACGTTCACGCCGACACCGTACGGCGCGCTATTGAAGTGGAACGCTTCCAGCACGCCGAGCCGCTGCGGCCCTCCATGGTCGATCCCTATCTGCCGTTTGTGCGCCAGACGCTGGAGCAACATCCCCGGTTGCGCGCCACGCGCCTCTACCAGATGATCCGGGACCGCGGCTATTCCGGCAGCGTCGAGCAGTTGCGGCGCGTCGTGGCGCGCTTGCGCCCGCAACCGCACGAGGCATTCCTCCGCTTGCAGGTCTTTCCGGCCGAGCAGGCGCAGGCGGACTGGGCCTACTTCGGCTCCGTCATCGTGGGCCGCGCCAAGCGCCAACTCTCCTGCTTCGTCATGACCTTGTCGTGGTCGCGGGCGCTATATCTGGAGTTCTTCTTCGATCAGACTACGGAGAATTTTCTGCGCGGCCACGTGCGCGCCTTCCAGGACTGGTCCGGCGCGCCCCGGGTCATCCTGTACGACAATCTCAAAAGCGCCGTGCTGGAGCGCCGCGGCAACCAGATTCATTTCAACCCGCGACTGCTGGAGTTGGCCGCCGACTACCACTTCGCGCCACGTCCTTGCCAGGTGCGGGCGGGAAATCAAAAGGGCCGCGTGGAGAGGGCCATTCGGTATGTACGCGATTCCTTCTGGGCGGGGCGCGTCTTCACCACCCTGGCGGAATGCAATCGCCAGGCGCTGGCGTGGCGCGATGAAGTGGCGCACCAGCGCCGCTGGCCCGACGATAGCGCGCGCTCCGTGGCCGAGGCTTTCGCCGAAGAGCAGCCGCGCTTGCTGCCGCTGCCACTGCACCCCTTCAACACCGATCGGATGGAACCAGTGCGCTCCCGCAAGACAATCTACGTGCGTTTCGATCTCAACGACTACTCCATTCCTCCCGAGGCCGTGGGCCGGCCTTTGACCCTGGCTGCCTCCGACACCGACGTCCGCATCCTCGACGGCGCCGCCGAGATCGCCCGCCATCATCGCTCCTACGACCGGCAGCAATCCATCCTGGACCCGACGCATGAACAAGCCTTACTGCGCATCAAACGCAAAGCGCTGCATCAGACGCGCGCAGGCCGCCTGGCGCTGGCCGTTCCCGAAAGCGATGACCTGATCGAGCGCGCCTTCGCCGAGGGAGAATCGGCCGCCAGCCAAACCTCTCAACTGCTCCGTTTGCTGGACCTGTACGGCGTGGCCGCTTTGCGCCGCGCCATCCGGGAAGCGCTGGAACGGAATACGCCGCGCGCCTCCTCGGTCGCTTTCCTGCTGCGCCGGCATCCTCGCTCCGCACCCCTGCCGGCGCTGGATCTCAGCCGCCATCCGGAAGCGCAGGCGCTGGATGTCCGTCCTCACGATCTGGAGACTTACGATGAGCTCGCCCACCCCCACGACGACGACTCCGAGCAATAGCCTGCCCGCGCAACTCGAACAGATCGGCTTGCACGTCGTGGCCGGCGAACTGGACGACTTTCTGGCGCGGGCCACCAAACAGCGCTGGTCGCCGCGCCAGATTCTGGAGCATCTGGCGCAGACCGAGGCCGCCGAACGCGCCCACCGCAGTCTGGAGCGGCGCCTGCGCCTCTCCGAGATCAAGAAGTTCAAGCCCATGGCCGACTTCGACTGGTCCTGGCCCACCAAGATCGAACGCGAGGTCATCGAACGCGCTCTGACGTTGGACTTCCTCCCCGAAGCCCGCAACCTGATCCTGGTGGGCAGCCAACGGGCTGGGCAAGACGATGATCGCCCAGAACATCTGCCACCAGGCGGTGCTGGCGGGCCATTCCGTGCTGTTTCGCTCCGCCGCGGCGTTGCTGGAAGAGTTGCATCGCCAGACTCCCGAAGGCCGCCACCGCAAGCTCCGCACCTATGCCAACGTCGGCTTACTTTGCGTCGATGAGGTAGGTTATCTTTCCTTCGACGATAAGTCCGCCGACTTACTCTACGAAGTCATCAACCGGCGCTACGAACGAAAATCGGTGATCCTCACGACGAACCGGCCCTTCAAAGAGTGGAACGAAGTCTTTCCCAATGCGGCTTGCATCGTGACCTTACTGGACCGTCTGCTGCATCATGCCGACGTGACGGCGATCGAGGGCGACAGCTACCGGAAGCGCGAAAGCGAGCAGGAGACGGCAGCCCGCCGGCGGAGGAAAAAGTGACGCCTGCCGCCGAGTTGTTGCAGCCGGACTCCAACCCGGCGTTGTACGTCTCCGCGGTGCTGACGCTCTATGTCGATCTGCCGGATACTCCTTTGCGCGCGAGTGCTTCGGATCAATGGCTCGCCCGCCGCTTCCATGATGATGGCGTGCCCCTGCGGGTAGTGGAGACTGCGCTGCTCCTCGGTTCCCTACGCCGCCTGATTCGCCCGGCAGATGCGCCCCGGCTTTCACCCATCCGCTCTCTGGCCTACTTCCGACCCGTCATCGACGAACTCCGCGCTCATCCTGCGCCGGAAGGTTATCTCGACTACCTTCGCCTCAAACTGCGCCAAGCCGCCGCGGCCCTGCCGGCGAACGCCCAAAACTCTACGTTTTCTGATGACCGCTAACAGGTTGCTGGCGTTCGAGGCGTCCGCATTGAAACCGTAGTGCAATGCAGTCGCCCGCTTGCACGATTCCGTTGGGGTCAGGAGTAACACCGATGGTGCCGGTGGTCTGGTCCCATGAGGTGACCTTCCCGCTGAAGAACGGCGCTGCGCCTTCGGGCCTGCCGATGACCGAGATGAAGCGGCCAACCGGCGTCCAACTCGGGTTCGTGGATGGCGGCGGTTCTTGGAACGATCCGACCACAAGCTGGCCGGGAGCAACACTCCAGACGGAATCGCCGATAATTCCGCTGTGTCTCAGGTGCTTGGCCTTCACGCGGACCTTGCCGACGTATGGCGAAGGCAGCGCCCAAGTCGAGCGCACCACCGGCCCGCCGAACGTGATCGAGCCGGGCGTGTAGGTGTTGCCCGCGCCCGCCGTCAATGTTCCGGTGGCCTGCGCGCAGATCAGGTCGTCCTGCGTCCCGACGAACAGCACGTAGGAAACGAGCCCCGCGACCGCCGGCCAGGTGATGCCTTCCAAGGTGAACGTGTCCGTCCCGAGGCCGAGGTTCCGATGATGGCGATATTCGACGGAGCCGAAGGAAGCCCGTTCGAATCGATCGCGCAGATCGCCACGCACAGCGTGACGTTCGCCGGCAACGATCCGCCCGTCGTGCTCTGCGTGATCGATCCGATTCCCGGCGCGCCCGCACCCGTGGCGCTGAACTCGTTCACCGGAAGTTTGCCGGTGACGATCAGGCTCGCGAGCGCGCTGCCATCGGCCAGCGTGCGCGTATTCCTGGTCGGAATCGAAGGTCCACTCGCTGGGGAACAGCGCGTCGCTCGAAGCCGCCTGCACCTGGTACGGCGCCCACACCGGCCCGAGCGGGATCGGATAGAACAGCGCGGGCAGGGGCGCGGGCACCACGTCCATCGGCTTCGGCCCGACGTCCAGGTCGTACATCGAAGCCGTGACGGTCTGCCCCTCGATCTGCACCGACCAGTCCTTCTTCAGGCTCCAGCGCTGGATGCGGAAGCACATCGTGATGACCTGGAACGCCAGGCCGGTCCCGCTTGGCGGCGCTGGAGACGTGGTGATCGTGGAGCCGTCGCTGGCGACGGCGGTGATCGTCACCTGCGAGCCGCCGATCAGGATCTCTTTGTTGACCAGTTCCGTGTCTCCGGTCGCGGTTCCGGCATAGGTCCACGGATCGCCGCTCACCCACGTGGCAGTGCTGCCGGAGACGTTGCACGTGCCGTGGACGCCGGGAATGTCCGGGTGCGTCATCGAGACCACTTGCCCGACCTCGTTGCCGAGGCCGAGCAGCGTGGTCTGCCACGCCGCCGTTCGCGCGTCGCGCCATTCCGCGGGCGTCACGCCGCCGACTTCTTCGCGCGTGCGCGTGGCCGCGATCCGCAGCGCCTGGCTGAGCGACGAGCAGCCCACCGAGTGCATCTGGGTGGTCAGCGGAGATCCGGCGCGCCCGTAGTAGGCCGCGTGGCTCTTGTCGCAATACTCAGCCGTGTTCGCCTGGTACTGATAGGCAACATCGGCGAACGAAATCACCAGGTGCTCGAAGCCAGCCTGGATCGGCGTCAGCCGCAGGGTCTGAAACAGAGAGTTGGCGAGCGTGTACGCATCCACCGCGCTGGCGTTGATCCGGCAGCCGAGCTTCAGCTTGCCCGAACTCCCACGTGTAGAAGCCCAGGCAGCAGTTGAGCACCTCGGTGAGCCAGTCGCGGAACGGCTTCTGGCTGCTGATGACTCCCTGGAACTGGAACTGGGTTTCGGTGCCCTGGACGCTGGTCTCCGAGACATACCCAAGCGAGAGCGCCTGCGCAATCGACATGGTGGTTTGCACTCCGCTTCCCTCCGGGGGCGGCGGGGGCGGGCTGGTCCAATACGAGAATGAGTAACTGCCGTCCGGGTTAAGGTTGATCTGTGGAGCGGTGAGCGCCTCCCCAGCCGTGGTGAGAGCATAGTTCACGATTGGCGACGTGACGCCCAGGATCGGAGTGACCTGGGCCGCGGCGATCTCGGCCGCGCCGCTTCCATCGCCCACAATCAGCGACGGCAGCACGAACGTGGCGAGTTGCGCGGACGACGCCGGGCCGGTTCCGCCGGCAGGATTCGATCCGGTGGACGGATCGCCATACAAACCCATCGCGCGCAGCAGCATGTTGACCGCAATCCAAAATGGATTGATCAGTCCCTTGACCGCCGGTGCGGTTGCCGCTCTGGTCCCAGGTCCAGCCCCACATCCCGTAGTCGATGGGGACCGTCATCTGGTGCTGGTCCGGCGTGCTCGGCTGAATCGTGGTGGACTTGACGATGCGAATCTCGCACGCCGCCGTGCCCGCCGCGTAGACATTCGGCTCCCAAACTTGCGGCGATCCCTTGGCCGAGCGAGAAGTAGTCGCTGGTCGGGTTCGCCGGGTCGTTGCCGGTGACGTAGCGCAGCCCCATGCCTGGCTGGTATTTCGTGATGTTCAGGTTGCCGTTGACCGCCAGTCCTTGCCAGAGGTAGCCATCGACCATCGGAGCCACCACGTATCTGTAGCCATCCGCGTTCGTGACGACAGCCGAAGGGGTGAATCCGCCGAGAGGTCCGGCGCTCAAGATGCCGAGCGAGTCGGCATAGCCCGATTCATCGCGGTAATCCACCATCAACGCGCTGGCCATGAACGCATAAAGCGGATTGCCGCCCGAGTTGCACCAGATCTCCGGCAGCGCCAGGCCCCAGACCGTATCCGAGATGATCGAAGTCGCGGTGACGGTGTTGCGGCCGAAGCCGAGGAAGCCGGTGGAATCATCCTTGATGACGACGCCCTGCGGGTCGGCCTGCTGCCCGCCGAAATAGGGAGACATGCCATGCACCTGGCAACCGTTCGCCGATTCGAGGTAATAGTCGCAGCTCGTGGGATCGCCGCCGGCAGCCGTCACCGCCGCGGCGCTGCGCCCCTTGGTGGCCCACGGGCAGTTCACGCCATCGTTGTAGGTCTTCCAGCACTGGCGGCTGACCTGCCGCTCCGGGTACTGGTTCATGATCTGGAAGAACCCGTCGGAGCACGTCACCGGGAAGATCGGCGTGCCGTCGCTGGTGAAGTTCTGGATGACGCCTTTCCAAAGCTGCAGCAGAATCCCGGAGTTGACGTGGAAGAGGCAGAGGTCGATCTCGGCGTACTTCAGGTCGGTGTCGTTGGCGAGTTGCGTCATCACGCGGTCGCCGTTGCCGAAGGTGAAGCGGACGTTATCGGAGGTGCCTTTGATGTCCTGCGAGATCAGGACGTCGGAGCCAGGCTCGCCGATCCCGATCAGGCGCGGCAGGTATAGCTGGCCGCCCACCGTGACGCGCCGGTCGGAGACGTAGATGTCGGCGACCGCGGATTCGCGCACGCGGATGTGGACCAGCGGGATGATCTGCTGGACTTCGGAGAGCAGCGCCGTGGACAGCGCGGTCGAGGGGAACCGCAGGCAGGTGGAGTTGACCGCGTAGGTGGGGGCTTGTGTCGGATCGACGACCTCGATGAGGTTCAGTCCGACCTGGACAGCGTTGCGCAGGTATTCGAAGGAGATCGGCGCCTGCTCGAAGGTGACGAGCACGCCCGTGGTCGAGCCACCGGGATTGGGGACGGTGTAGGTGAAGGCCTTCCACGGTCCCTGCATCGACTTCCCAGAACGCCTTGAGCTGGTTCGTTTCGGCCCAGTTCAGGTTCGGGTGCTTGAACTGAAACTTGCGCGGGCCGATCCCGACGTAGTACCGCTGCTCCTGCTTGGCGTCGAGGCTGCCGAAGCGATGCACGATCACCGGGCGCTCGACGGAGAAGCCGAACGGGTATTGCGTGGTGAGCGGGAATGTCTGGCCGGAGTTGATCACCGTGGGGACGGTGATGC
>CAWISY010000097.1:0-13845 GCA_963838455.1 Bryobacterales bacterium
TTCTGCCTTTCCGACCGGTCCAATGGATTAGGTGCTCTGCTGCTCGAATGTGCCTCCGAGCCGTTATCTCTGCATAGCCCGCCTTGCACAACTCCTGAGCAAACCCTTCCAACACGCGGCCATCCGGGCCGTCGCGTAGTTCTTGGATGCGGAAAGGCGATTCGAAAAACTGTTTTAACATGACGTCCTCCTTTTTAGGACCTCATGATTATGCGGAGTTCCAAGATCGCGACGTGGACCACTTCGCCTGATTCTGAGGGGGTTTGGCTCGCTGCTATGGCCGTTTGATCCGCATTAAAATGGACTCCGCATTAAATTTAGTCTATGACGAGTGGCACAACTTTCTCGGCAACAAATCCATGGTGGACGCGCTGCTCAGCCGCGTGCGGCATTACTGCCACACCGTGACCATCCAGGGTCCCTCGCTGCGCGACCCGCAGGGCTGAACCATGGAGCGGCACGAGTATATCCGGCGGCTCCTCGAAGCCTACCGTGCGACTCCGGGCACGTGCGGCGCCGTGCGCCGGCCGGACCGTCTGCTCGCGGCCCAACTGCATGAGCGTGGCGTGCCCCTCGAGGCGGTCGAGAACGCGCTCATTCTGGCCGCGGCGCGCCGTATGACCAGGCCCGCCGATGCTCCGCCTCTCGGAATCATTCGCTCGCTGGCGTACTTCTCGCCGGTCATCGAAGAGGTCCTGCGTTTGCCGGTTGCTCCGGAGTACTTCCGCCATCTGCGCAGCAGCATCGCACGCTTCACACCAGCCCAGTAGCTTCGCCGCCCAACCCCAATCACGCCTGCGGCGTGGATGATGATGCCTCTTCCATCTCTCTCTACTTGCGCGCTTACAGCGCGGATGATGACGCGGGCACCCGCGTTCTCGATCTTGTTCTCAGCGCGGGTCACTTTAACCAAGCGCTACTGGGTCACTTCTGACGAGCGCCGAAGTGCGCGGCGCCTTCAACCTATAGGAGGATTACGCGCCGAAGTTCTAACAGCCCCCCCCCGGTTTTTTTGAGGTGTGCCTTAAGCGCCTGCGGAGGCGCTTGCGGCCAATTGTTGGTTCAGTTCGTCCAGCCGCCCGACCCGTTTGGCGAGCGCCGCCGCGTGCCCCTCGATCGCCGTCTGTTCGCTCACCAGCGCAGCGCGTTTTTGCTCGTGCTCGCGCGTCATGGCCTTCACCGCTTTCGAATACTGTTGCAGATGCAGATTCACTGCGTTATCCAGCTCCGCGTTGATCGCTCCCGCGGCCTGGTCGAAGCGGAGCTTCCATTGCGTCGACGCCTTCTCGACGTGCGACTCGATTGCCGTAAACAGAATGGAACGGAGATCATCGCGTTTCTTCTCCGCCCGGAACGCCATCCCGATCCAATCCCGCAAGCGCGGTCCGCCACTGAATGCCGTGTGTTGGATGAAGCCGCCCGTGTAGGCGCCCGTACGCGGAATCGCGGCGACGCTCCGGTTCAGTTGCGGAATGCCCGTCGATTTCAGGTTTTGATAATACTTCTCGAATTCGGCGGCGAACATCTGGTGGGATTCCGCGCATTGCCGGTCCAGCAGCTTGAAACTCTCCTGCATGTTGAAGTTGAAAATGATTTCTTCGCCGACGATCGTCTCGGGAATCTTGGTGCGAATCGTCTCTTTCAGATTACTGAAGCTCACTCGATCGATCAGCTCTCCCAATTGCACTTTCGAGCGATTCTCGAACTTCCCGGTCGCGTCGCGCATGCCGCGATTCACCTGAAACAGCGTGCTGTTCATAGATTCCTCGCAGCGGCTGCGCAGTTGCGCCAGCACTTGTTCGATTTCTCGCGACTGAGTTTACTTCGAGAATCCTCTGCTGCCGCTCGATCACTTGGCGCCGCTGCTTGATTTCCGAATTCAGATCCTCGATCGCTTGATGCAGCAGCCGGACCAGTGTTTCCGCAATGATCGCCGGCCCTTGCCGCGTCATCAGATCGACCAGGAATCGCTCCAGCTTGCTGAATTCCTCGCGCCAATGCGGCCGATGATTCGCGTCGTCGCCTACTGCTCCCTGTGGCAGTAGAACAGCGAGCGCACCCGCTCCCACCACCACCGGCTGCGTTCCCAGAAACCTCGTCAAAATGAGATTCGCGTGCGCCATAACGGTCGCCTGCTCCTCTTCATCGATTCCGTCAAGTTTGGTGATGACGAAAACGCAGCGCTTGAGAAACGGCCTCACCGTCGAATCAAGAAAATCGAGCAGCGTGCGTGAGCCCGGGCTGTCCGCCGGAATCAGCACCACCGCCGCATCGGCTTGATCGGCCAGCACGCGCTCCGTCACCGCCTGATGATGCTGCGCATACTCCGGACCTGCGCCTACGCCCGGCGTGTCCAGAATGCAGATACCATGCCCCAGCCACTCCGCCGGCCCTTCAACCCTGATCGTCTGAACGATCCGCGAAGCTTCGGGATGCGCCGTCACCAGTTCGATCAATTTCTTGAGCGTCGGCTGCTCACCCGCCAGAAACCGTTCCAGCTTCGCCGCCAGCGCCGCGGAATCCCCCTCCCTGCCCGATTCCGTCGACCCGTCAATAAATTGAACCTCCAGCCGCAACTCACGGCCGTGCCGGATTTCGGTTGCGCCGGCCGTCGTCGCGACATTCGCCGACTTGAGAATCCGCTGCCGCAGGAGGGCATTGATGAACGTGCTCTTACCGCTATTGAATTCGCCGATCACGGCGAGATGCAGCCGGTCATCAGTGGGTCGGCGAGAGTTCCTAGCTTCGGGTGCGATACTCCTGTCCGCGCCCGCCTTGGCCCAGCGATCGCCGCAACGCGTCGTCGTGGTGATGTGCGACGGACTTGGGGTCCAGTATCTGGAGCAAAGCCACATGCCTGTACTGGCGAAGTGGCGGGAACGCGGCCTCTTCCGTCACGTCAAGGGCACGATGCCCTCAGTTACGAATGCCAACAACGCGTCGATTTGTTGCGGCGTGCTTCCCGATCAGCACGGCATCACCGGTAATTCGTACTTCGACGAACGCTCCGGGCGGGAAGAGTACATGGAGACCGCCGATCTCCTGCTTTCGCCGACCCTGTTTCAGCGCGCAAAGCAGCAAGGAGTGAAGTCCGCTCTGCTCTCGTCCAAAAAGAAAACGATCACGCTGCTGCCGCGCGGAGCCGATGTGATTCTATCGGCGGAAATCCCTACACAGGATTGGGTAAAGCGGCTTGGATCCGCCCCGGACATCTACAGTAGCGAAATCAATTACTGGCTCATGACGGCCGCCATCGATCTGCTCAAGGACCGCCGCGATCTCGGCTGCCTGTACATCCACACCACGGATTACCCGATGCACACCTGGCCTCCCGAGGCGAAGGAGTCCAAGGATCATCTTGCGCGATTGGACCAGTTGCTCGGCGAAGCCGCCGCCGCCGCGCCCGACGCGGCGTTCCTGCTGACCGCGGATCACGGCATGAACTACAAGACGCACTGCTGGGACTTGGAGAAAGCTTGTGCCCGGCGCGGCACTCCGATTCGGATCGCGATTTCCGTCGAGCGGGACAGGCACCCTAAGCACCATCGCGGCCACGGCGGCGTTGCGTGGGTTTACTGCAACCGTCCGAACGATATCGACAAGGTTTCCGAGACGCTATCCGGGCTTAAAGGCGTGGAAGCGATCTTGACCAGAAGCGAGGCTTCAAAACGCTATCGGTTGATGGCCTCACGGATCGGCGATTTGGTCGTGCTTGGCGACCGCGATACCGCCTTCGGCCAACTGGAAAGCGAGTCCGAAGCGCTTCCCCCGGAATACCGTACCCACGGTTCCCTTTATGAGATGGATGTCCCGTTGATCATCCACAACTCACAGGCACAGCTTTTCGCGCAGGACTTTCAATACAATTGGCACCTTGCCCGTTGGTTATACAGGTAACCGTGCGGGGTTGCTCAGGGCAGTGAGAACTCGGATCACCTGGCAGGTTGCTGTTTACGATACTTTCCGTATAGAACTTCTTCCGCGAATTCGGGGCACTTGTATTCCAATATCCGCGCGTCCTTTTCCACATGCCGGTAAAGCGGCATGCTGATCTTCCACGGCCGCGAAAAGGTCTTGGGATCCTCGATGGTGGCCTCGTACATGAGGATGTCGGCGCTATGCGGCGTGTAGCGTTCGGTCACCTTCAGGGCGTCGCTGTGAAAATCGCCCGCGCGGTCGAACCAGGTTTGGCCGTTCAGATCCGTTACCGTCACCACCAGCGTGTCACCCTCCCAATGCCCGTTGGACCAGCCCATCCAACTATCCGCCGGAGCCTCAGACGGCTGATTCATATTGACGGATCGCACCGCGCCTGCGAATTCATACGCGATCATGATCGCGTCCGGCGACTGGATAATCTGGAACGGATACGGCATGTACGTCGACCGCGGCACGCCGCCCATGTAGCACTTCACCTCCGGGTCCAGCGTCAGGCGGTTCGCGAAATTCTTCTTCTGCTGATCTGCCGCGGCGGGCAGATACGGGATGGTTCCATCGCCCTCGATCACGCCCAGCCCAGGCGGCACCGAAAATTCCGCCCCGAGCGAAAGCACCGGCCCCTGCGCGGCCGCATGCGCCCGCAAGTCCCAATCCGCAGTGTTCATCGCCTGCCAGATCCCGTTGAGATTGGGCTTGCCATCCGGGGTTCGCGGAGCCTTATAGGTCTGCTGCGCGAAGGTTGACATCGCGAAGAATGCCGCGGCCGCAACGGCGGAAGCGAGAAATCGAGTACTCATCTGAAATGCCCTTAAAAAGGAATGCTGGCGGTTACGAGAACCGCCAGCGGTCGAGAAGGGCCGTTTAGAACGTGAACCGTCCGCTCACCTGAGCGATACGCGGGTTGTTCGACTGGACGTGGGCGTTATAGCCAAAGTTGGTATCCGTTACACTGGTGTCCGGCGCGCCAAAGACCACGTGGTTGAACGCATTGATTGCCTCGAAACGGAGCGTGAAGAACATGCGTTCGTTTATTTGGAACCTTTTTCTGGAGCAGCGCGTCGACGTCCGTGAGGGCTGGATATCGCACATCCGCCAGGTAGCGTGGGGCATTCCCGAAAGCATACGTGCCGGTCTCGGTGAATGCCCTGGGTTGAAGCTGGACACCTCGCCCGTGTTTGGGTTGACTACTGTCTGCGTGATGCTTTGACCGGGAACCAGCGTCGGGCGCATCAGCGAGCCGCTGCCGAGAGAAGCCGACAGTACCGGAGATGTAGAGGGAAAGCGGCTGACCCGTGTTGTACTGGTAGGTGGCGCCAAGCTCCCAACCTCCAAGGAGATGGCCTGACAACCCATGGTTGACAAATTGCTGGTGCTGGCGGACGGGAAGTTGGTACAACGCTGCTCAACCGTACAACGTTGGTCTGATCCAGGTCGGCGATAGACCACTCGCATTTGTGACAGCCATTGTCCTGAATACTGGCGGAGGTGCCGGATTCACCAACGTTATCCATGCTTTTGCTGTAGGTATAGCCCAGCAGGAAAGAGAGGCCCCGGCCAAGCCGGTGCTCCAGTGTGAATTGGCCGGCTTGGTAGATCGAGCGTCCCCAGCCGCTGTTCAGCAATTCAAAGTTCAGGAACTGCGGGTAGGCTCGCAGCAGGTAGCCTTGCTGAATCGTACTCTTGCTCAGGATGGAGCTCGGGTCGGTAATGACACCATAGAAGGGATTGGGTACAACCGTGTTCAGGCCTTTTCCCAGAGCCAGGTTTGCATCCGTGAGCTGGTTAAGCTGAACCGCGCCGTATAGGTGATTGCCGACGCTGCCGACGTATGCCGCGGTAACGACAAAGCCCGCAGGCAGGGATCGTTGAATGTCGAACGACCAGACTGACTGGTAGGCATCGGCCTGAGCGCGCGGATTCCCCGAGATGCTTTGCCCCAATTCGATGCTAAGCGGTCCGCTTCCGGTGTTGTTCCCGAGTAAAGGGGACGGATCGTTACCATAGGGAGTTGGCAGACCGGACGGAAACGGGTTAGAGAGGTTATAGAGCGGGGTGACTCCGTCGGTTCCAGCATCGATCGAGGTGGATTTTCGCGTAAATCCAAACGACGCGGGATTGGTCTGGTAAGTCGCCGTCGGATGCCAGAAGATCCCGCCGCCGGCATGCACCACCGTTTTCGCATTGGGGTTATAGGCCAAACCCACCCGCGGTTCGAAGTGGAGCTTTCCGGGAACCTGCAAAATTCTGCTCTCGCCGTTCTGACCAACAATCCCGACACCGCCGATGAGATTCCCAATCGATGGAACCTGAGAGGCAATGGGCGATGGACTGCTGGTGTCGAGATAGCTCAATTCATTGCCTCTTGCCGTGTCGGCGCCCTCATAGCTGTATCGCAGCCCATAGGTCACGGTCAGGTTATGCGCGACCTTTGCGCTATCCTCAGCGAAACCTGCGTAATACTGATGCCCGAAGTTCACCTGCGGAGCGTAGCCACTGGTCACCGTAGCTTGGCCGAGCAGCAGTTCCGCGATCGCATTTCCGGTCGTTCCCCCGGGTGCGTTCGCGGTGGGACCGCCGGTAAACGACCTTGACGTATTCACGGTCAGCAGTTGCGGATCATAGAGTTGGTCGCGATAGAGCCTCAGATCTGTGCCGAATTTGATCACATGAATGCCCTTGACCCACGTAACAGAGGCGGCATATTGGTAGACCGAATTCGGGTTTCGCTCGTAGGGTTCTGAATTACCGAGCTGCCCGAGTTGCCCAGAAACGGCCTCCACCTGCGGGGTAAAGGTCGACGTCAAGCCCGGCGCCGCCGACGCTGGAATGCCGAATGGCGAAGTCCCCAGGGGATCGACGGAGCCGCGATGCGATTCCATATGCGCCCAGGAGAGATGTTGATCGAAGATCACGGACGGTGAGATCACATACGTATGACCGAGCAGGATGTTGCGCCCGGGAATGTAGTCGTTTGAGTTGTTCGGAGTAAGACTCGGCTGTCCGAACACTTGCCCGTAGAGAATGTGGTCGTTGAATTCGTCGACATGGCCGAAGATGCTCTGCTTGTCGGAGAGTTTGTGGTCGATCCGGATATCGTAGGTGTAGTTCTTGTCCGTGCTGGGAGCATCCGAAAAAAAGTTGTTCTGATCGCTGGCGCCCACGCCGGTCTTGTTTGGCCCAGGATACAGCGCGAGCAGCGCCATACCCACGGGATTTAATCGCGTAGCGGGAACGATGTTGCCGGCAAAGGGCGTGCGAATCCCGTTACTGAGTGAGGACGGATCATAGATCACGTCCTGCGCGCCATTGGTGTTGAAAGTCTTCGAGAAGTTACCGGTTTTTTCCAGGGCAGTGGGCACGGTAGTCGTGAAGCCGGCGCCGGGAGTGCTGTCTAGAAGCTCCTCGTAGGAGAAGAAGAAGAAAGTTTTGTTGCGTCCGTTGTAGACCTTGGGAAAGAGTACCGGGCCGCCTGCTTGGAATCCAAACTGGTTCCTTTGGAACGAAGGCCTCGCTTGGCCTGCGGTATTGGCATTATAGCCATTGGCATCCAACTGGTCGGTGCGGTAATACTCCCACGCCCCGCCATGCAGGTCGTTGGTGCCTGACTTGATCGTAAAGCTCTCGACGCCCCCGGCGGTGTGGCCGAACTCCGCAGAGTACGCCTCGGTGTAAATCCGGAACTCCCGCACGGCATCCAGGCCGGGAATATCACCCACCGCGTGGGTATCGTAGTTGATGGTATCGGTTGCCCCGTCGATCATTACCTCCGACTCGCCGCCCTTCGCACCGCTGATGTAAAAGGTATTGGTGGTGCTTTGGGTGGTAGCGTTCGTCCCGGCGGTCTGAGAGTTGCTCTGCGTGACGCCGACGGTGAAGTTGACCTCTTGCAGGGGATTCCGAACATCCAGCGGGATGTTCGCAACCAGAGCGGCTTCGGTCACGGTACTTAGGTCGGAGTCTTCCGATTTGATTTCCGGCGCCTCGGCGGTCACTGCTACAGTCTCCTTCACAGTGCCGGGCTTCAGCACCGGATTCAGGTCATACTTCTCACCCACTTCCAGCACGATGTCGGACTGGACCCAAGTCGAATACCCGGGATTGGTGACAGTCACTTGATACCGTCCAGAAGTTTGCGGCGATAGGATGAACACGCCGCTGGAATCGCTGACAGTCTTCAGCGTCACCTGGGTGTCGGTGTTGAGAAGCGTCACTTCGGCGCCCGGGACCGGAGCATCGCCGGAATTGAGCACCTGGCCGCGGACGGACGCGCTTTGCGCCAGAAGATGCGTACAGAAGCAACTGGCCAATAGAAACACAGCCGCATTGAGGCGTAGCCTTTTACAGAATTGAGATTGCAATTGATTAAGTCCTTTGAAAAATATGCACAAGCCGCCGGCTCCACGGTCGCCTAAGCCCACGCCCTGGTGGTCGTTTCCCGAAATACGGCGGGAGTTGATCGCGATTGATTGGTTCCAGAAACTTTCCCGACGAGCTTGTGGCAGCTAAGGCCCGAGGCCTAGAGTAAGAAGGGTATCTCGCCGGTGTTGCGGCTTGATGAGATACCCGCTTCAAATACAAAACCGCGCCCGTTTTGACGGGATTGTAAACAACTATGTGTACGAAATAGACGTATACGTATGCGACAATGGTCTGCCGCATGTTCGGACAAACCGCGATTTGGCTGGTCCTCACTGCTGCTCTCGCTACGCTGTCGATGGCAGCGCCGCAGGAGCTGCCCGGAGGCGAAGGTAAGAAGCTCCTCGAAGAGCGGTGCGTCGATTGCCACAGCCTAAAACCGGTGGTCAGCCTGAAGCAGAGCCAAGACGCATGGAAAAAGCTGGTCGTCAAGATGGTGGGATACGGTGCTCAGTTGAACGACAAAGAGGTCGATGTTGCAGCCGGGTATCTGACGAAATACTTCGGCCCAGAAACGTCGGATGCGACCGCAAAGCCGGACAATCCGGACGAGAAGATAGCCAAGCGGTACATCGCAGGCATTTGCTCCTCCTGTCACGACGCCGGCTTGATCCGCTCTACCGAGGCGACCAAGCAAGAATGGATGGACATCGTCACCAGAATGAATGGCCTGGATGCTGGCGTGTCGCAGCGAGACGTCGATCTTCTAGTGGATTATCTGGCGAAGAACTACGGGCCCAAATAACAATCCGGGCCCGTTCGCTTCGCCGGCTTCATTCGCGCCGGATGAATACTTACGCGACAATCTGCGGAATCACTTCGCCGGAGACGTCCGTTAACCGCATGTCGCGGCCGTTGTATCGATACGTCAGCTTGGTGTGTTCGATGCCCAGCAAAGCCAGGATCGTGGCATGCAAGTCATGATAGGAGATGGGCTGTTTTTCCGCCTTGTAGCCGATTTCGTCGGTGGTTCCGATCGACTGGCCGCCCTTGATTCCCGCGCCTGCCATCCACACCGTCATCGCGCCCGGGTTATGATCGCGGCCTACGCCATTCTCTGAGAGAGGCATCCGGCCGAATTCGGAGTGCCAGATCACCAGAGTGTCATCCAGCAGACCGTGCGCTTTCAGATCTGTCAGCAAGCCTGCGATGGGCAGGTCCGTTTCCTTGGCATGGAGCGAATGGTTCTCCTTCATGCCGGCGTGAGCGTCCCAGGTATCCCTGTTCTGGCTGCCCAGCCCGCCTGAAAAGACCTGCACGAACCGGACGCCGCGCTCCACCAAACGCCTCGCCATCAGGCATTGCTTGCCAAACGGTTCGGTGATTTTTTCGTCCAATCCATACAGCTTTTTGGTGGCGTCCGATTCGCTGTTGATGTCCACGGCTTCCGGCGCGCAGCCTTGCATCCGGTATGCGAGTTCGTAGGAGGAGATGCGTCCCGCCAACTCCGAACTGCCGGGATAGCGCTCTGCGTGCATTTCGTTCAACTTCGCAATCATATCCAGGCGGAGGCGCTGCTGATCCGCAGTCACCCCGGCAGGCCGCTTCAAGTCGACAATCGGATTGTCGCCGGCTAAGAATGGAGTGCCTTGAAACGTGGAGGGCAGGAAGCCGGCTTGCCAGTTGTTGGCTGCGCCGAGCGGCCCGCCGCGCGCGTCCTGCAGCACGACGAATCCGGGGAGGTTTGCATTTTCCGACCCCAGCCCGTAGGTGATCCAGCTTCCCATACTAGGATACCCCATGCGGAGTTGCCCGGTCTGCATTTCGTAGGTGGATTGCACGTGGTCGTCGGACCTTCCCCACACCGAGTGAATAAAGGCGATCTCATCTACCTTGGAGCCAATGTTCGGAAAGATTTCCGAGACATCCTTTCCGCATTGTCCATACTTACTGAATTTGAAGATGCCCGGCATGATCGGACCCGGCCGGCCATCGTGGACGCGGACATCTCCGCCCAAAACCTGGCCCGCGTATTTTTCCATGGCAGGCTTGTACTCAAAGGTCTCCATCTGGCTGACCCCGCCGGTATTGAAGATCGAGATGACGGCTTTCGCGCGAGCCTTGAACATGGGAGGCTTTGGCGCAAGAGGGTTATCGCTCACCGGGGCCGCCGCGCAAACGTCGGTTGGCCCGTTCTGGGCAAGCAGCTTTTGATCGAAGAGCATTTGAGCGAGAGCGAGCCCACCGATGCCGCCGCTGGACTGAAACAAAAAGTCGCGCCGATTCCAGATATGTTTCATTTTCGATTACCTCGCGTATAAGAATTCGCTCAGGTTGAGCATGACGTTCGTGAAGTCGACAAGTGAACCCGACAAGATCATGTCGGTCGCTAGCGACAATTCTCTTGGTGTCGGCGGCCGCGTCAACGCGATCCGGTAGGCCAGATCCACCTGCTTGGCAACGTCACTGCCCGCCTCTTTCTTGACCCGGTCCGCGAACAGTTGGGCCTGGTTGAGCACGAACTCGTCGTTCATGAGCTGCAGCGCCTGCGTCGGCACCGTCGATACGTACCTGGCGCCGAAAGACTGGCTCATATCGGGCAAGTCGAAGGCCTGCAGCATGGGATTTGGAAGCGTGCGCTTTTGGTATATATAGAGACTTCGCCGCCACTGGTCGGCGCTGTCTCCCTCGGGATTTCTGTAGATGCCGCGAAACAGCGTCTTGGTAAACGATTCATCGACGTGCGGGAAGATTGCCGGGCCGCCCATCTTCAAATCGATAGAGCCTGCAACGGACATGATGTTGTCGCGGATGATCTCTCCGTCGAGTCTCTGAATGCGGTAGCGCCACAGGTACGTGTCTTCGGGATCGATCTTCGCGCTGGCGTCGTCGTCATACTCCGATGCCATCTGATAGGCTTCCGACGTCATGATGAGCCGTTGCATCTGTTTAATGCTCCAACCCTTGTCCATGAATTCCACGGCGAGCCAATCGAGAAGCTGCTGATTTGAGGGCTGCTCGCCCATCTTGCCGAAATTGTCCAGTGTGGGCACGATTCCTTTGCCAAAATGGCCCTGCCAGATGCGGTTGACGATGACCCTGGCTGGCAGCGGATTGTCGCGTGAAATCAACCATTCGGCCAGCGCCAGCCGGCGTCCCGATGTCCGCCCGTCAGCGGGTGGAAGCTCCGTCGGCGGATTTCCCGTGGTGATCACGCTGATGAAACCGGGCTTCATTGGATATGCCTTGCTGTCCGGATCGCCGCGCAGCAGCAAGTACGAAGGCGGGACCTTATAGTTTCCTTTGCCGGGTCCGAAATCGATAAATTTCCCGGCCCCGACATACTCAAGCTCGCATTTCGGACAAGCGCCTTCGTTACGATCGCCGTAGCCCAGCGCTACGCTGCGCCAATCGCCATCCGTAACAATCGATGCCATCGGAGGGGTCTTCGGAGTCTCTGCGTTAACAGCGGCGATTTGATCGTTCAGCGCTTTCTTTTTCGCCGCGTCCTCCGGAGTCATGATCTTGTCGATAGCGGCAGCGGTCGAGCGACCGCCGCCCGTATCGAGCACCTGAATTGCGATCAACTTCTCGCCAGGCGTCCGTTCGCTCTCCGGCTTCTCGACCGCGCGAACCACATCCGGTGGAAACTTCTTGCGGATCTCTTCGAGCGCGAGCTTATCGTGGTAGGGCTTATCGATTGCGTCGACCTGATCCTTTAGAGCCGCTACCTTCTCGGTGATCTCGGTAATCTTTCTCATGTAGGCATCGGCCTGCTCGCGCGGGCCCAGCGGATACTCGACCTCCACGTAACCGAAGATCGACGCTTCCATCGCGTAATAATCTTTTTGCGTGATGGGATCGAACTTGTGATCGTGGCAGCGCGCACATTGGACTGTCAGGCCCAGCATTCCTTTGCCAACCGCGCCAAGCACATCGTCCAGATAGTCATAGCGCCGCGCCGGATTGGCGTGTTCATGATTCCGGACGCGGGGACCCGCGCGCAGGAACCCAGTGGCGATCAGGCTGTCGTCGGTCCGGTTGGGAATCTCGTCGCCGGCGATCTGTTCCTTTACAAAAGTATTGTAGGGCTTGTCTTCATTGAAGGCCTTGATGACGTAGTCGCGATATCGCCACATGTTCGGCTGGTCCGTGTCGTTCTCATAGCCGCTCGAGTCCGCGTAGCGTGCTGCATCCAGCCAGTGACGGCCCCATCGCTCGCCGTAGTGCGGCGACGCGAGTAACTTGTCGATCAATCGGTCCCAGGCGCCGGGAGCAGTGTCTTTCATGTAGGCGTCGATTTCTTCGGGCGACGGAGGCAGACCGATCAAGTCCATATACGCCCGGCGCAGCAACGTAAGCCGATCGGCCTTTGGCGCTACCTTCAAACCCTTTTCTTCGCGGGCCTTTTCGAGAAAACGGTCGATAGGATTGGAGAACTCGTGCGCAACGTTGGGCACCGGCGCCTGCACCGGCAATTTGAAGGCCCAGTAATCGCGGGCGGCGGCTGAGATTTGCGGAACTTTGTTCATATCGACGAGCGCATGAGTCGCGTCGGCCGGAACCTTCGCCCCGACGGCGGCGCCATCCCAGTGAGCGCCTTGGTCGATCCAGCTCTTGAGAGCAGTAATCTGCGCGTCCGTGAGCTTTGTGCCGCCCAGAGGCATCTGCGGTTTATCCAGGCCTGCGACCATGCGGTAAAGCCTGCTATCCTCGGCCCGTCCCGGAACGATGGCGGATCCGCGCATGCCGCCGTGCAGCGCGCCTTCGAGAGTGCTCAAGTTGAGTCTGGAACTTTGCATCGACGGGCCGTGACAGTCCCAACAGTTTTGTTCCAGTATCGGCTGGATGTCTTTGCTGAAGGACACCGGCGTCTGAGCATTCAGCGGCGTAACGCCTTTCTTAAAGCTGACTACCGATAGACAGATCACACATGCCAGAACAAGTCTCTTGGTCAAGTCGCCCTCCTACTGGACTTGTCAAGAATACAGTGCGGGTGTGACCGCGATGTGAGCGTGGCGTGAATAATGACCGAACTGTTCGTGAATCCCATTTTGTCGTCCTTCAGCGGTTATTCAAGAGACGTTCACGTCGCGGTCACATCGGCGCTCTATGCTTAGCACTCTAGCGGTGCGCGTCAACGACTGCTGGAAGGTCGTACGCTTCGCCATTTCAGAAGGAGGCTCCGGATGGGCCATCACTTGTTCGCTTCAACTGCCGCCGCTCTGACGGCGTCGGTGATACTCTGCGCGCAGACACCCGCTCCGGGACAGACCGCTTCATCCTCCGCGAAGGCGGTCAAGGCAACCGCCGGCGCGGACAAGGCGTGGACTTCCCTGCGGATGGCCGATGGCCACCCGGACCTTCAGGGAATCTGGAGCAACAGCACCGAAACGCCGCTCGAACGGCCCAAAGGACTGGGTGCGAAAGAATTCTATACCGACGCGGAACTGGCGGACTTGATGAAAAAGGACCACGACCGTCTGGCGCTTAACAAAGAGGAGGGCCGCCCGACGGAGCCTGGAACCAACGCGGATGTGCATTACGACT
>CAWISY010000098.1:0-46476 GCA_963838455.1 Bryobacterales bacterium
GATCGGCGCCAGCGGCGCGAACGTTTCTTCACGCGCCATCTTTCATATCTTTGGTCACGCCGGTCACAATGGTGGGCTCAAAAAAAGTCCCGCCCAGTCAGGGCTTGCCGCCCGCCACCAGCGTGCCGCCCTGGGTCAGCGCGTCCGCCAGATGGTCCTGGACCTTGGCGACGTGCTTGGCGTCGATCAGCGGACCCATCTGTCACACCCGCTTCCGTTCCGTGGCCGAGCTTCAACGTGGCGATCTTGGCTTCAACTTCTGGACGAAGGCGTCGTGGATCGCCGGCCTGCACATAGATGCGATTGGCGCTAATGCAGGTCTGGCCGGGTTGCGATATTTCGAGGCCATCGCGCCTTCGACCGCCGCGTCCAGATCGGCATCGTCGAACACGATGAAGGGCGCATTGCCGCCCAGTTCCAGGCGACAGGCGCTTGATCTGCCCGAGGCCTCGCGCATCAGCCATGCGCCGACAGCGGTCGAGCCGGTGAAGGTGATCTTGGCGCATCTCGGGTTGTGTGACAGAACTCTTCGCCGATCGGCTCGGCTTCGCCGGTCACGACGGGAACCCCCTTGGGCACGCCGGCGCGCTCCGCCAGCACGGCCAGCGCCAGCGCCGATAGCGGCGTCTGCGGCGCGGGCTTCAACACCATGGTGCAGCCCGCCGCCAGCGCGGGCGCCACTTTGCGGGTAATCATGCCATTGGGGAAATTCCACGGCGTGATCGCGGCGACAACGCCGACCGGCTGCTTCAACACCAGACGATGCGCTGATCGCCGCGTGGACTGGGAATGATGTCGCCGTCGATGCGCTTGGCTTCCTCGCCGAACCATTCCAGGTACGACGCGGCATTGGCGATGATCTCGCCCTTGGCCTCCGCCAGCGGCTTGCCTTGTTCGGCGGTAGGATCAGACGCCAGATCGTCGGCATTGGCGATCACCAGATCGTACCAGCGGCGCAGGATTCGCGCCCGCTCCTGACGGTCCTCCTGGCCCATTGCTTTTGCGCCTCGGGACGCGTCGATGGCACGGCGAAGCATGTCCACTCCCAGATTGGCACCTTGGCCAGAAGCGCGCCGTCGGGAAAGGGAAATCACTCGCCGTCATCGTCTTGCCGTACAGGCGCGGAATCCACTCCCCCGCAACATAGGCCTTGTCGATTGGAAGAGCGAGGGTCCTTCAGATCCAGGCGACACGGCGCCTCGTTATACGGCATTCATGGTTCGTGCTCGCTCCTCGGCAGTCCGCGGAATGCTAGACCAAATCCTCGTCCGCCCAATGTTCATGTCTTCCGCATGCGGGTCTGAAACGGCCACCGCCTGCTGGCCGATGCCGCCGGCCAATCGCTAGAAGAAGATCGGACGACTCCGATCGTCGATCTTCGCGAGGTCGGAGCCCATGCGAAAGTGCGCGCGACCACGAACTCTCGGGGACTTTTTGGATTCGCCTCGGCACGCCCTCACGGAAAGCCGAAGAAGCTCTTTTCGAGTCGGCCCACCGACACCGGACATGGGACGAACTGGAAGAGGGCCCGATTTTCTCCGCTTCCAGGGCGCATGTCCAAAATCGAGAAAAGTTCCCGCCGAAACTGGAACAATTCTGCCGGTATCGTCGTTGTTGGCAAACGGAGGAAAATCGATTGAACATCCTGCCGGAAGCTTCATTTGGCATCGGGGCGGCGCTGTTAATCGCTGCCGTTGCAATTCCGCGGTCCATAATCCGGAAAAGACGAAGCCAAGAGGGCCTCGGCCCGGTTGTGCCGGTTGGCGCGGATGAGAATGCAAACGAAACGGGGATTTCCGACCGGCCGGAGCTCTGAGGAGGCTTACCCGGTTTCCTCCCCAGCCGAGATCCGAGAACCCACGCCCGTGGAATTGGCAACCGGCTCCGCCCCCTCTCCCAGCCCCACAGCCCAGGAGTATAAAGGGTTCAGGAATTGCCCAAACTTAAAAAGAAGCCCGGGCTATGGATCGCGATCGGACTGTCCGGACGGAAGGAAGAAAAAGCCCCAGCAGAAGACCGCTGAAACATGGATCACACAGGAATTCTACCAGGTGCCCGCGGCGTCAGCGGATGCCAAGGCCTTCATTGACAAAATGGGCGTACCCCAAAACCGGCAATGGCGGCCAAGCTTCGGAAGGAACGCTGCGCGGAATGGGTCCGCTAACGCGCGAATGAACAAAGCTTCGAATGCATCATTGATAGCACTGGGGTCCCGCGCGCACAGGCCCTGGGCTCCGCACCGCCTTGCGGCAATGCAAACCCCAGGGTCGTCCCCGTAATCATCTCACATCGAACTGCGCCGAACCCTCGTTGAACGCCGAGAAATGACCCGCGGCAATTCGCAAGTCTCTGGTCGGATTAGTTTAGCGTGGTCGACAATGTCACGAAAACGCTTCGGCCGGGCTGTGTCCAATAAAGCGCGGCCGGCCCCAACCGTCGAGCCGGCCAGATTGATGATCTTCCGGACGTCTCCAAGATTGTCGAGCTGAAGCTGGATGGTGGTGTTGCGCAGCGCATTGTCCACCTTGTCGAGCTTGTAGCCTGCCGCGAAATCGACTGTGAAGAGCGGCGAGAGCCCCTGAGGTATCGCCGGAGGCGCCAAAGCGCGCGCCAATATAACGCCCCAGAAGCGAAGCGTTGATGCCGTTCTGGTCGTAGAGAAGGCCGAGCGCCCAGGTGGCATCGGGCGCGTTCGGCACCCAGTTATGGGTCTGATCCTTGGCGCTGTTGAACGAGCCGCTGGCATAGGCGCTGACGCCGTAGCCCACGAGATAGGTGGCCTCGCCTTCCACGCCTGGTCTCGGTAACCGAAAGGACCCGTGAGATCGGCCTGAGGCTGGCCGTAGGCGCTAAAAGGGGCGATATTCTCTCGCAGTTCCTGGTGGAAGCGGTAACGCTCTCCTTGCTGGGTGGCATCATAGGGATCGCTACCGGGCTCGCGGCTTCCGTGCTGATTTCGTACTTTGCGCAATGGTCCACGCAGGTCAGTATGTTGTCGATCCTGACCTCGTTCCTGTTCTCCGCGCTGGTGGGAGTCTTCTTTGGCTACTACCCGGCTCGCAAAGCCGCGTTCCTGAACCCGATTGAGGCTCTCCGGTATGAATGAGCTGACCCGTCAAGGGGCCGTTCGGCTTCGTCCATGGTTGGCTTTCGGGACCATCCCGTTGCTGCTGTTTTCGAATGCCTGCATGATCGGTCCGAAGTATCAGCGTCCGGCCACTCCGGCGCCGCTAACTTTTAAGGAAGACTTGCCGGCCGGCTGGAAGGAAGCCCAACCCAATGACGGAGCGCTTCGTGGCAAGTGGTGGACGGTGTACAGTGATCCGCGTCTCGACGCGCTCGAAGACCAGGTGAGCATCTCGAACCAGAATGTATTGATCGCCGATGCTCAGCTCCGCGAGGCCAAAGCGGCGATTCGCATCGCCCGGGCTGGCCTCTTCCCCGCGGTGACCACCGCGCCTTCCGCAACGCGATCCGGATCGGGCGCGGCTTCCGGCGTGGGCCAATTTTACACGATACCCGTCGATTTGACGTATCAGATCGATATATGGGGAAGCATCCGGCGCGGAGTAGCGGCGAATTCCGCTACTGCGCAGGCTTCGGCGGCGCAACTGGAGAATGCCCGCTTGCTGTATCAGGCGGAACTCGCCGCGGATTACTTCCAGATTCAGGGACTCGATGCTGCGCGACTGTTGCTGGATGCCACAGTGAGTTCCTACCAGAAGTCTGTCCAGTTGACGCAGAATCGATTCGATGGCGGGGTCGCATCGATGGGCGACGTGGCACTGGCTCAGACTCAGCTTGGAAACCGCGCGCGCGCAGTTGGTCGAGGTGGGAGTTCAGCGGGCCCAATTCGAACATGCGATCGCAGTGCTCACGGGCAAAGCACCTTCGGATTTGTCGATTCCTGCCTTGCCGGAGCAGTCCCCGCCGCCGGTCTCCCTGGTTGGGATTCCCTCCACTCTGCTGGAGCGAAGGCCCGACATCGCTGCCGCCGAAAGGCAGGTCGCGGCCGCGAACGAACAGATCGGAATTGCCCAGGCAGCGTTCTACCCGTCCTTGGCTTTCAGCGCCAGTGCGGGATCGCAAACCACGGCCATCCTCGATTTGATGACTTGGCCAAGCCGTTTCTGGTCCGTGGGACCGCAGTTGGCGGAGACTCTCTTCGACGCGGGCAAGCGCCACGCTCAAGTCAAGCTCACGCAAGCCGCCTATGACGCCACCGTAGCGAGCTACCGTCAGACTGTGTTGACGGCGTTTCAACAGGTGGAGGACAGTTTGGCGCAGTTGCGCATCCTCTCCGAAGAAGCGGAGATCACGGATCAGGCGGTTAAGTTCGCGCGGCAGTCGCTTGAGATCTCCACCGAGCAATATACTGGAGGACTCACGAACTATCTTCAGGTGATCACAGCGCAGACCAGCGCGCTGCAGAATCAACTGACGGCAGTCGATATTCTCGCCCGCCGCAAGGTCGCGAGCGTTTCATTGGTCCAAGCCCTTGGCGGCGGATGGGATGCGTCTCAGATGCCCTCTTCGCGGGACTTGCTGCACTGAGCGAACCGATGCGGCGAGAAGCATCTCTGCCAGAGTTGGTGCACGAGCGGCCTGTTTCCCTCTTGGACGCCAGGTTGCAAGAGAGCACGGAACGCCTTCTGCTCCGCAGGTATCGGCGTTTCTCGATCTGCGGTTGCCCAAGTGCGGTCACACTGCGCCGGGAGCAAGATGGTTTGCTGCGCAGGATCCAAGATATCGAGAAGGCCGCGCCGACCCCAGTCGATAATGCCATCGACATGCTTCGCCTGACGAGTCGGGCGAGCGAACTGTTCCTCCAGCAACCCGCCGGCGAGCAACGTCGGTTGCTCCAGACCGTGGTGGAAAAGGCCTCCTGGAAGGACCGCGCCCTGCATACAATCGCAGCGCTGGACAATCTCCACCACGGACGCCCCCTCCAGATAAAGGCGGAACATCTCGCGGACACGCTCTGCCTCCTCGGAATTGACGATCAACTTCCCGGCGCGCGAGTCCAAATCGTAACCCAGGAGGATGTGGCCGCCAGTCCACTTGCCCTTTTTCCGCGCGGCAACCTGCTTGTCGCGGGTCCGCTCGGAGATGATCTCACGCTCGAACTGCGCGAAGGACAGCAGGATGTTCAGCGTAAGGCGCCCGAGGGAGCTGTTGGTATTGAACTGCTGCGTGATGGAGACAAAGCAGATGCCGTGCCTCTCGAACAGCTCCATCATCTTGGCGAAGTCGATCAAGGAACGGCTGAGCCGGTCGACCTTATAGACCACCACGCAATCGATCTTGCCATCCTCGATGATCGGCGCCGAGAACGTAGAAACCGGCGGCTTGCGCGATCTGGATTTCGGCAGCATTGGCGGCGGTGACTTTGCCGGTCTTGGCGCCGGTGTGGGACTTGATGGACATCGGCTTGGGCGGGTTAGCCCTTGGCGATCCAGGGTGTGGATTTGCGATTGGTGTTGCGGACTATGATGATGAGCTGTAACTGGCCGGCGACCAGTTGAAAGACGCCGAAGTGGTCTGGCGTCATTCCGGATGACGCAAGGTAGGGAGACGTCATGGGTGGATCATACGACGCACGATTCCGTGTGCGCCATCACTCGAATCCACTTCAGGGGAAACCCGCACTATCGCGCCAATCCGCGCCACTTCCGCAGGGCTCTGGCAGGCAAGGAGTTAGCCAGCGGGGCGAGACGGTTCGAGGGAAAGTTTTGGCTCCCCAGTTAGGACGGACGAACCCGTCTCCGGAGAATAGGCGCCAAAACAGCGCCAAACCGGTGTCAGAAACGGCGTCGTTAACGAATCACTGAGGGCTCGCCCGAGGAACCCGAGGTGGCTCAGCCTGGGTCTTGGGGCGAACAAGCGGCGAACTACGCTGCTTTCTTGTTCTCCGTCCAGACTATCCGGTCGATTTTTCGCTCCTCTTTTTCGAGGTCCTTGGGATCAACGTCTCGGATAGCCTGGCTGGAAGTCTCATTAGCCGATTTCGACACCGCAGCTAGGGCTGGTCCATCGAGTGGCTTAACTTTGGTCGTGGTCTTGATGCGGGTGACTCGGTCGTATTTGACTTGGGTGACCTCGCTGAGCGGAGCCGCCGCCATCCTCTCCATTGTTGAGTCGAGCCTGCGAACCCGCTCTTGCGCTCGGTCCTGGGCTTCGATGGCGAATTGCTCACGCATTTCGCAAAGTTTTTGCCGCGTCTCGGCGGCTGCCCTGCGTTTGTCAGCATCCATCGCATCATCATGGGCTTGGGCGCGTTCGACCCAGTTGTTTTTTGTGGACCAATCGGTCCAATAGCCGGGGCGCCTCGCCGAAGTGGAATCTTTGCCTTGCTCGGCGTGGAAGTGCTTCCATGCGCGGTCGAGACTTCGGTTCGGTCCCAAATCGCGGTAGAAACAGAAGGCTCGGTATGCGCGAGCAGATTCACTCGGAAGCCGTTCCGAGGTGGTGGGATTGTCCGAGCTGGGGTTGATAAAAGAGCTCATCGAATTATCTTCCTTATTGAGCCAGGAGATTTGCCCGTAAAGGCACAGGCCTCTCCCGCACTGAGATTGTTCCCTGGGTCCCCCGGTCGGCTCTTGGTGAGGAAAAGCTGACGACTACCGGCCGCCGGAAGGTCTACTGCCGAGTCCTTCGCTCGATTTTCAGCGTATCGCACGGCTTTTTCGCCGGGAAGAAGCTACTGCCTGTGCACGCTCACTTCAAGCAAAGGCCTCGAAACCTTCTACTAAAACATAGCACAACGACTTGCGGACCAGGCCACGAGCATTCTTGCTGACCATCGCGGCAATGGTTTGTTAACCGCCAAAACAGCACGCTGTTAAGCGCATTGACCGCTGGCTGAGTCGAGTTCGCTCGCCATACCTGTAGTTGCGCAGGAGGTATCGATTGATCTCGGTGTGAAGGAGCAAATTCGTTTCTCCGGACGACTCGGCGGCCCACCTGAGGCAGTCGAGCTCAAGCGCAGGCACGCGAACGTGATCCGCACAGGCAGTTCAGTGGCAAAGCAACCCCCTCCACAAAAGGAGATTTATGAACAGTATGAAAATGGCAAGCCGCATCGAGATATGGCCCATTGATCGCCTGATTCCCTATGCGAGAAATCCTCGCACACACTCCGCCGACCAGATTCTGCAGCTCGTGGGCAGTATCCGGGACAACGGCTTCGTGAATCCCGTCTTGGTGGACCTACACGGCAACGTGATCGCAGGGCATGGACGGATCTTGGCGGCCCAGCACATGGGGCTGACGCATCTGCCGGTGATCGTACTCGACTACCTGACGGAAATGCAAGCTCAAGCGCTGCGCATCGCCGATAACCGGATTACCGAGAACGGGGGATGGGACGAGGCGATGCTGCAAGCCGAACTTGCCGCTTTACCCGCGCAGAAAGTGGACTTGACAGCGCTTGGCTTTGCGGAACTCGAGGTGAAGCGCATTCTGGAGGAACTCGAATCCCAAGGCGAGCCGATCGATGAGGACGCGGCTCCCGAGCCTCCCGATCAGCCGATCACTCAGGTCGGGGACCTCTGGAACATGGGTGACCATCGCTTGCTGTGTGGTGACTCTACATTGCCGCAGTGCCTGACCGAGGTGTTAGAGGACGGCTCCGCAGATTTGATTTACGCGGATCCCCCTTACAACGTGGGCTATACCGGTTCGCCGCGAACCTCGGCCAGGCCACGTCCAATTCTGAACGACAATCTGGGCGACCAGTTTGGCGTCTTCCTCAATCGCAGTTGCGTGGCCATGCTGGCAGTGGCTGGCGGGGCGATCTACATTTCAATGTCGTCGAGCGAACTGCACACCTTATACAAAGCCTTCACTGAGTCAGGCGGCCACTGGTCGACATTCGTGATATGGGTGAAGGATACCTTCACCTTGGGACGGTCCGACCTGCAACGCCAATACGAGCCCATGCTCTACGGATGGAAGGAAGGGGGCCCGCATTTCTTCTGCGGGGAGCGTAACCTGAGCGACGTTTGGTGCATTGCTAAACCTCGTGTGAACGATGCCCATCCCACTATGAAACCGGTGGAGTTGATCGAGCGAGTGATCCAGTACAGTAGCCGAAAAACGGACTTGGTGTTGGACGCATTTCCGGGTCTGGCTCGACCGGGATAGCCTGTCAGAAGACCAGCCGGCGTGCCCGGTTGATCGAATTAGATCCTAAGTATGTGGATGCGGCGGTTCTACGTTGGCAAGCCTTTTGCGGCGGCCAAGCAATTCTGGCCGCCACCGGGCAATCCTTCCTAGAGGTGGGGCTAGAACGCCGCCAGCGGTAGTTGTATTCCCTAGCTTTCAAATGCCGGCCCGCCGCGGACTTCAGCGGGTATGCTCGTCCGCGGCCCCGGCACTCAGCTCAACGCGCGAGGAAACCTGGGTGTCGGCCGTGCCATTGCGCTGAATCAGTTTCTCGAAAAGAAGACGCTGTCGATCCCAGCGCGGCTCGCGGACGACAGGGCGAAGATCCCTTTCTGTAATCGGCTCCTCACCTGCCGTCCGCGGCGGCAGGGAAAGAATGTACTCCTGAATCGACGGCGCCAACGTCAGGAGTTTCAGGATCTGGCTGACGCGGGCCCGTGACACGCTGCCGGCCCGAGCGAGGTCCGCATAATCCTTCACCTCACCGGATCGAACCAGGTTTTCGAATCGGTGAGCGAGCGCTAGGAGACAGGTCACCCGAGGTGGTCGAGCGTGTTCGGCAAGGGGTGGGGAAATGACGCCGGTCTTCGGTCCCCGCGCCCGGTATCCAGGCAATGCGTATTCGATCTTCATTTGGGACCAAGCTCCAGCGATACTGCGCCGCTTGTTCCGTCATACGCAACCCGCCGGACAAGTGCCCGGACCAGATCGTCGGGGCCGGCCTCGTCAAACGCGAGCCAGTCTTCCTCGGATACTCGGAGTTGATTGCGTGCGCCATCGGCGTTCAGCGCCGATCGAAGCTGGGTCACGACGGATTCTTCAATCAGACCGGCGGCAATCGACTTTGTTGGGCACCCGTTCCAGCCTTTTTCCCGTGCCGTGCGACACACGTAGTATCGGTAGCGGCGGTCGGCCTTCGACGTGTAGGTCAGAACCATCGGCTGATCGCAGCTTCCGCAAAATAGGAGTCCGTTCAGGAGCGCGCTCTGCTTCGTCCGCACCGTTGCGTTTGGGCCACGTCGGGCCGCGCGCAATTCCAAGTTGATCTCTTCCCATAGCTCGGATTCGACAATCGCGGCTTGCTCGCCGGGGTAGATGGTCCCCTTGTGCTCAACCTTGCCAATGTAGATCGCGTTGGTCAGCAAGCGCAGCAGCGCGGGCTTGTCAAAGACCGAACCTGCATGGTGCGAGCCATGTTTCGTGGTCCACGATTTTGTCGTCCACTTGCGCCGCTGTAGGTCTGCGACCAGCTTGGCGAGCGACCGATACATCGCATACAGCCTGAAGATCTCGCGAACCCGCGCGGCTTCACCCTCGTTGACCATCAAACGGCCGCCGCGCGGATCAACGTCATAGCCGAGTACCGGCGTCCCTCCGACCCATTTGCCCTTGCGCCGGGCCGCCGACATCTTGTCGCGGGTACGTTCGCCGATGATCTCGCGTTCGAATTGCGCGAAGGACAGAAGAATGTTGAGCGTCAATCGACCCAGTGAGGTTGTGGTGTTAAATTGCTGCGTCACCGAAACAAAACTCACGCTGCGCTGATCGAACCGATCCATCAGGCGGGCGAAGTCGAGCAAGGACCGGCTCAGCCGATCCACTTTGTAAACCACGACACAATCCACGCGATGCGCGTCGATATCGTCCAGAAGACGCTTTAATGCGGGACGCTCGATGTTGCCGCCGGTGAAGCCGCCATCGTCGTAAGGCTGCGCCAGCAGCGTCCAACCAAGGTGGCGCTGACTTTTGATGTACGCCTCCGCGGCCTCGCGCTGCGCCTGCAGTGAATTGAATTCCTGATCGAGCCCTTCCTCGGTCGACTTCCTCGTGTAGACCGCACAGCGCACCATACGCCGGACGGCTTGTTTCTCAGGCATCCCGCCGCTCCGTGAGTCCAAAGAAAAGGAGGCCATTCCAGCGAGTGCCGGTCACTTCACGCGCAATGGCGCTGAGCGAACGATACCGCTGCGATTGATATTCAAAGCCGTCTTCCAGAACCTTGACGACGATCCGGCGGTTTTCAAACTGGCGGGTGAGCAGCGTGCCAGGGCAGGGAAGGCGCCGGTCTCTGGAGGGTCCGCCACGACCCACGGAACCTGCGGTGCCGCCAACATCGGGTTTTACGAAAAACCCCTCGGGTGCCCGAATGCGAAGGTCCGCGTCGTCAGCGATCTCCAATGCGCGCTGGCGCGCCTGCTCGCCGAGGTCTCCCGCGACTCTCGCCTGCAGGCGCCAGGCGATGCGCCGAAACAGGAACTGCCGGTTCGACGATCGGGACTCTTCTCCGAAGACCTCCCGGTATTTGGTCCGCAACGCACCTACTTTCATTTGGCGCAGGGCCTCGATTTCGGCGAATACAGACACACCCATGGTTTTCTCCTTTTGCAGGGTGTTAACCCCACATCCATGGACGCTCTGTTTGGACTACGAAGCAAGTCCGAATTCGCACAATCTGCCGCTTGACTTCGCGGTGGTGAAGAGCAGTCGTGCGAGCCGTGCGGGGATCTGCCAGCGAGAACGTTTCATACGCCTTCTCCAGATTTAACTTGCTTGTGCCGCCTGACAGAGGGATCAATGTCGTGACGCGGCGACTGCCGCCAAAAGGAGACCGTTGAAATGACTACCTCGATTCCCCCAGAACAGACCAAGACTGACCCCGCAAAGGTGACCAAGAAGGCCGGCGCTTCGAAACGACGCACCCCGGTTGCTGCGTCCAAGGGCAAGCCGGCGCGAATGGCCCGAAAGGCCCCTGCCGGTGAGCAGCCGCTACCCGCCCGTCGCGGCAGCAAAACTGCCAAGATCCTCGACCTGCTGAAACGGCCCGGCGGTGTCACATTGAAGGAGCTCATGAAGGTCACCGGCTGGCAGGCGCATTCGGTCCGCGGCTTCTTGAGCGGTACGCTCGGGAAGAAAATGGAGACGCCCGTTGAGTCCTCCAAACGCGCCGACGGCGAGCGAGCCTACCGTCTGCCCAAATAGATCCTCCCAACGCCGCCCTGCCCTCGTGCCCCGGCGGCGTTTCTCCCGCTAAGCTTCCTTCTTCCGAACCTTCACCAGCGTCACCAGGTAGTGCAGGCGGTGTTTGACCCATCCACCCAGCCATCACACTTGCCAGTCGCCGAACCAGGAGCCCAACTTCACCTCGCTGCGAACGCGCATGAATTTCGTTTCCATCTGCGTGTAATTTCCGGACCGCTCCTTTATCCACACATTCATCCTCTTCGTCGGCGGTATAACAAGTCCGAGGCGAGTGAGCACGAAGGTTGGTCCGCCAGAGATTACTTCACGATTTTCGCCGTGGCCTTCTTGCCCCGTCGATTCCACAGCAACACCGGCCGCAGGTCCTCCACTTTGTAATGAATGGCGAAGCGTTCATTCCCGATCTGAATGACGATCGGCGAGGTCTTGGATTCTTCAGGCGGTTTCGGGAACTGCAGTACCTTCTTCTGGCGGTTCTTCATGAGGACACTAATGCCTCTGGTTCCAGCCAAATGCAAGGTCTTCATTCTCCCGATGACCGCTACGGCGCAAACTCGTCTCGCGATCAGGAGGCGATAGCGCAACCATAGTCGACAGCACCGACGGGTAGACAAACGTTCGATGGAGCCGGAACTATCGCACCGAACCAAGTGGTGCCGAAGGCTTACAGACTCTCTGCTCGCACACGGCCATTTCTATTTCTTGCAATGTAGCGCTCGGAGAGCCAAATGAATTCAACTTCGGATTTCACTACCCTCTGGTTGACTGCGGGACGCCGCATGCCTCGCGGGAAATGGCCAAAACACCTGAGAAAGCGCACCTCTCAGGAGAGTGGGCACCGCTGGGTTGCCTTTCAGGATGGCGGGGCTCCTATCTCGACGCGAGGGGCGCTGCCCCTAGCTTGAGGTGCACCAAGCGAAAATAATCGCTCTCAGAGTCTCGCCGCGATACCGTAAGCTGCGGGCCCGGCGGGCCGTCATTCTCAGAGACTCTCTGAAGGCCTCCCCGTTGCGTTAACAGAGAGCCCCGCCAGTACCGATTGCGGTATCACCGTTTGCACCATTGCGTTGTGGCCCGCTGTCCCGGAGAGATTCCGGGGGGAAGTGACGGCCCGCGCGCTGACGATCGAGGGCGGGGATCAGGTTCGGCTGCCTACGCAAGGAAGGCATGATCGTCGATGTGCGCTACAACGGCGTAAGCCCAGGTCCGCAGCAAGTGGTGGTCACGGTCGGAGGAGTGGCCGCCCCGCCGGTGAACCTGACCATTGCTGCGGCGAACTAAGCGAGGAATCACTGCACCACTTGGGCTTTTATGAGCACGACAAAACGCGATGCGGCCGCCTACTTCTTCCGATACCAGCCGACTGCATATGACCTGGCGTCCGGGGGAGCCCCCGCGGAGACTACAGTGATTCCCGCCAGCCGCATCGTCCCTCCGGCAGCCGGTCGTTGGTCAGCAACAGGCCGCCGGGCGCGAGCATGGCGCCCGCGTTCTCCAGCGCCAGCGTCTGCTGGAAAGTGTCGTAGTAAATGAAAATGTTGGTGCCCACAACGAGATCGAATCGTTCTGTTTCGGGCAGCGCCAGATGCTCCAAAACGATGTTGAGATCCACCGGCTCGAGAGCCCGGACCACCTCCGGACGGACGCGCACGGCCCGCCTCTGCATGTCGCCAAAGATGTCCGGCGGGCGAATGGGTTCAACCGCTGTTCCCACTTGATCTCCCAACGCGTTCCAATAATCCGCCAGCTGCGGGGGCCACGGTTTTGCGTTATCCCGCGGCAACTGCAGGAGATACCCTGTCTCCTTCGCTGCGCGCTCGCGGGCGCGCTGGATATGCTCGATCACCCGCGGGCTGATGTCCAGAACCGATAAGGAGAGGGCGCAGGCTTTGGCCAGGCCCAGCCGCAGCACCGAGTCATATAATGCAAACGGCTGCAGCGTCTGCTGCGGATAGTAATCGAAAGCATATCCCTCGTTCTTGTCGATAAAATCGAGCCCCGGCCCAACCAGGGCCACGCGAGCCACTTGGCCTTCGCGCAGCACCCCGCGGTTCTTCAAGTCGCGCAAGGTCTGCTCGATCAGGAAATCCGGGAGAATGCCGGTATCAAGGGAAACGCCCCGATCGCTAAAAACCGAGGATCGTTCCAAAAGCGAAGCGGGATCGTCCGCCCGCTTGCTTTGCTCAGCCTCCGTGACGCGTTCGCTCAGCCCGATGCGATCTTTTACCACGCGCAGGAGATTGTCGTAGAGGAACACTCCGGGTTGACGCGGATTCTGGGAACTCATCGGATCGATTCCCTGGCGGCGCAGCAGCCCCTGCACAAACAGAAGACGTTCGTTGTCGCCACGGTGGCGAAGGCCCGCCACCAGATCGTCCACGCGCCCGCCCAGGATTCCGGCTTTGGATGCCTCAGTAATGCGATCCATGGGGATTCGCGGCTGTTTCGTGAACGAAGTGCCCAGCAACAAGAGGTTGGCGAGGGAGTCGAGATCGCCCTGCTCCAGGCGCGCGCGAATGGCTTTATCCTGCTGCTGGCACCAAGCCAGCCATTGGGCCGCATCCGTAACATGCAGCCCGGGAGGCAGGATGGCCTTCACGCTTACGTAGGAAGGAAACTCCCGGCCGGCGGCGAAGAGGGTTAGGGTGGCCGCGAGGCTTAGCACACAGCGGGAAGTACCCCCTCGAATCATTCACTGCCTAGGATACCGCTCCCGACCCGGAGCGGGTTCCGGGTCGGGGCTCGAAAAGGACCGCAAGCGAGTGACGCCCGTTCCACGTCAGAACGAGAAGCGCGCAATCAGGGTTCCAGTGCGGCCCTGCAGAGGGGCCGTGCCCTGCACCGTGGTCGCGCCGATTGCCGTGTTCGGCGCATAGTAAGTGTTGATGATACCGAACCCGCTGGTGTAGATGGTGCCATTGCCCGCGCCCTTCACCGGCACGTTCTGTGGATTGGTCGTGGTCGGGGCCGGCATAAGCGTCCGGTTGAAGATGTTAACGAATTCGGCGCGGACGAAGAAGTCGTACCGGCCCTCCTTGCCCACCCGGAAATGGCGGCCGAGGTTGGCGTTCTCCGACGGCTGGCGCGGCCCGCGGAAATCCTTATACAGCACCGTTGAGGACGCACACACGGAGTTGGTGGGGCAGGCCTGCCACGCGGCGGGATTCAGCACCTGCGTGTAGTACGTATTGTAGGTGCCCAGATTGTTGATGTTCACACCGGGCGTATATAACGGCTGGCCCGAAACCCGGATGTCCTCACTCGAAAGGAAATTCAGGCTGGGGCTGGACGGAGGCGTTAGGAATGCGCCGCTCTGGTAATTCGAAAACCAGCCAATTTGCCAGTCTTTGGTAATCAGGTTGGCGAAACGCGGCAGGAAATCGGCTTTCTGGACAGTGTAAATTGCATTGAAGTTCAGGTCCCGCGGCGGGATCTGCTGCAATGCCCACACGGAGCTCGCGGGATTGAAGAAGTCCTGGCGCGTGGGCCGATAGAAGCCTTGGCCCCAAGTGAAAGAGCCGTTCGCCTGGAAACCGTGAGAGAAGCGCTTGGTCGCTTTGGCTTGCAGCGAGTCGTACTTTGAATCGCCGGTAGGCGATGCGGAAATGGCAATATTGCCGAACTGCGGGTAAGCATAAAGCGATTGCAAAAGCGAGTCGGAGGTGGGGAAGCCCGAATAGGGCACAGAGAAACCGCGCGCTTTCACCGTTGCGCTGCTGAGCGCCTGCCCCAGCAACGTGTAGTCGGCATAGTTGTTATAGGTTGAACTAGCGCACACGCCGCCTCCCGAGGAGCAGGGTCCGGTTCCGGGGTAGGGGTACAAGCCGTGGGCGGCGTAGGTCTGCGGGGAGATCTGGCTCAGCTCGCCCAGAGGTCCGGATGTCCACGCGGAACGGTTCCCCACATAGGAAGCTTCCAGGATGAAGTTCCGCGTAATCTCCCGCTGAATGCCCACGCTGAAGTTGTTGATCCGCGGAGGGCGGTTTTCGTTCTGGTCCGGCGCAATACCACCGGGGAGGCCTCCCACGGTTCCGGGGACCGGATAGATGTTTGGGTTGGTGACCGGCCAGCTTGGCGTCACAATAGACCCAGGCGTCGAGATGTTCACGTACGGGTTGATCCCGGCCAAAGGATAGACCCCGTTGGTGGCGAAAACGCCGCCGGCGGGGTTCGCAATGAACTGGTAATTGACGCCCCACCCGCCGCGGATCACGGTCTTCGAATTGAGCTGATAGGCCACGCCTACACGCGGTCCAATCGCATACGGATAAGTTGGCTTATAGAACGAGCAGTTGCAGGTGCTGGCATACTCGATCGCCCCCGGGCGGCCGCCGGCGCTGGCATTCGCCAAGTTTGGATCCAACTGTCCCAAGCGCCCGTACTCCTCATGCTCCGGGGTAGCAAAATCCCATCGCAGGCCATAATCCACCGTGAGTTTGCGAGTCACCTTCCACGAGTCTTGCAGGAAAAGCGCCCATTGCTGGTACCCCTCACGATAGAACAACTCATTCGCGTTCTGCGTAGTGGAGGCGTAGTCGCCTAACAGAAAGCTGGCATAGCCAAAGCCCGTGCTGTATCCGTTGAAACTGGACGTCGGAGTGAAAGGTTGCGACGTAGCGTTGTTGCCGGACTGCAGCAGCACTCCGGGGTAGTTTCCGGTCATGAAGCCCTCGAGGATCAGCTCCGCGCCGGCCTTGAAGGTGTGATTGCCTTTGACCCAGGTCACATTCGCGTTGAAGGTAGGCTTAAACTCGTAATCCTGCGATTGGGATTGAAGCCAAGTCCCGATTGCTTGCATGCCGCCATAGCCGCCGGCGCAGACCGGCGAAGCGGTGCTGACCGTGCCCGCGGCGTTCGTGCACATGCCATAGACGTACGGGAACTGGCGGTCCAATGCAAAGCCCGAAAGACCGAATTGGGAGGGACTGAAATTCAGGAAGGGCGCGTTGGTGTTGAAACTCGTCGTCATATAACCTACGCCCAGGTGCAGCAGGAGGGTCGGCGTCACAGTGCGGTCATAATTCAGCCGGTACGTGCTGGTGGGGATGAAGGTGCCCCGGTACCCGCCGATCTCCGTCGGCAGACCATCGGCGTTCCCCAGCGGGTAAGCGATTTGCTGCTGGTTATTGTTGTAGGCCCAGTAGAACGACAGCTTGTTCTTCGCATCGATGTTGTGATCGATCTTGAACCCCGGAAGAGCCGCGTAATGTCCTCCCCGGATGCTGGTGGCATAATTTCCGACAAGATTCGAGTTCGTCGGTTGGGGGAACAGCGCCGCAAAATCAAGCGACGTCGCGTTGAAACGGCTTAGCGGAATCGTGTTGCCCTGAAATGGGTTGGCATATCCCAGATTATTGGTTGGGTTGACCGCGCGCGACAGCGGATCGTAGATCTCATTGGCGTACATCGGGCGGCCTAAAGCATCCGTATAGGTGGCGCCGCCCAAAGACGTGGTCGGAATACCTTGTGCGGCGCACAGGCTGCAAGTCCCATTCGGCGAGATCGCCGAAAAGTTCCCGTTCATATAGGCCGCCGTCGGCACCGTGTCGGTGAAGGCGAACACCTGGGTTTCGAGGTATTCCTCATAGCTAAAGAAGAAAAAGCTCTTGTTGTGGCCGTTATAGATTTTGGGAATATAGATGGGGCCGCCCAGGGTGCCGCCAAAATCGTTGCGGCGGTTGGTCGGCCGGTACTTGCCGGGAAGAACCTCCGTCCCGTTTGCACGGCTGGTGAACGGCTGCCCCGAGTTCAGGTCTTCGTTCACGAAATAGTCGAACCCGGTGCCGTGGTATTGATTGGTCCCCGATTTCATGGTCATGTTGATGACCACGCTGCCGGCCTGACCGAATTCCGCAGCGTAATTGCTGGTCTGGTACGCGATTTCCTGAATCGCGTCCGTGTTCGGCTGGGTCATCTGCGGATAATCGGTGGTACTCGACAAAATACGATTCGTGGCGTCCAGACCATCGATGCGCATCGTCTCGACCAGGGTGTTATTACTACCCAGGCCGTTGACCGTCATGGTTGAGTTAGTGACGGAATAATTGGTGACGCCCGGCAGGATCGCCAGCGAGTTGTACGGATTACGGTAGCCGTTAGGGCCCGAGTTTACTGCCCCGATACCCAGAATGGGAGCGTCGTCCAGTTGCTCCAGGGTGATGATATGAGCCTGATCGGCGGTTTCCGTCTGCAGCAGCGAAGCTTCGGCCTGCACCGTCACGGACTCCGTACCTGAGCCAACCGCCAGAGCGATGTCTTCCTTCAAGACTTGTGTCGCCGCGATGGCCAGGTTCGAGTGGGTATAGGTCTTGAACCCGGGCACTTTCACCGTCAGGGTATACGTGCCGACAGGCAGGTTCGGGACCGTGTAATTTCCCGCGTTGGTCGAGGCCGCGGAATAAATGGCTCCCGTTTCCGTGTTGGTGGCTTCCACGCCGGCGCCGGCGATCACCAAACCTGTCGGGTCGTTAACGGTGCCCGTAATCGTTCCATTCGCGCCTTGGCCAAACGCCAGAGGTGCAAGGATTACGAGAAATGACATTAATCGGAGAGACAAACGCAGCATGGCGAACCCCCTTGTCTGATTTTAGTGAGTCTTTTTGGGACTAAATTCCGGTCAATTCTTCCCATCTATACAGTAGTCTGTTGCTGTGCCCCCAACGGAACGCCGCGGGGCAAAATCATTCAGGCATCGCCCCCACGGCAACCATTCGTGAGCCGTGCCGGGAGATTCGAAGTAGACGTTGTGAATCCCGGCCTTGGTCAGCGCGCCGCTGAAATTTTCCGTTGCTGGTCCTTCCGCGGAGCCGATGCCCAGGAACAGCGCCTTAACGTTTTTGTTGAATGCGGCTGGATCGGCGAATGCTCCGTCGCAGCCGGTTTTGGGATCGAAAGTGCCACCCCTGCCGCCGCGGCTTCCGCTGGATCCGCCCAGGTACGCGAACTTATCGAGATTGCCGAGTGCGGCTGTAAACGTCTGCGCGCCACCCATCGAGAGCCCGGCCATAGCGCGGTTCTCGCGCCCGGGAAGCGCCCGGCAGGTCCGCTCACTCATCGGGATGAAATCGGTGGCCATCCTCCCGGTGAACGCCGGACGCCCCATCCGCCTCCACCGCGGGCGGCGTGCCACGACCCGCACCCGCCGCGCACCATGCGTACGCCCCATGGGCTTGGCTGGGGACTCCAGGGTTTCAGGAGTTGAGCCGGTAGATGGCTTGGGGCTCGACAAGGATCCCTCGGATGCCCTACTTGCCGACCATGTGCTTGCGGTCCCGCTCGTTTTCCGTGCACCAGTATTCCATGATGTGCATGTTGGGACGCTGCTGGTAGATGTAGGAAGTGCTCCAGGGCTTGGTGTAAGCTTTCGGGTCCTCGATGGTCACCGTGTAGCGCATGGTGGTCGAATTCAAGCGGCGGTACCGCTCCGTCAAATGAAGCTGATCGCTATGGGGATGGCCGGCCGAATCGAGCCAGCTCTCCTGGTCGTTGAAGCCGGTTACGTCGATGACCAGCGTGTCGCCCTCATAACGGCCCACCGAATCGCCCAGCCAGGTATAGGCGTCCTTGTCGTGCGGCCTTCCGTCGGTGGGCACGATGCGGAAGGTGTGCAGTCCGCCCTCGTACAAAAACACGACGTCCTTGTCGGTCTGGATAATCCGCAGGGGATAGGGAGTTCCCGCCGCGCGAGGCAGACCGCTAGGCTTGCACTCGAGGTTGGGGTCGTCCTTCTGTAAGTTGGCGGTGCGCTCATCCCACAGCTTCTTGCCCCAATCGGTAAACGGCACGTCCACGGTCTTTTCCGCATAGCGGCCGTCCGCCATGTCGACGATCCAATTATTGGACCAGATGCCCTGCAAATCGGGCACTCCCTCCTTTAACCAAATGGTGGGCTCTTCTTGGATGGGTGCCCGCGCGCCCCTGCCCCTTCCGCCAGGACCGCGTCCGGCGGGTGCCCCGGCGCCCGGAGTCTGACCGGCTTGGGGAGCGGGAGCCTGCGCGGCGGCTGATAGCGCCATTAAAGGCAGCACGGCGGCGGCGACCGAAATGAAATGGAAAGCGGATTTGCGGGATGCGAACGGGTGTGGCCACACGGGGAGGGCCCTCCTTCTCTAATTGCATACATCTGCATGCAAGTGTAGCGAATCATATCGTGCAATCCGCCATAAAGTCAAATGGGCGCTTCTAGAACCGCCACTTTGCATGCAGTCACGGACGTATGGTAGCATTGTTGATTCAGTCACTTGCGGCAATGCGCAGAGTGAATATAACGACGAAAGGCTCTTTCATGGATAATCTCGCGCCTAGACAACGCACCAACGCCTCCCCGGAGAGTGCGTCCCAAACCGGACGCGCCCTCTTGAAGCTTCGCGAGATGTTACTTCGCGGCGACTTTCAACCGGGCGCGCGGATCTCGGAACTGGCCATGGTCGCCCGCCTGGGAGCCTCGCGGACGCCGATCCGCTTGGCGCTCGACCGGCTGCAGCACGAGGGCTTGCTCGAAGCCTCGCCTTCCGGCGGATTCGTGGTGCGCGCCTTCACCGTCGCCGACATTTGGGACGCGCTCGAGATGCGCGGCTTACTCGAAGGCGCCGCGGCGAGGCTTGCCGCCGAGCGCTTGAACGCCGACCGCGAACTGCGGGCGGTCCGCAAATACTGCGACGCAATGGACTCTATTCTGCATCCCAACATAGACGCCTTCGCGCGTTATTTGGACCTGAACGAAGCCTTCCACTCCGCCATCGTGGACTTGGCGAAAAGTCCCATGCTGCGCCAGACTCTCGATCGTGTGATCTCCCTGCCCTTCACCTCGCCGAGCGCGCTCGTGTTCGCGCGCTCCAAGCTGCCGGGGGCGGCCGAGATCCTCAGTTTCGCGCAGGAGCACCATCACGCCATCGTCGAGGCGATCGAAAATCGGCAAGGCGCGCGCGCGGAAGCCCTGGCTCGCGAGCATGCCCGCTTGTCGCGGCGCAATCTGGAAATCGCCCTGGCGGACCGGAATATTTTGAGCTTAGTGCCGGGCGGCTCTCTCATTCAGCCGCAGGACCGATCCGGTACAGAAGCATGAGTGAACGAGTAGCCCTGAAAAAACAAAATAGCGCCGCCGTCGATGCTGCGGAAGGAGATCCCTCCGTCTCCGCCGTGGTGCTGATTGGCGGAGGCCGGATCTTCATTTCCGGCATCGACATCAAGGCCGTGGCTTTCGGTACTGGAGGAGCAGGACCGGAGCTGCAGGCCGTGCTCGCGCGGGGAGTCGCCCCGGCCGTGGATCTCTGCGTTTCGGAAAACCGGTGAACGTTGACGCCAGGCTTGGTCGATCGTGTCACAAACCAAGTGAACAAGGAAGGCAAAATGCGCGATCTGTCCCGCCAGGATCGGTCCAGTTCAACCTCGGAAATGTCGATAGCCTGCCAAACGGCATGTCGTATCGGTCAGCTTGCTTCAGCAGAAATGCGGGGCCTGGGCCGCGACTCAACAAATGCCAGAAGGAGATGAGCCAGAATGAGCTCGCACTCGCAGGCCATGCGTGTCGAAGAATCCACGAGGAAGCCAAGCCTTCGCTACGCCTGGTACGTAGTCATTGTGCTGATGGCATGCTTTGCCCTTTCTTTTATCGATCGCCAGATTCTCAGTTTGCTGGTCGGCCCGATCAAGAAGGATCTGGGCATCAGTGATACTCGCATTGGCCTGCTGCAAGGCTTGGCCTTTGCGCTGTTCTACACGGCTATGGGGCTGCCGTTGGGTCGAATCGCAGATACCTGGAGCCGCCGAGGTCTCATCGCAGTCTCGATTATGATCTGGAGCTGTTTTACGGCCGCGTGCAGTTTCGCCAGAACCTTCGCTTCGCTATTCGTCACGCGAATTGGCGTGGGTATTGGCGAAGCCGGCCTTTCGCCCGCCGCGTACTCCATGATCGCCGATTACTTTGTCAAGGAACAGCTCGGCGTCGCGATGAGCGTCTTTTATATGGGAGTTTTCATCGGCTCAAGTCTGGCCTTACTGCTCGGGGGACTGACGATCGACGCAGTCGCAAAGATGGCGTCCATCACTTTGCCGATCGTCGGATCAATAGCCCCCTGGCGGTTGACCTTCCTGGTCGTGGCTCTACCGGGGATTCCTTTTGCTCTTCTGATGTACACAATCAAAGAGCCTGTGCGGCGGGATCTTCTGCGAGCGGCCGGCGGCGCCAATAAGCTTGGAATCAGCGATTCTCTGAAGGAGCTTCGAACTCGCTGGAGGTCGGTGACAGGTATTTGCCTGGGAATGATCTGCCAGTCGATGTGTACCTACGCTTTTTTGGCCTGGATGCCGACGCTTTTCGTGCGCGTTCACCATTGGACACCCGGACAGGCAGGCCAGAGCCTTGGTTTGCTCATCCTTACCTTCGGATGCGCCGGAATGTACGCCGGCGGCCGATTATGCGATTTCTGGTTCCGGAAGGGCCACGTCGATGCAGGTTTGCGAGTGGCGCTGCCCAGTGCGATCGGGGCCGCGATTCTTTACCCAATTGCGCTTCTTGCTCCGACTGCTGCCTGGACTCTCTGGTTGACAGGACCGGCGCTTTTTATGCTCGCCTTGCCGATGGCCCCCGTAGTCGCGGCTCTGCAACTGATCTTCCCCAACCAATTGCGTAGTCAGGTTTCGGCGCTGCTCCTGTTCTTTATAAATGTCGGCGGGTTAAGTCTGGGCCCCCTTCTCCCCGGCTTGCTGAATGACCGCTTTTTCCGGAGCGAATCCATGATCGGTCAGTCTCTCGCCTTGACGATTGGGGGTGCTTCTCTGCTGACGCTGTTGGTTTTCTCCCTCACTTGCGGCGCCTACCGCCGGGATTATCAACGGTGGCAACATTCTTTAAGCGGAGACTGAGCGTGAAGAGTGGAAGAAAGAGAGAGCTGAATGCGCACCGTTAACTGCCTGGTAGGAGGGGCCGATCAACCCGCCAGCAACGGCAGAACCTTTGAACGGCGTAATCCTGTGTCTGGGGTTGTCGTGACCCGCGCTCCTGCGGCGACCCTGGACGACGCCCAGGCCGCGGTCGCCGCCGCGAGCTCGGCGTTCCCGATATGGTCGGCACTGACGCCGAATGAGCGAAGAAGACGGCTGCTGAAAGCCGCCGATTCTCTTGCCAGCCGGGCATCTGAGTTCGCCGCCACTGGCATCGAGGAAACGGGTGGAACGCCAGGGTGGTTCTACTTTAACGTCGCGCTCGCCGCCGACATGCTGCGCGAGGCGGCCTGCATGACGACGCAGATCACGGGCGAGACGATTCCGTCCAACGTGCCTGGATGCGTGGCGCTATCTATCCGGAAACCCTGCGGGGTGGTGGTGGGTATTGCACCGTGGAACGCCCCCGTCACGACCGTTCACGACGAGCCGCAGATGCCATTTGGCGGAGTGAAGGCCAGTGGTTTCGGGCGCTTTGGTGGCCGATACGCCGTTCATGAATTTACGGAGCTTCAATGGATCACCGTGCAGACCACGCCGCCCCATTACCCCATCTAGCTAAATTCCAAGGAGGACGGATGCAAACATACGAAGGACGCTGGACCACTGTGCTGGTGGAGTTGGAAGAGGAGATCGCGTGGGTGACTCTGAACCGCCCAGCCAAGCGCAACGCGATGAATCCAACGCTCAATCGGGAAATGATAGAGGTTCTCGAAGTGCTCGAACAGGACCCCGACGCCGGCGTGCTGGTGCTTACGGGTGCGGGGGAGTCATGGTCTGCCGGCATGGATCTGAATGAGTACTTTCGCGAAACGGACGCCGCACCTGAGATCTTCCAGGAAAAGGTTCGAAGGGAAGCCTGCACCTGGCAATGGAAGCTGCTGCGCATGTACGCGAAGCCGACCATCGCCATGGTGAACGGCTGGTGTTTCGGCGGCGCCTTTTCTCCGCTGGTAGCCTGCGATCTCGCCATAGCTTCCGAAACGGCTGTATTCGGCCTGTCGGAGATTAATTGGGGCATTCCTCCGGGCAACCTCGTCAGCAAGGCTGTGGCGGATACCATGGGGCACCGCAAAGCGCTGGAGTACATCATGACCGGCGATACGTTCAATGGTGTGGAGGCTGCCGCCATGGGGCTGGTCAATCGCGCAGTGCCGCCGGAGAACCTTCGCGAAGAAACCATAGCTCTGGCTCGCAAGCTGCTGGAGAAGAATCCGGTAGTCCTTCGCGGGGCCAAGCAGGGCTTTAAGCGCTGCCGGGAACTCACGTGGGAGCAGAGCGAGGACTACCTCTTTGCAAAGCTTGACCAGACACTGCATCGCGATCCGGAAAAAGGGCGAGAGAAAGGAATGAAGCAGTTTCTGGACGAGAAGAGCATTAAACCTGGCCTCCAAACCTACAAACGGTAGCAATGACACCTCCGTCGCACGAATTGGCGCCCTTATCGAGAATCGGTCCGAAGATCCCGGCTGATCGCAGTCTGCCCTTCCACGAAAGCCTGGTGCACATGTTCTGGCACACGGTCGAGAGCAAACCAGACAGCGTGGCGGTGATTTATCAGGACCGGTTCATTACCTATCGCGATTTCGGCCGTGCGGCAAACGGGCTGGGCGCCCTCATCGGGTCACTTCGGCTCGAACCCGGGCCGATCCTCGTCATGATGCCCAACTCCATTGAGATGGACGTCGCGCTGATGGCGGTGATGAGCGCCGGGGCGCAGGTGGCTCCGGTCAACCCGTATTTTCACGTCAATGAACTCGCGAAGGTGCTCAATGGCTTCGACCCCAAAGCCATCGTCTGCCATCCGGCGACGTCGGAGAAAGCGCATGTGATCGCCGAAAAGCTGGGGCTTCGCAATGACGCCATCATCGCCGTGGGCCACGAGACCCTGGCTCAGTGGACTACTGATCCTAGCTTCGATTCACCGCCGGCGAAGATGCCGCAGGCAGATGATCCGGCTTTGTCCATTTTTACGGGCGGTTCGACTGGCGTTCCGAAGGGCGTCAACCACACCCATCGCGGCCTCATGTGGAGCCTGATTCAGCACGTCAGCGTCTGGCCGATTTCATTCGGAACGGGCGTCTTTCTGAATGTCGCGCCGATGTTTCATATCTGGGGTCTGGGTTACGCGACCTGGGTTCCGATCTTTACCGCCGGAACTCTGGTGATGATCCCGAGGTACGATCCCGATGAGATCCTCAAGGCTCTGGCGGAGCATCGCGTGAGCATCTTCGCCGGTGGGCCGGCTCCGATTTATATTGGTCTGCTGCGAAGCCCGCTGTTCGATCAGGTGGATCTTTCGGCATTGAAATACTGTCTCTCAGGCGGTGCTGCGTGTCCGGAGGACCTGCATCGAGAATGGCTCAGACGCACGGGCTGCCCGCTGCTCGAGGGTTGGGGAATGTCCGAAGGCGCTCCGCTTTGCCTGAATCGTTACGACGGCGAGCGCAAGCTGCTGTCGGTCGGCAATCCGGTGCCCGAAACCGAAGTTGAGGTGGTCGATCTCGAAACCGGAACGCGTATATTGCCGATGGGTGAGGCTGGCGAGGTGCGGGTACGCGGGCCGCAGATGATGACTGGGTATCACAACAAGCCCGAAGAAACGGCATACGTACTGCGGGATGGTTACATCTACACAGGCGATATCGGCTATGTGGACCGGGATGGGTTCCTGTTCCTTGTCGATCGCAAAAAGGAGATGGTTATCGTAGGCGGCTACAACGTCTATCCGCGCGAGATCGATGAGGTTCTGTTCAATCACCCGGCGATTCACGAGGCGGCTACGGTCGGCAAGCGCGATGACCGGCTGGGAGAGGTGGTCGTGGCCTTCGTAGCTTTGAAAATTGGGGCTGAACTCGGCGAGGAAGAATTCTTTGCCTACTGTAAGGAAAACCTCGTCAAGTACAAGCGGCCCGTCGAAGTACATTTCATCGATACGCTACCCCGTACGGGTACGAACAAGATCGACCGGCTCAGGCTGCGAACAATGGCGGCCGGTGGGAGCACAGCCGGTCCCGCGTAGTTCGCTTGTACTCATGCACTTTTCTATAGCGGAAATGCTGGCGCTGGCGGCGCTGCTGCTGGCTTCGGGTGCTCTGTTCTGGAGGCGCTTCCATCCGGTAGTCCGCAAGATTCTGGAATCGAAGCCGGAGGCGGATTTTACGCTGGCGCCGGCCGGCAGACGCGTGCGCGAGTTCGTTTGGGAAGTTCTGCTGCAAGCCAAGGTCATCCGGCAGCGGCCTTTGCCGGGTCTGGCCCACGCGTTCGTCTTCTGGGGTTTTTGCGCGTTCGCCCTGGTGACGCTGAATCATCTCGCCACTGGATTCGGGTTGGAGTTTCTCGCGCCACGAGGGGCGTACGCCGTAATGGCGGCCATGTTCGCCGTGTGCGTGGCGGTTTCCATCACCGGGCTGTTTCTACGGCGTTTCGTAGCCAGGCCGAAGTGGCTGGGAGAGCTCTCCCCCGAATCGGGTGTGATCGCGGCGCTGATATTCCTGCTGATGGCTACCTATCTGGCCGCGTTTTGGGTGGGCGCGGACGCCTGGGCGGCCAAGCCATTGTGGTGGACCCACACTCTCGTGTTGGCCATTTTCCTGCCGCTGATTCCGCACACCAAGCATCTGCACCTGGTGTTGAGTCCCATCACAGTGTTTCTATCGCGCGGCGGATTTGCTCGCATTCCGCCTTTGAACGGCGACGACGATTTCGGACTCGATACCGGCAAGGACATCACCCGCATCGTGGCCCTGCAAGCCTACTCCTGCGTGGAGTGCGGCCGCTGCACGGAGCACTGCCCGGCGGCGAACACCGGCAAGCTGCTCGACCCGAAGGCGATCGCGCTGGGAATGCGAGGGTACCTCAACGAGTTCGGCCCGGGTTCGGAGCAGCCGTTGTTGGGCGTGCATTTATCGCAGGAGGCCGTGTTCCAGTGCACGACTTGCGGCTCGTGCGAGTTTCAATGTCCGGTGGGGATCGAGCATGTCCCGATGATCGTCGGCCTGCGGCGTGGCGCGGTCAATACCGGCAAGTGGGAGGATGCCTACGGCTCCAAGCTGTTCCTCGCACTCGAGCGCCACGGCAACGCGCTGGGCTTCAGCTCCGGCGAGCGCGACAAGTTCGTAGCCAAGGAACGCATTCCGATTTTTGACGGCTCGCAGGAATACTGCCTGTGGCTGGGCTGCATGGGCGCGTACGATCCGCGCGGGCGGGAAATCGTGGCGTCGTTCGCGCGGGTGATGGAGTACCTGGGAACCTCCTACGGGGTGCTGCGCAAAGAACGCTGCACCGGAGATCCGGCACGAAGACTGGGCAACGATCTGCTGTTTGACACCCTGGCTGCCTCGAATCTGGAGGCGCTGGCGCAGGCGAAGGTCTCCAAAGTCGTCTCGATCTGCCCGCATTGCGTGCGGACCATTTCAACGGACTGGCCGGCCGGCGATGGTAAACCTGCGATCGAGCACCATAGCGAGTTTATGGCCCGGCATCGCGACAAGTTGCCGCAGCCGGAGAAGCGGCAGAAGATCGTGTATCACGATCCTTGCTATCTGGGCCGTTACCGGGGCGTGTACGAGGAGCCTCGCGTGGTCATCGAGACGGCCGGCAATGTGATCGACGCTCCGCGCTCGCACCAGCAAAGTTTTTGCTGCGGCGCCGGAGGCGGGCTCGCGTTCCTGGGCGAGGAGACGGGCGAACGTGTGAGCCATGTTCGGGCCAAGGAACTGGCGTCGGCCGGAGCCGAGATCGTCGCCGCGGCATGCCCCTTCTGCAACACGATGTTTCGTGACGCCCTGCCTTCGGTCTCGGCGAATCCGCCGCGGCTGCTGGATATCGCCGAGATTGTTTCGGCTTCTTTACCGCTCTTGCCTCGAATCGACAAGGTTTGACTCCACCCCTTGCCGGTGCTGCGTGAACTGGACCTCCTGGAATCCAGTGGTTTTGCTGGCCGTTGGCAGCGCCACACCGTGCGCGGCTTCGGGTTTCATCAGCCGCGGCTTGCGGTCAGCGGGCAGTCGCGCGACCGCTTCTGCGCTGGTGGCGTCCCCGCAAAGCACCCGATGCTTACCGCACAGCCAGAGGTCGCCAGGCCGGCTCACCGGCGTTTCCGGTAGCGGCGGCGCGGCGTTGGCGCGGTCCTCATCGTCGAGCACCAGCAGGTGATCGATCTCGCCGGGATCGAATCCGGAGAGGCTCAAATCATAGTCCGCCGCCTGGAGGTCCTGAAGTTCGAGCGCGAGTAATTCCTCGTCGAACTCCGCCCAGGTCGCCGATCGATTCACCAGGAGCCGAAACGCTTTCACCTGCGCCGGCGTCCATTCGTCGCACAGCAGCACCGGGACTTCGGTGATGCCGAGCTTGCGCGCCGCTTTTAAACGCAGATCACGGATCGAGCTGCACATCCGATCGACGGCCGCGTCGTTCTTCCTGGGGTTTCGAGGATAGAGAGCCAGCTTGTCGATCGGCCAGACTTCGATGTTCGTTGCAGCAGACAACGTCATGATCCCTGCATAACAATTGGCGTGTTCATTCGTCAAAAAAACTCGTTGCCGGCGATGGGCGCGTACTATCGGGTTCGGAGCCCCCGATCATGACGGCGATGCGCGCTGGCCGAGTCTGTGTTCCGGTGCGTTGCTTGCAATTTAGGAGAACAGCCGAAGCCCCCAGTGGATTGTCTGCCGCGACGACCTGAATCGGCGGGCGTCCGCGAGTCCGACGAGTTCTTCGAGTCGCTGCAGCCGCCGATCAAGGTTCGATTCAACACAGCCCATCGTTTCTACTTAAGGTTGTTCGGCACCCCAGTCATTCGTAAGCTCGATTATAGGGTCCGTCTGCGTATCTGTAAAGATCTGAAAAAGAAGATAGTTAACTGTTGCCAAGGGGTGCTCGCGCTTGCTACCAACCGGCCTGAGAGCTGGCTTCAAGGTGTCGGCTGCCGGCTGCTGCGGCGGAGTTACAGGCCAGCTTCGAGATGTTTCTGAATGCGCCGTTGAAGTTGGTGCGATTGGTAAAACCGAGCGCGACGAATTCGCGCAAAGGGGCCTGCAGGCGCTGGACGAAGTGCTGCGCGGCAAGCGAAATATCATCGAGCAAGCGATCCGGCGTCGCACTTTCTGACCCTGCTGCAAGCCGCCATCATCTCGGGAGACGTGTACTGCTCCGCCGATGTAGTTGCGGTGCAAACTCGGGTATCCGGTGTTGGGCTATGAAGTGGCCCCCGGCTCCAGCACCAAGTTCCTCCGTTTGAAGGCGCCCGTTACGATTGGCTCCTGCTTTGGAAACCGCGACCTGGGCGCTCGGGCCAGTCCCCAGCTAATCGAACGTTCGCTTCCTGCGGTCGGCGATCCTGCAATGGATGGAGGAGAAGCAGTATAAACCGCCGGGACGCGTAATACGCAAATAGGTGGACGTTTTCTTCAACATACCCCGAAGAGTACGATACTTTGCCGATCGGTCTGCCGCATCCCAAGCGGTCACGTGACCGCTGGCAAACGTTAAGAAATGTGAAGCACCCGTGCCGGTCGTCAGATTTTGCGGTAAAAAGGGGGTGGGTGGCAGTCACAGATTCTCAGCCGAAGTCGATTCTCTTGGTCGATGACGACGTTAACCTGTGCGCACTCATGCATGATTACTTCGCGCCGCACGAGTGCGATGTAGAAGCAGTCCACGACGGGCGTCGGGCCTTATTTCGAGTATTCGAACGGGAGTTCGATCTGGTCATCCTCGATGTAATGCTGCCCGTGATCGACGGATTCGAGGTGCTGCGGCAACTGCGAAAACGCAGCACGGTCCCTGTGATCATGCTCACGGCCCGAACGGAGAGGCAAGACCGGATTGCGGGACTAAACGCCGGGGCTGACGATTATCTGCCAAAGCCCTTCGGCCCCGACGAACTGCTTGCGCGCATGCGCGCCGTCTGGCGCAGGGGCAGCAAAAATTGGCGTGCGGAGCGCTTGCGCGCGGGCCCGCTCACGGTGGAATTGGACACTCGCACAGTCTGGTGCGAGGGCCACCCACTGACGCTCACTTCCACGGAGTTCGACCTCCTGGAGTTTCTGGTCCGATCCTCAGGCCGCGTAATTTCGCGCGATGAGCTTGCGGCGGGCGTATTTCAACGGACCTTCACGCCGGCGGACCGTTCCGTGGATGTGCACATCAGTCATTTGCGGAAGAAGCTCGACGGTAAAGCTCAAATTCAGACGGTCCGCGGCGCAGGCTATCTATTCGCCACAGCGGTAAGTCCTAGAGAATGAAGTCGCTCCACCTCAAAATCCTGCTCTGGTGCTTTGCCACATTATTACTTTCGTTACTTGCCTTTTCCGGGGTATCGAGATTTGTGGAAGCTCGGGCCGTGGGACTGGGCGGACCGTTCGCTCGTGTGGATGCGATGATCTTGGACCAAGCCACCGAAGCCTACGAATTCGGCGGTGCGGCGCAGCTCGCGGCGTATCTCGAAAAAACCGACGACGCCCTAGGAGACCCGCGCTACTTGACCGATTTGCAAGGGCACGATCTCGCCTCAGGAACGGACCGTTCGGACCTGCTCAAGGTCGTTCAGTCCGAATGGGCGGCTCCAGTTCCGAAGGACGGCCACATCATTCTCGCGCTCGAGTCCGCGGACAATCGTTACCGGCTTATCACGGTACTGAGCCCGCCGTTCGCGCCGTCGACCCTGCTGCCATATTACGCCCTGATCATCGCTGCGGTTGCTCTTGTCTGCTGGGCACTGGCCGTAAGCATCGTGTCGCCCCTGCGAAACTTGGCACGCAGCGTTGAACAATTTGGGCGCGGCGATCTCGCGGTTCGCCTGAACTCCCGTCGGCGCGATGAGATCGGCGATCTCTCAAGATCCTTCGATAGGATGGCGGGTCGTATCAGCACGCTATTGGCTGTAGAGCGCCGGCTGCTGCAGGATGTTTCGCATGAGCTTCGCTCCCCTCTGGCGCGCATGAGCTTTGCTGCGGAACTGGCGCGCCGAGACGAAAAACGCGAGATCGCCATCGCCTGTATTAAGAGCGAAATCGATCGCCTGTCGGACCTAGTAGCAAGCCTGTTGGAAGTGACCCGTACAGAGACGGACGCCGCCGCAAACCAGCAGGAATTTTCCATTGTCGATCTGCTTCACGAAATCGCAGGGGATTGCTGGATCGAAGCAGACGCGCAGCGGTGCCGCGTGTTCATTGATGCGGCCGCGGACTCCCATCTCGTCGGCGACCGGGAGCTACTCCGACGCGCCTTCGAGAATATTCTGCGCAATGGCATCCGGTACGCCCCTTTAGATTCGCGAGTCCAAGTTCACGTGGAGATCCAGCCGTTATGGTGCCGCGTCTCCATTCGCGATTATGGCCTGGGCGTTCCGGAGGAGCTCCTCGAAAAACTGGGACAGCCGTTCGTGCGAGTGGATGATTCCCGGGACAGCAGCACGGGAGGCGTGGGCTTGGGATTGGCGATCGCCAAGCGCGCCATTGGACTGCATCGCGGCTCCCTGCATCTGGAGAACGCGAACCCGGGATTGAAGGTCACAATCGATCTGCCCCTGTCCGAGCCAGTCTGAATCTTCGAAGGCTGGACATTGCTCGGCGATGCGCCTCAACATGACCCGATCAGCCCTGCCCGAGTGTAAAGAAGAGTAAAAACACCCTCGCGGCGGAAACCTGTGCGTGCCCGAGTCCCTCTAACGACTCAGACTTTGCTCGAAGGGGCTCCATTGGCGATGTAACCGGCGTTACGGAAAGTAGTGTCTGAACTTTGCGTATTTGGGGTTCTAGTTTTTTCAAACAATCAAGGGAGGAGTTTAATGAGACTCAGGTTAGCCACGCTCGCATTGTGTCTGTTCATCAGCGCAGCGATGGCGTTCGGCCAGGTCGGCAACGGAACCATTACGGGAACCGTTACAGACCAGGCAGGAGCGGTTATCGCGGGCGCAAACGTCGAAGTTAAGAACACCGGAACCGGTGTGGCTTACAACGGCGTAACCAGCAGCGCCGGCGTCTTTACCGTCACGGACTTGCCGGTGGGCAGGTACAGCGTCACGGTCGACTCAAAGGGGTTCAAAAAATACACCCACACCAACCTGACCGTGGAAGCGGCGGGCGTGTTGCGTGAAGACGTGTCGCTGCAGGTCGGCGCCAACACCGAATCGGTGACGGTCACCGCGGAAGCGTCACTGCTCAAAACGGAAACCGCCGAGATGGCCGACAACGTAACCATCGACCAGATGGACGCGCTGCCGATGCTCGGTGTGGGCACGGTCAACTCCGGCACCTCCGGATACCGCAATCCTTATAACACGCTGCTCACGCTTCCGGGCGTCAGCGGTTATGCATCCAGCGGTACGTTCCAGATCAACGGACTCGGACAGTCCTTTGTTACTACAGAGACTATGCGCATTGAAGGCCAGGACGCCACCGACCGTTACTACGGAGCGTACGATTACACGCAGATGGCGCAGCCGTCGGTGGACGCGGTTCAGGAAATCGCCTACCAGGTCAGCAACTACGCCCCTGAGTTCGGCCAGGCCGGAAGCGTGGTGATCAACATGACGATGAAGTCGGGAACCAACCAATATCACGGCACCGGTTACGATTACTTCGTCAACGAAGACTTGAACGCGGGCGATCCGTTCACCAAGAGCGGCGGCTGCCTGCAGGGAGGCACCAGCGTCCAGCAGTGCAGCGCCTCCGGCGGTGACGGCGGCAAATTCCGTCCGCGCAACCGCCGCAATGATTTCGGTGGAACGCTCGGCGGCCCGATCTACATCCCCAAGGTCTACAACGGCCACAACAAGAGCTTTTTCTTCTTCAACTACGAAGAGTTCCTTGAAACCGACTTGTATGGATTTCAGGACACCGTTCCGACGGCGGCGTATCTGAACGGCAATTTCTCGGCGATTTCCCCTAACGGCACTTGCAGCGTCTGCTCCCAGTTCGGAATCCAGACCACGGCGCTCGGCTCGCCGAGCGTCCAGACGGACCCCAACGGTCAGCACGTGTTCGCCAACGAAATCTTCAATCCGCTGTCGCGCGCGGTGGCGACCTCCGGATCGCTGGCGGGCCAAGGCTATGCTACGCCATTTCAGAACAATACCATCCCGGCCACGATGTTCGATCCCATCTCTTTGAAGATTCTGAGCTACGTCCCCAAGGCAAACAACGCGAGTCTGTATACGGGGAATTACGCGGTCAACGAGGCTGGCCATCGTTACTCTGCGATTCCCGCTTTCAAGCTGGATCACAACATCGACGCGAAGGACAAAATCTCGTTCTATTATTCCGAGAACACTACGCAGAACCAGTTCAACCCCACTCTGGGCAGCCAGGACGGGTTACCGAACACCATCACTGAGGCTCGCGGCTCCTTTATTACGAATTACCAGGAGCGCATCAATTACGACCGCACCATCACGCCGACCCTTCTGCTGCACTTGGGCGGAGGCATGTTCTACGAAATCTTCAAAGACACGGCGCCGGACACCGACTTCCAGCTTTCCTCGCTAGGACTGACTGGCAACCTGATCAACCGCAATTTCCCCTACGTCAGTGGGAATTGCACCGCGGGCGCGGCCGGCACGTGCACGAACGCCACGGGCGGCATGGCCAACATCGGCACCGCGAGCGGGATTCAGGATCCGACCTACGAACCGAAGCCCACGGCCACGGCAAACCTGACCTGGGTGAAAGGAAAGCACACCTTCAAGATCGGCGCGGAGTGGATCAAGGAGAACTACATTAACAAGCCGTTTTCCACGATTCTTCTCACAACCGGCACGGGCCCCACTTCGGATCCGTTCACGAACACCAACAGTTACGGCGCCTTCTCCCCGGGCTTTGGATTTGCGAGCTTTTTGCTGGGTGACTATACCAGCACGTCGCAAGGAGTGCCGCTCGATACTCACGTCAGCACCACCGACTGGGCATTTTTCATTCAGGATTCCTGGAAGGTGACTCGAAAGCTGACCCTCGATTACGGCATCCGCTGGGATTACGATACGCCTGAGAAAGAAGAATACAACCGCTGGGGCCAGTTTGACGCCACCCTTGCCAACACATCGGCCGGCGGCCATCCCGGCGCGCTGGAGTATGCAACCAACACCTCCGGCTTCTACAAGGCGGCTTATCCGTTCGCCCTCGGTCCGCGCCTGGGCGTCGCCTATCAGATCGATCCCAAGACGGTGTTTCGCGGCGGTTGGGGCATCAACTACCAGTTCATCCAGGCCGCGGCCGGTTCGACAATCAGCTCGCCAGGAGCTTACAACGTCCAAGGCAACAGTCCTGCCTATATCCCTACCGCGGCTCAGTTTGTCAACGACCTGACGCCAGGCTTCATCGCGACGCCGCGATGGCCCATCACAAATCCATACCAGTGCCCGACGGCGGGCTCCACTTCGTGCTCAGGAAACACGGTAACCGAGCCCGATCCTCAGCAGAACCGCCCGCCGCGCATCAACCAGTGGAGCGCGGGTTTCCAGCGGGAAATCACCAAGAGCTTCATCATGGAGGCCGCTTACGTAGGCAACCACGCGGTATGGCTGACGCCGTTTGGAACCAATCTCGGCTTCCAGAGCGAGCTCTCGCCTCAATATCTCGCAAAGTACAACCTCTATCCGATTCCCGGAACCGGTCCGTCGGGATACAACAACGAGAACGCGCGCGCCTTGCTGGCCGATCCGCTCAGCTCGACGGCGGTGCAGCAGTTCCTGGCGGCGCAGGGGATCACCAATGGCGGTTACCCATACGCCGGGTTCCCCGGCAGCGCCACGCTGCAATCCGCCCTGTATCCCTATCCACAGTTCGGCGCGCTGGAACCCTCCGGCGCCCCGACCGGCGCGAGCAAATATAACTCGCTGCAGGTGAAGGCGACCAAACGCCTGTCGCACAATCTGCAGGCCGGAGGCTCCTACACTTGGGCCAAAGGCTACAGCCTGGTTCAGTCTCGTCAGGATTATTGGAATCCGGCGAGCGACACCTGGTCTTTGCAGCAGATCCCGATCCAGACGCTGAACTTCAACGCCACTTACACGGTTCCGCGCGCTTCGTTCTTCCCGAAGTGGTTGAACCAGGTCACTAAGGACTGGCAGATCGGCTGGTTTGCCAACTACCAGAGCGGACAGTTCCTGACGCCTCCCACGAGTAACGTAAACGCCAACTACCAGACCAGCGAGGATGTCCGCGTCGCCGGTCAGCCGCTGTATATGCCGGGAGTCAATATCAACAACCAGAGCACGTATAATCCGTGGTACACGCAAGTTTTGAATCCGTCCGCGTGGCAGCCCTGCCCGTCCAATGCGAACTGCATGGCCGCCGGAAACTACATCTCCAGCTTCCGCGGCCCGCGCACGCCGGTTGAGAACGCAAACTTCGCGCGCAACTTCCGAATCAAGGAGCGCATGAACTTCCAGATCCGCGGAGAATTCGTGAACGTTCTGAATCGCCTCGAAATGCCTGCGCCGAGCACCTCAAATCCGCAGGTTACGCCCTCAAAGAACGCCCTGGGCATCTACACCAGCGGCTTCGGCGTCATTAGCGCCTACTACGCCCCGAATACCGCTCCGTCTCTGCCGACGCAGGCCACCATCCCGACCCTCGAGCCTCGCTCCGGCACTTTGATCGGCCGCTTCTCTTTTTAGAGCGGTTAGGCCGGTTTTACCGAATCAGCCTCGCCGCCTTAGGGTGTACGGGGCTGACTCGTCCTTGTAAAGAAGAGTTAAGAGATCCCTCACTCCCGAAACCTTTCCCCGCGCACATCGTTTTACATAGCAAGGCAGATTTTGTTCGAAGGAGTTGCATGAACCCAAGAGTGAGAGCCAGCTTTGTAACGGTGGCCGTCTTGTCCACGGCGATCCTGATCGGAGTCGCCGCCGCTCAAAAAGGTCCGGGAGTGGCCTTTGAGGTCGCCTCCATCCGATCCGCGGATTTTCCGACGCCGGAAACGATGCGTTCCGGCCAGTTCCGTACAGGCACCACCATCAGCAACGGCAGCGCCGACTTCGAATTCGTGACATTGGCGGATTTGCTGCCGTACGCCTATCGCGTGAAATCCTTCCAAGTTTTCGGCCCTTCGTCCTTGCGTGAATCCCGGTGGAACATACGGGCGAGGTTGCCCGAAGGCGCCTCCCAGGATCAGGTGCCTGAGATGGTGCAGGCGATGCTGGTGGATCGATTCAAGCTCTCGGTCCACCATGAAAAGCGCGAAGTACCGGTCTACGAGTTGGTCGTGGTGAAAGGCGGGCTGAAGCTGGAGCCCTCGGACGCGGCCGAAGCTGAACCCGCCAACACCACGACCGCCGTGCCAGGTCCTCCGGGATTCTTCCCTCCCTTCGGGGGGACTCCCGGCGGCGGACCTCCGCAAGGTCGCGGGCCGGGCGACGCGGCGCCCAATGGCGGCGATGGCAGAGGAGGGCGAGGGATGGTGCTCGGCAACAGTGGAGGCGGGACCGTTCGCATGTCGCCCGACGAAAACTGCGGCATGAGCCTGGAATTTACACAACTGACTCTGTCGGGCTTGGCAGACACACTCGCTCCTTTCCTCGATCGTCCCGTGGTCGACGGAACGGGTGTTAAGGGGACTTACAAGGCCTCGCTCAAGCTCCCCATGGAGGTGATGTTCGCGATGATGCAGAACCAGATCCGCGATGCGAATCTGCCGCCGCCTCCAGGCGGGGGGCCGGGTGGTCCCGGGGGTGGACCGGGAGGATTCGGAGGGCCCGGCGGCCGAGGGGGACCCGGCGGTTGCGACGCTTCTCCGGCGGACGCGGGTGCATCAGACAATTCGAACGCCGCAATATTTCAGGCGGTTCAGCGGCTGGGGCTCAAGCTTCAGGCTCGCAAGGCCCCCTTCGACGCAATTATTGTGGATCATTTCGAAAAGACTCCCAGCGAGAACTAGCCTCGCAAGAGGGTCTCGCGGCTGCGGAGAGAAAACGTGTGTCTGTCTTTGTAGTGTTTTTGGACGAGGTTGCGGTGGATGACACGCGCGGAACGTTCTTGGTAGCCGGGTATGTCGCTCAAGAGGTCGAGTGGCGCGATGTAGCCGCTGCATGGCAGGAGCGCGTGCTGGATGGGCCACCGAAGCTTCCGTACCTCCGTATGAATGACATCAGAAATAGGATGTGGCAAGCCCGGTTCGGTATTACCCCCGCCAAATCCGAGCGGCGCGTAGACGAGGCCGTCAGGGTGGTTGGAAGTGCTGGGGGACTCTTGGGCCTGATTTCAGAGATAAAACGCAGCGATGTTGAGGACGCAGTGCACGCCGTGTTTGGATCTAATATCCCCGATGAGTTTAAGAATCCTGACTATACCTGCTACGTCGCCTATTTTACTTTGGTGGTTCGCCACATTCGAGCGCGATTCCCGGAAGCGGAGAAGATCAATTTCGTAGTGTCTGAAAAAGAGAAGATCACCCACTGGGTGGGTCGTTTCCATGAGGCCGTCAAGTGCATCGTAGATACCGAAATGGTCGACATGGTCGGCGAGTTCATACCGGCATCAATGAAAGGTGAGCGCCCGCTGCAATGGGCCGCCTTGCTCTGTTGGCACCTCGAGCGTCACCACTCTTACCGTCTGGACGTGGCGGATCACAACCGCCTTTCGGTGCTGCTCGACAGGTGCGACCACAAGCATGAATGGAGCCGACCCGATCTTGAAAGGTTAGCGGAAAAGATCAAGGCGCGGTCAGAAGAGCGGTAGATTGTCGATGTACCCTTTCGGTTGATTGTCATAGCCCGACTCCTTCAGTCAACTGTGATTTGATCACAATGGAAACACACGGGACGTAAGCGCGGAGGGTCCGCGCGAGGTGGTCCACCGACAAGGGCTATCACAGCCGCGCGGCACTGCGTGAACTGACCGAGTGGGGCGTTCGTACGTATTGCTCGGAGCCGAATCGCGGGCGGCAGCGGCGGAGTGAGCAAGAACGGGAGCAGGCGGCGGAAAGCGCCGCCAGCGTTTGCGCGGCCGGGAAAATATCCTCAAGCGGTTGGTTGTACACTCGGGCGCGACGAATCTTGGGCTGTTAATACGCAAACTCTTCGGTAAAGGCACGCCGCGCGGCTTCGCCGGAGTGTTTTCCGTCATCTTTTCGGCTGCCGAAGCTTCCAAACGCCTCTGGTCTCCGATACCAGCCCTGATCAGAAACCTCGGCCGTTCAGTGGTTCGGGCCCGACCCGCTCAAGCAATTTTTCGCCGCAGCGTGAAAACAGCCCGTTTCACCTCGCGCTGCTAGGTCCGGGCCAGCCGGGGCGTCCCGATGCGGGCGGGACAGACACTTCGAGTGCGGGTCAGGCTGTTTTGTTTGAAGCTAGCTGGAACTCGCGGTCGAGTTCGGAGTACTCGTGTCCGCCGATTGTGCGACGATCGAGAGAGTCGCCCAAAAATCCGGGCTTCCGCTGCCGTCTTGGCTGGATGAGCTGTCATGCCGCCCCGTAGCATTCGACGAAACGCCACCTTCGAATGATGAAAGGTTGCCGCTCTGGGAAGCCTGCTGAAACTTGTCGGCGAGGCTCGAGAGAAAGCTCGCCTCCGATGGATTGGTGGCCTGCTGGGCAGCTTGTTGCAGTTTAGAGGCCGCGTCAGCCGTCACTTTTGTGAACTCCGCAGGATTGGTGGTTTGGAGCTGCTGCAGTTCGTGAAACAACTGCGCAACCTGCGAGAAGTCTAGACTGTCGGAGGAGGACGTGCTGTTCCCCGACGCCTCAGTGGAGCTGCTGGCACTTGAAGATGTTGCCTGCGTGGCCGAGAGGTCGTTACTAATCTCGCTCAGTAGGGAACTGTTGATGGAGTAGAGTGTACTTGCGATTGAGCCCATTGTCTTAGTCCTTCTACAGGGTCTAAGAATTCGCCCCTGTATATGGACAATCGGTACTCTCGACGACAGTCGTGAGAGCAGTCGTTGTAAAGAAGGGTTAAGAATCTCTTTCCCCCGCAACCGTTGTCGGGCGCGATCCGTAATATTGAATTGCAGTGGGAGATTTGGTTGGAAGTTTGCTAACGAATGCCTGTAACTCTCGAAATCAACGGATTCGTTCCCAGTGCGTGCGTTTGCACTTTTACTTCCTAAGGAGAACATTATGAGGTTCAGTCTGATCGGGCTGCTGCTCATAGTTTTGCAAGCGTTCGGACGAGTGGGCAGCGGGACCATTACTGGTACAGTCACCGACCCAGCCGGAGCGGTTGTCGTCGATGCGTTCGTGGAAGCCAAGAACGAGGAAACCGGAGTGGTCTTTCGCGGAGTCTCTGCGAGCGCCGGGAACTATTTGATTCCTGACTTGCCCGTCGGCACCTACACCGTTAGAGCGGCGGTGACGGGATTCAAAACCTACACGCACGCGAAACTCCCCATCTCAACAACGCAAGCCATAAGGGAAGATATCGCGTTGCAAGTCGGAACAACTGCGAAGTCTGTGACCGCGACCGCCAAGGATGCTTCTGAAGACTGAACCTGGCATGTGGGCTGCCCCAAATCCCTTTCAACGAGACTGGACGAGGGCGCCGATTCCGGCGGTTGCGGGGATCTTCCCACGAGGAATCATGTTCCTCACTCACGATGGTCGTGTTTTTCAGCCATTGGAGCATTTAGCCATCTTTCATGCCAACAATTACATGCGAATCGGAGTCGGCTTGCGATAGCGAACGCGGTCAAAAATCAGAGACGAGAGCTCTCCGCGGCTCCGTTTTTTCAGAAAGGTTGATTATGCACGCGCTCCGCCAAGCAATTCAATTCCCGAGCGTGGTGGGCCCATCCCGAGCCAAGCTTCGCGCGGACCACAAAGCTATTGAGGAGGCTCTGGTCCAGCGGGTACAGGCTCGCGATGAACTAGCCTTCCGCGAAATGGTCGAGAGGTATGAGGGCAAGGTCTTCTCCATCATTTACGGTATTCTGCGAAACCACAACGACGCCGAGGACGTGGCTCAGCAGGTGTTCGCAAAGATCTACTTTTCCATCCGCAGCTTCGATTTCCGCAGCTCCCTGCTGACGTGGATCTATAAAATCACCGTCAACGAGTGCTACGATTACCTGCGAAAGAGGCGCGCCAGGAAACTGGTGTATGAGAGTGATTTTTCAGCCGAGGAAGCCCGGCGACTGAAAACCGCGGAGTCTATGGTCGATCTGGCCGCACCAGTGGATCGTCAACTGGAGGAGCGCGACTTGGTGGTGAAGCTGCTCGCGAAGGTCCCCGAGCAGGCCCGCAGCCTGATGCTACTGAAGGAGGTGGAGGGTCATTCCGTGGAGGAATTGGCTGCGATGACGGGATTGAACGAGAATACAATCAAAGTCACCTTGTTTCGAACCCGCCAGAAACTACTCAAGGCGGCGCGCCGCCTGAGAAAAGTGAATATGCGTCGATTCGACTGTAAGCGTCCAGCCAACCCACCGTCGGTCAGGTGCTCGGAATTGCCCAACCAGCTGGGCTGAGGGTGGCGACCTCTGATAGGGTTCGCCGGCTCAAGCCCGGCATGGAGGTGCTCTTTCATCGGCACGTCGAGACGGCGGGATTCCAGCTCTCCAGGAGTTGCTGAGCTATGCGCGCGAACAGTCGAAAGAACTGGCAGAAATCAAGGCCGCACTATGGGCACCACCACCACCATTACCGTTCGCGAGTTCCAATCGCAACTCGCCCATCCTCGAAGCTGTCAATTACTATTATCGAATCGCGGGCGGACTGACCGGTCGAGGTTCGCTGATGGAAAACGCTGCTCAGAAGACTTATGTACTGCCTGAAGAACCGAAACCTGGCGAGACGTAAACATTTCCGCGCCGTGGCAACACAATTCTGCAGGGGCGATGGTGTGGCGATGGAGCCAGGATTCCGGCGCAGATGCCGCCGAGGGCAGGTGCATTTTTGAACGCGAAGGTCCTGTGCGATGCCGCCGCCCGTGTTCTTGGCGAAGGCAGGCGGTTTACTGCAGGGCCTTTATCGCGCTCTAATACGAATCTCGATCATTCTTGAGGGTTTTGTGTGATTCGAGGGTCTGATTGCGGCTACGATAGCATCCCTGTATACTGCCTGCTGTGCTTGTCGCCTTCGTGATGCTGATTCTGGCGAGTTGTCTCGATGCACAATGGATCACCGTTCGTACCGTGGGCGTTCCACGGACTAAAGACGGGAAGCTCGACCGATCGGCTCCAGCGCCCCGTAGCGCGGACGGCAAGCCCGACTTCTCCGGTTTGTGGTACCCCGGCGGTGAGCGCCAGCCCTGCGGTCAGAAACCGGAGGATTGCATCGAACAAGGCCTCGGCAAGTCGCTGGAGGGCGGTTCAGATCTGCTATTGCGCGGCCTGAACATCGCATACGGGATGGAAGGCGGGCTGCCTTATACACCGTGGGCGGCGGAACTGATTCGCCAGCGCGACGAACGAGCGGGACTCGATGACCCGCATGTTCGATGTATGCCCTCGAATCCGCCGCGTATGTTCAACCTGCCGCACATTACACGGATTATTCTGACCCCGAAACTGCTGGCGATGCTCAATGAATTCAATGCCAGCTACCGCCAGATCTACATGGACGGGCGCAAGCTGCCCGAGGATCCGGTCCCTTCCTGGAACGGGTACTCCGTCGCCCATGGGGAGAAGGACACCTTGGTGATCGAAACCGTTGGTTTTCGAGACGACCTATGGCTGGACATGCGCGGAGACCCTCTGACAAACTCCGCGAAAATGACCGAGCGCATCCGCCGGCCGAATTTCGGAACCCTGGAGATTCAGTTGACTGTGGATGACCCGAAGGCTTACACCAAGCCTTGTACGGTACCGCTGGAGGCTCGAGCCGTGGTGGACACCGAAATGATCGACGAAGTCTGTCTCGAGAACGAGAAGAGCTTCCAACATATGCAGACGCTCTAGGGTCACGGACGCAATGGCTGGCGGGCTTGGTACGCTCTGATAACGACATGACAAAGAAACGACTTGTCGATAAAATCCTCGGATTTGGCGCATTTCTGCCTCTCCTGGCCCTACCTGCGTGGGCGCAGAAGGGATCTGGCGGAGCCGACTGGCGGTACATTAGCGGCGATGCCGGCGGCACCAAGTATTCGCCACTGGACCAGATCGATGCGTCCAACGTGAACAAGCTGAAGATTGCCTGGCGGTGGACGTCGCAGAACTTCGGCCCGCGTGCTGACTACAACCTGGAAGTGACGCCCCTCGCCGTGAATGGGAAGCTATACTTCGCCGCTGGAGCGCAACGTGACGCGATCGCTATCGACGGCGCCACAGGCCAAACTCTCTGGATGTATCGTCTGGATGAAGGCGAACGCGGCGACCGCACACCGCGCAACAACAATCGCGGCGTAGCCTACTGGGCGGACGAACGCGGACACGGGCGAGTCTTGTTGATTACTCGAGGCTACCAACTGGTCGCCTTGGATGCGGATACCGGAGTGCCTGTGAAGGACTTCGGTAGTGAAGGCACCGTGGATCTCTGGGTAGGGCTCCTGGAAGGAACCGGCCGCCATGTCGAGCCGGGGGAGATTGGGGCGAGCTCACCGGCGATCGTCGTGGGCGATGTCGTGGTGGTGGGAGCTGCGATGCAATCCGGCGGTGCTCCGCGTTCTAAGACGAGCGTGCCGGCCTTTGTGCGCGGTTACAGTGCGCGCACCGGAAAACTTCTTTGGACCTTCCACACGATTCCGCGTCTGGGCGAATTTGGCAACGATACCTGGAAAGACGATTCCTGGGAATACACAGGCAATACCGGCGTGTGGGCGCCGATGGCGGCGGATCTGGAACTCGGCTACGTTTATCTGCCGGTGGAGATGCCGACGGGCGATTTCTACGGTGGTCATCGGCCCGGCGACAACGTGTTCGCCGACAGCCTGGTCTGTCTGGATGCGAAGACGGGAAAACGCATTTGGCATTTTCAAGCAGTACATCACGATATTTGGGACTGGGACCTGGCATCGCAGCCGGTGCTGATGGACGTGACCATCGAAGGACGGCCCGTCAAGGCGGTCGCGCAGGTGACCAAGCAAGGCTTGATCTTCGTTTTCGATCGGGTGACCGGTAAGCCGGTGTGGCCGATTGAGGAGCGGCCTGTCCCCCAGTCAACGGTGCCCGGCGAAATCACTTCGCCGACGCAGCCGTTTCCCACTAAGCCTCTGCCGTTCGATCGCAGCGGTATCGGGCCTGACGACGTGAACGACCTGACGCCAGAGATCAAAGCTGAAGCCTTGCGAATCATCTCCGATTACAAAATCGGTCCCTTGTATACGCCGTCTATCCTGCAAGGCGAAGGCGGAAAGAAAGGGACGCTGATCGTGCCCCACAATCAGGGCAGCGCGAACTGGCAGGGTGCGGCGGCGGATCCCGACACCGGGATGCTCTACATCCCGTCGGAGACGACCTGGTGGGCCAGCGCCATGGTGCCCGGCTCGACTCGCGGCAGCGACATGAACTACGTGGACCTTTTCGTGCGCGTGGATACGCCCTTCGGATTGCCTTTGGTCAAGGGACCCTGGGGCAGAGTCACGGCCATCGATATGCACACCGGCGACCACGCGTGGATGGTTCCCAACGGGCACGCGCCCAAGGCCGTCGCGGAGAACCCGAAACTGGCAGGAGTGGACCTCAGAGGCGTCGGGCAGCCGGAGCGTGCTCCGTTATTGGTTACCAAGACGCTGCTCTTTTCGGGCGACGGAAGCGGGATGTTTTCATCGGGGCCCGGCGGGGGCGGTCCACTGTTCCGCGCCTTGGACAAAGCCACCGGCAAGACTCTTCACGAGATGAAACTACCGGCTAATGAAACCGGTATCCCGATGACTTACCTGGCGAATGGTAAACAGTACATCGTGGTGGCGATTGGGAACCGAGACTTCCCCGCCGAACTGGTGGCGTTAACGCTACCCTAGACCGGAGGTGAGGTTTGTTTTATCGATCATTGCTGATCCTGACGGCATTGGCCGTGACGGTTAGAGCTCAGACTGCCCGGCCCACGGATATTGATCTTGTATCGTTTTCGCGCTTTCCCATTGTTCAACGTGGCGACCTGAAGACCGATGCGGATCGCGCGGTTTACGACTTTGTCGTCGGGACCACGCCGCGAACAACCCCGCTACTCGGCCCGGCAGGCGTATCTCTGTACAGCCCTGGAGCGGCGGAGCCCATCGACCGTCTCAATAAATACCTGCGCAACGACAGTGTGATCGGCAGGAAGTTTTTTGAGTTGTGCGCGCTGATCGGGGCCTCCGAACTCGACCAGCAATACGAGTGGACTGGACATGAAGCTGCCGCCCTGCAATTCGGAGTGAGCCAGAAAGCTGTGGACGTGGTCAAATTCAACCGCTCAGTGGACGGGTTGGATGAAAAGGAGACGGTGGTGATTCAGATAGGACGCCAGATTCTGCGCGGGCATAAACTCGAGCCTGAGCTCTTCGCGCATGCCGTCCGGCTGTTCGGACGGCAAGGAACTCTGGAACTCTCTGTTGCGATTGGCGACTACGTTCTCGCCGGAATCATGTTGATCACCGCAGACCAGCAGTTGCCCCCGGACCGCCCGCCGCTATTGCCGGCCAGATGATCGTATAGAGGAGATGCGCATGAAATTGTTGATCGCTTCCGGAGCGGGGCTGGTCGTACTCGCTGGTCTGGGGCTGTGGGCCCAGGCGCCAGCGAGGGCGCCCGGAAGCCCTCCCACGACGACGCCGGCGAAGCCGCCCGTGGGTGTGCTCGTGGAATTCACCGCCGCGCAGTCGGCTCAAGGCAAGCTCGCGTACGACCAGAACTGCGCCTCCTGCCACGGCCGGACGTTGGATAACGGAGAATTTGGTCCGGCTCTGCGCGGCTCCGCTTTCAACATGAATTGGGCCGGCGGGACCGTGGGCGACCTGGTGCAGTACATGTCCACGAAGATGCCCCCGGCCGCTCCGGGATCGCTGAATGCCGCGATCTACGCACAGATCGCGACTTACGTCCTGCAACAGAACGGGATCGCACCCGGCGCTCGCGAGATGCCCACCGCCCCTGCCGCAATGGCCGCACTGCGCATCCCCGGCGCGGCAGAGCGGCGTGGCGCTCCGGGAGGCGGACTGACGCCCGGTGTAGCGCTCCCCAACGCTCCACCGCGGAACACACTGCTCGACCGCATGACGCCCGTCACGGAGGCGATGCTGGCGAATCCATCTGCTGCCGATTGGCTGACATGGCGCCGCACTCTGGATAGTCAAGGTTACAGCCCGCTGAAGCAGATCGACCGCGGCAACGTGAAGAATCTACGTGTGGCCTGGAGCTGGTCCTTGCCTCCGGGCCCGAATACAGCGGCGCCGCTCATTCACGACGGCGTGATGTTCGTGCAAGGCTACACCGATCAAGTGGAGGCTCTGGATGCGGCAACCGGAGACCTGCTGTGGCATTGGCAGAGGGCGCTGCCGCAAGGCGCTCGCCCCGGAGTGAAGAAAGGCATCGCGATTCTAGGAGACACGATCTTCGCTGCTACTTCGGATGTGCACATGGTCGCTTTGGACGCTCGCACGGGATCACTGAAGTGGGATAAGGAGATCGGTCCGCAAACCTGGCAGTTGACCGGCGGCCCGCTGGTCGCGAAGAACAAAGTGATCATCGGCACGGGTGGACAGCAGGCGGGCGGAAACTTCATTGTGGCCTTGGATGCGGCGACTGGCGCTGAGGCTTGGCGCTTCCGGACCATACCGCTACCGGATGCGCCCGGCGGCAATACCTGGAACGGGCTGCCGACCGAAAAGCGCACCGGCGGATCCTCGTGGGTTCCCGGCAGTTACGATCCCGCACTGAACCTGGTCTACTTTGGCGTCGCCCAAACTTATGACACTGGGCCGCTCCGCATCAAGTCGAACCAACCCGGGATGAGCAATGAGGCGCTGTATACGGACTCAACCCTAGCCCTGAATCCGGATACCGGGAAACTCGTGTGGCACTACCAGCATCTTTCGAACGATCAGTGGGACTTCGACTGGGTCTTCGAACGTACCTTGTTAAAGCTGCCGATCGACGGTGTGATGAAGACGGTATCGATGACCGCGGGCAAAATCGCGATCTACGACGTGGTGGAGGCGGATACCGGCAAATACGCGTTCTCCTTCGACATGGGTTTACAGAACGTCGTGACCGGCATCGATCCTGCCACGGGGAAGAAGACCATCAATCCCGCGTTGATCCCTGGCGACGGAGAGGCCAAGCTGGTGTGTCCGCATGCGGGCGGCGCGCGAAGCTGGATTCCTTCGGCCTACAACCCGGAGACCAAGATTCTTTACTCGCCATTGGTTGAATCCTGCATGGATCTGGTGCCGACGCCTCGCGACGAGCGGGGATTCCTCACCACCGGGGTTCGCGTCAGCTTGCGGCCGCGCCCGGATAGCGATGGGCAGTATGGGCGAATCCAGGCTACGAATGTGGAAACGCGCCAGACCGTTTTCATCCAGCGCCAGCGCGCTCCGGAGACCTCGGGGATTCTGGCTACCGCGGGCGGTTTGATCTTCAGCGGGTCGATTGATCGGTGGTTCAGCGCACGTAACGATCAAACCGGTGAGGAACTGTGGCGCGTTCGTCTCAATGATGTGCCTGGGTCCGCGCCGGTGACGTTCGCCGTGGCTGGCAAACAGTACATTGCGGTGACCGTCGGCAACGGTAGCGCGCATGCGGCGACCTGGCCGGGACTGGTGCCCGAAATCCAGAATCCGCCCAACCGCGGCGGTTCTGTCTGGGTGTTTGAGCTGCCCTGAACTTATTGTCACGGTTGGTCACGAAGCGGGCCCGCGAGTAGCCCCCCACTCGAACGCCCACTAAAGCCGCCGGGCCGGCGCCGCCGGCGCGCGACCCGCATGCGGCGGGATACGTGGAAGCGGGGGATCTGGCGGATGGAGCCAACCCAGCGCCAAATAAAAATGGAAATTCAATTCTTGGCCCGACGCATAACCGGGGACCCGGCGTCGCCGCGCAGGAAACTGGGGCAAGCCGCTCGGTTGGTTGTGGGCGAGCAGCAAATCGACAGACCGGGCATTGAAGTACAATGCTTTTCTTAATCTACATGACCACATCTCCAGTACTGATTGCCGGGGCAGGCATTGGCGGCTTGAGTGTTGCACTGACTTTGCATCAAATCGGTGTACCTTGCGTCGTCTTTGAATCGGTCGCCGACATCAAACCCCTCGGCCTGGGCATCAACATTCAGCCCAACGCCATCCGCGAACTCTATGAACTGGGTTTTGGCCCGGAATCGCTCGATACGATCGGATTGCAAACCAGAGAATGGGCTCTCGTCGGTCTGAATGGCAACGAAGTCTATTCCGAACTCCGGGGACTAAGGGCCGGCTACAAGTGGCCGCAGTATTCCGTGCACCGGGGCGCACTGCAGATGCTCCTCTATCGCGCTGCTCTGGAACGTCTGGGCGCAGATTCCGTTCGCACGGGCCTGAAAGTCACAGGCTATTG
>CAWISY010000099.1:0-9327 GCA_963838455.1 Bryobacterales bacterium
TTTGGAAACCGACAAGGCCGTCGACGCCAAGCATGTCGCCATCAGGGTCATTCCCGCTATGGCAAAGCCGCGGTGGTCAGCATGGCATACGACCAACGGATCGCCATCGCCTTCGTCAGTTCTTCCGGGGAAGGGGGCGCCAAGCTGCACCGCCGGAATTTCGGCGAACTGGTGGAAAACGTAGCGGGCGAGAACGAGTATCACTGGATGGCCGGCAACTTCCTGAAGTACGCCGGGCCGCTGAAGTGGAGCGACCTGCCGGTCGATTCCCACGAGCTGATCGCGATGTGCGCTCCGCGTCCCGTATTCTTGAGCGCCGGTAATTTGGTCGATCCTGCCATCGACATCGGACATTCCGATGCCTGGGTGGATGCGCGGGGAACTTTTATGGCTGGGGTTGCGGCGGGCCTGGTGTACCGGCTGCTGGGCAAGAAGGATCTGGGTACAACCGTGTTCCCGCCCATCGAGACCGGCATCCTGAATGGCGATCTGGCCTTCCGCCAGCACAGCGCCGGGCACACTCCCAACCCGAACTGGCCGTATTTCATGGCTTTCGCGGAACGCGAGTTCAAGGCTCGCTAAAATGAGCGCATCAATCACCATGGAGCGGACACGCCGCTCCATATCAATTTCGCGAAGACGATTCGCTGCGATGGCCGGAGCCGCGAGCGTCGTGCCTCGCTTGGCCGCCGCGGAACCCCTGACAGCCGAAGCCGTGGTGCAGCGCATCCAGACGGAACTTGGCGGCGATTGGCCGTCGACAGGTCCGGACGGCTTCAAGGCGGGTGATCCTTCCACTGCGGTGCGCGGAATCGCCAGCACGGCTATGGCGACGATGGACGTTCTGAAGCGCGCGGCGAAAACGAATACGAATCTGATCCTGACCTACGAGCCTACTTTCTATGCGCGCTCTGACGGAGCAGCAGGGAGTGACCCTGTCCTCAAAGCGAAACGCGAATTCATCGAAAAGAATGGATTGGTGGTGTGTCGTCTGCGCGACCATTGGCAGGCTCGAAAACAAAACGACATGGTCACCGGCTTGGCGAGCGCGTTGGGATGGTCCACGCGCCGCGTCAGGGAAGACGACTCGCTGTATGAGATCTCACCGGCCACCGCGGAGGCGACTGTGGCCTTGATCCGCGGCAAACTGAACCTTCGCGGCGGGCTTCGTGCCGTCGGCGATCGCCAGGCGATGATTCGCCGCGTCCTGCTTTTTCCCGGCTCCATGACCCCGGCAACGATGTGGCAGCGCTATTCCGAGGTGGACATGATCGTCGCCGGCGAAGTGCGGGAGTGGGAGAACACGCACTACGCCGCCGACATGTTCACGGCTGGCGAGAAGCGCGCGCTGGTGACCACCGGACGCGTCGTGTCCGAAGAGCCCGGAATGCGTCTCTGCGCGGAGTGGCTGAAGACAGTGGTGAAAGAAGTTCCGGCCAACTGGATAGGCGTAGGCGATCCTTATTGGAGACCTGTCGGATGACCGCGCGTGAAGTGGTCGAGCTGATCAAGAAAAACTCCAAGCTGCCGTGGAACGACCGGTCTGCCCGGGACACGTTCAAGGCCGGGAATCCGGACACCACGGTCAAGGGCATCGCCACCACCATGATGACGACGTTCGACATGCTGAAGCGCGCTAACGCAGCGGGCCTGAACATGGTGATCACGCACGAGGACACTTTCTGGAACGACCCCGACAACACCAAGGGCCTGACGGAAATCCCGCTCTACAAGCTCAAGACCGAATACATTCTGAGGAACGACATGGTGGTCTGGCGAGATCACGACAACATGCATGCGGCGACGCCCGATTACACGGTGGTGGGAGAGCTTCGCTCGGCGGGCATCTCCGCGAGCAGTAAAGGCGGCGCCGAGCATGTTTCGATGCGCCCCGGCGTTTTCACCATTCCGGAGACGACGCTGGGCGAGCTGGCGGTCCAGGTGAAACGATCGAGCGGCGCCCGCGCCCTTCGCTGCGTAGGCGACCCCAATGCCAAGGTGAGCAAGATCCTGGTGGGCCCCGGCTACGCGACTCCACGCATGACTCCGGATGTAGACGTCGTGATCGGCGGCGAACAGCAGGAAGCCGACGGCGGTTTTGACAACGTCGAGTACGTGATGGACGCGGTTTCGATGGGTATGCCGAAGGGCGTCATCATGCTCGGCCACGTTATCTCCGAGCAGGCGGGCATGGAGGATTTCGGCAACTGGTTGCGTACTTTCCTCCACGACGTTCCAATCCAATTCGTGCCCGCCGAAGAACCGTTCTGGTAGGCGAAGCTTGAAGTTCTTATCGAAGTTGAGCTTCCAGTTCAGCCGCTTCTACCTCCTGCGCAGTCAGCAGCGCTTCCGCATCTGAAGCTGGGGTCGCCGCGCCCTCCGCGACGGTCCGAGCCTGGGCAGCCGGCGCAGTTGGCAGCCCGTTAGCCTGGTTCTCCGCGAGCAGCTTGAGGCCCGTATCGATCTGTTCGCGGAACTGGTTCTGCATCTCTTGCAGTTCGTCGATTTCGAGGAAGAACGCCGCATCCACGGCGCAGTTCCCCGGCTTGCTGCTGACCACTTCCGCCGCGACAGTGCCGTCGGACGACACGTCTTTGCCGGTACGGCGGATGATATCGCCAGGGCTCAGCGAGCATGCCTGTCGGCCAACGGTGACGTCAAGATCCGAGGAAACCACAAAAAACCTTTGTGTCAGAGCGGACGGCGCAGCCTCAGCGCCCCCAGCGCTTACAGTGGAAATCACACTGGTTTGCGCGGCGGCCTTCTCCGCCTCCAATTGCTGTTTGACTTCATCGGCGATTAGCGCTTTTACCGCGGGTGACAGCGCCGGCTGTTGCGCGGCGGGAGCGGATACAACGGACCTGCTCCGGTTGGCTGCTTGTTGATTTTCGTAAGCCAGCCTCAAGTTCTCCGCGATCAAATAATCCGTGAGCCAAAAGTACGGCGAAGTGTAGGTCGGGTAGGGCGCCCAATACCCCGCATAAAAGCCGAACCACGGCGCGGGCCGGCCGATCCCGAACCACGTGTAGTGGACGGGCTGATGCCACGGCGTGACCACCCACCCGTAAAACCCGGGACCGTAATAAATGGGGGGAATGTACCGGTAATAGACAAAGCCGCGATACCGGCCCTCGCGATAAACGTAGGCGTGTGGTCTGCCGCCGCCTACGTAAGTGCGGGAGACGTATCCGGGGCGAACGCCGCGTTCCACGAATCCGCGGTTGTGGCCATAGCTGACGGTTCGGGAACCCGGGTTGCCGCTGACCACGGTTGTGCCGCCGTGCGCGCCGCGATTGACGACAATTCTTCCGTCCTTGCCGCGGTTCGCCTCGATGCGGGTGACCTCGCCACGAGAATTGGTGCGGATGTTTTGGCCGCGAGAATTGCGCCACTCCGTCCGCCCGTCCGGCAGACTGGTCTTCTGGTCCCCGGGGCGGCCAGCGTAGGTACCGCGGCCGCCGCCCGAGTTCGGACTGCTTGAATTTGGACCACGAGCCGAGTTCTGGGCGCCATCGGGAGCTGGTCCGCGGCCGAGATTCGCACCTCTGCCGGGATTCGTGCCTCCTCTTGGATTCGTGGCATTCCCTGGATCGGAGCCGGACTTTGCCTCCGAGTCGCCTCTTGGATTCCATCCGCTGCCCCCGCGCGGAGCGGTTCCCCGGCCACTGCCAGCCGGTTGAGCTCCGCGCGGTCCAGTTGCGGCGCCAGGCCGCCCTCCGGGGTCGCCGGTGTTTGCACCCCTGCTTTCAGACCCACCCCTTCCGGCAGATCCGCCTCTTCCCTCAGATCCGCCCCTGCCTTCAGATCCACCACCTCTCGCAGGGGCAGGCTGGCTGGAGCCCGGCGTCCCCGCGCTCACGTCCGGAGAGGGTCCGCGGCGAGGGCCAGTGCCCTTGTTCAAACCAGCGCCGCCGCGTCCCGTCCACTTTCCTTTGTCAGAAGGCGCAGTCGCGCGACCGTCGTTGTTCGGGCCGCCATTGTTCGGGCCGCGCCGGCCGCCGCGCGGTGCGCCTCCGTCGCCTGACGGCGGTTGGCTCGGCGCCGTCTGCGGACCGGCTGCAGGAGCATCGCCGCGCCCTCCTCGAGCAGGCGCGGGCGGCGCCGTCTCATTCGGATTGGCCTGCTCCTGGCTCCCTTGCGCTTCCATAATGCCGATCCCCAGAGCGGCCGCTGCCAGAATCGCGGCAATTACTCGTCGAGCGGTCTTTGTCATCTTCACGGTTACACCTCCTCGGGCGAAGCGCCGCATCTCAAGTCAGCGCTACCCTTCGCACAGGATGCACATCCGTAGCCACAAGGGCGCGTTAAGACCGCGTCAAGTAAGACACGCACTTAGCGCTTTGCGGTGGGTTTCGAGTGTCTGAAGTAGCAGGGTCGGTGTCGTCCATTTGCGTCACGCCCTAGCGAGAACTCCACAGTCGCAAAGGTACGACAGGAAACCCGGGGGATTTGTCTCCCACCCCGGCGATTCTCTTCATTCTTAAGGAGCCGCGCCGGCGAACGCTTTGGAATTTCCATTGCCCCAGCAAAGCGCGAAGGGAGAGTTTCTTCGTGACTTTTCGAATTTATTTTTTCATGACGCTCGCGGCTGCGGCGTCAGGCACTGTGGCGTTCGCGGCGGACGACACCGCGGCCTCGCCAACCGAAACCACCGTTGCAAAGCCGAGCCCGGCAGACTTCGTGCCGATGACGCGGAGCGAACGGCTCAGCCGCTACCTGCGCGGCCTGGTGGACGACGAATCGATTTTCCGCGCCGCTGCTTCAGCCGGCTTCAAGCAGGCATCAGGAACTCCGAAAGAGTGGCCCGGCGGCGGGGAGGGCTACGGGGAACGCTTCGGAGATGCCTTCGCACAACACATTATCCGCCGGACGTTGCAGTCTGGCGCCGCAGCCGTGCTCCACGAAGATAATCGTTACTTTCCGTCCGGCGAGACCGGGTTCTTTCGCCGCGCCCGATACGCGGTTGCCAGTACATTCCTGGCGCGCCATGACAACGGGGGGCGGTATTTCTCTTTCTCTCATATCGGCAGCGCCGCCGGCTCGGCGTTCATTTCCAGAACCTGGGAGCCTCGCAGCATTAATAGCGCAGGCGACGGCGCGGCGAACTTCGGAATCGCCATCGGCAGCGACGCCGGCTTTAACGTGTTCCGCGAGTTCTGGCCCGATATCAAGCGCAGTTTCCACAAGAGGTAAGCCATGCTGAGGCTCTCCATTCCGCTTTTGACGCTCGCCGCCTGCGGCCTGATCCGGGCCGCCGCAACCAGCCAGGTGCTCTGGAAGGCGCCTCCTGTGTTGACTGTGGAGGATTGGGTCTGGGGTCCTGGCGGAGCCGAGTCCGCGCCCGTTCCTCCCTACCAGTTCGTGAAGGAGAATCTGAACGGGACCAATCCCAAAATCGATGTCCGTGATGCGAGGGGCAAGGTGTGGTCGGTGAAGTTCGGCGGGGAAGTGCACTCCGACACGTTTGCCGCCAGAATCTCTTTGGCGACCGGCTACGCCGCGGCGCCGGCTTACTTCGTTCCCAGCGGCAACATTGAAGGAGTCCACGGCCTGAAGCGAGCCAAATCGTTCGTAAGCCGCAGCGGCGGTTTTCGCAAAGCGCGGTTCAAGCTGAAGAGCCGGCATAAAGAGAGCTGGTCCTGGGTGGACAATCCTTTTGTGGACACGCGCGAGTTTGGCGGCCTCAAAATCCTGGTGATGCTTCTGTCGAACTGGGACACCAAGGACTCCCGCGATGGCGAAGGAAGCAACACCGGGGTGTTCGAAGCCTCCCGCTCCAGCCAGGGGCCTGCGTGGTTTGCGGTCACCGATTGGGGCGCGTCCCTGGGCAGGTCTGGCGGCTTTTTCACGCGGGAACGCTGGGATCCGCGCAGTTATCAGGCCGAGACGCGACACTTCGCCCGGCTGCTTCCCGACGGACGCATAGAGTGGGGATTTCGCGGAAAGCACGGCCGCGACATCACCGCCGGTGTGGGCGTCGAGGACGTCCGCTGGCTGCTTCCTTACCTTTCGAGAATCACCGAGCAGCAGTTGGCCGCGGGACTGTCCGCCAGCGGAGCCTCGCCCTGGGCCGCGCAGCAGTTCACCCGCTCAATTCGCGAACGGATCGAAATCCTCGCGCGCGTGGCACACGATTCGGAGGGCCGCAATCCCCACGGCCAGAGAGCCGCGATCCCATGAGACTGATCGTCCAGCCCGAGCATGGCGCGGCCCCGCTGATCGAAGGGATCGACGCCGCGGCGGAACGCATCGAGATCGCGATCTTTCGTTTCGATCATGCCGAGATCAAGCGCGCCCTGGAGCGCGCGGTAAGCCGGGGCGTCTCCGTTCATGCGTTGATCGCCAACACCAATCGGGGGAGTGAGAAAGATTTGCGGCGCCTGGAAATGGACTTGCTTGCTGCAGGCATAGAGGTGTCGCGCACAGCCTCGGATCTGGTCCGTCACCACTACAAATTCATCATCATCGACCGCAAGATCCTGTACCTGCTGACGTTCAACTTCACCCATCTCGATATGGAGAGCAGCCGCAGTTTTGGAATCGTAGCCAATGACCCGGAACTGGCTCGCGAAGCCTCCAGGCTGTTCCACGCGGACGCCAAACGCCAACCCTTCCGGCCGGCCGTGCGGGAGCTCATCGTCAGCCCGGTCAATGCCCGCGTCGAACTCGCCCGCTTTATCAAGGACGCGCAGCGTCAATTGTTGATTTACGACCCCGAGGTCAGCGACCAGACCATGGTCAGGCTTCTGCGGGATCGTGCCAACAGCGGCGTAGAGATTCGGGTGGTAGGCCATGTGAGCAAACCACGCGCTGGCATCGGCGTTGGCCACTTGCCGCGGGACCGCTTTCACACCCGGGTCATCATCCGCGATGGGCGCGATGCCTTCCTGGGAAGCCAGAGCCTGCGGGAAGTCGAGCTGGACAAGCGCCGCGAGCTCGGTCTCATAGTGAGCGAAAAGTCCGTGGTGCGTTCCCTGGTAGACGTGTTCGAGCGCGACTGGAGTGCGGTGGTCCTCACCCGCAAGGCTTCGGCGGAAGCGCGACAGCGCCTGCGGCAAACCAAAGGCCTGGGGAGGCGAATTGCCCGGGCCGTTGCGGATGCGATTGACTCCGTGATCCGCCAGATCGGTGCGTCGCGGAAAGCCGCGGATCGCGGAATTGAGTGAGTCACTCCATGCAAGACGCACCAGAATCGACGGAAGCGTCCCTGAGTTTGCGCAGGCTCCTGAGGCCTCACGCCAAGTGGCTGCTCATCGGACTGGCGGCTGCACTGGGTGAAAGCCTGTTAAGCGTGCTGGAACCTTGGCCGTTGAAACTGATCTTCGATCACGTCAACGGAGCCCGGTTCGTGCAGCAACACCTCGAGCTGCTTCTGGGCGTAAGTCTCGCCTCGCGCAGAGTGCTCGAATTCGCGGCGATCGCGGTCGTGTTGATCGCGGCAGTGGGGGCAGCGTGCTCTTATGTTTCCAAGTACGCCGTCACCAGCGCATGCCAATGGATCACGCATGACCTTCGACGCCTGGTTTATGCGCATGTGCAGCGTCTTTCACTCTCCTTTCACACGCAGAGGCAGACCGGCGATCTGGTCAGCCGTCTTACCAGCGATATCGATTCGATTCAGTCATTCATCGCTTCCAGCCTGTTGGGCCTGGTGGTTGACACTCTTACTCTGCTGAGCATGGCCGCCATCATGCTGTATCTGGATTGGCGCTTCACGCTGATCGCACTCTCCGTCGCCCCGTTGATGTATGGCTTGAGCCGCGTCTTCACCAGGCGCAGCAAGGCGGCCTCACGCGAGCTTCGGAGTAAGGAGGCGGAGATTGTGTCGCTGCTGCAGGAAGTCCTCTCTGCGATGGGCGTGGTCAAAGCGTTCGGACGCGAGGAGGATGAACTGCGGCGCCTGGAAGAAAAGAGTCTGCAGAGCGCGCAGATCGCGATGCGTGCGCGGAGCCTCAAGGCGCGGCTTGCTCCACTGGTGCAGATCGTCGCCGCGGCAGGCACGGCGATGGTGCTTTGGTACGGCGGGCATCAGGTCCTGGAGGGTGTGCTCTCCGCCGGCTCCCTGGTGGTCTTCGTGTGGTACCTCGGGAAAATGTATAAGCCGATGCAAGACTTCGCAAAAATGGCGGACGCTTATGCAAAGGCCGCCGTGGGCTATGAGCGCCTCCGCGAAGTTCTTGACACACAGCCGGAGGTGCGGGACCGGGCCGATGCGATCGCCGCGCCGTCTTTCAAGGGCGAAATCGAGTTCGAGCACGTCTATTTCAGTTACGCGCCCGGCCGGACCATTCTCTCGGACGTGAACATCCGTCTGGCCGCCGGTCAGATGACGGCTCTGGTTGGTTCCACCGGCTCTGGAAAATCCACTATCGCGAGTTTGATCGGCCGTCTTTACGATCCAGATTCGGGTGTAGTGAGGATCGACGGGTTCGACTTGCGCGATCTTCGCCAGAGCTCCATTCATGATCAGGTCAGCTATGTTTTGCAGGACAATATGCTCTTTAATGCGTCGCTGGCGCAAAATATCGCGTACGGAAAGCCGGGAGCGACCTTCGCCGAAATCCAGCGCGCGGCCGAGCTCGCGCATGCGCATGAGTTCATCGCCCAGTTGCCCGAAGGCTACGAAACGCTGGTTGGCGAGCACGGGGTCAAGCTGTCGGGCGGGCAACGCCAGCGCATCGCCATCGCGCGCGCCATCATTCGCGACAGCCCGATTCTGGTGATGGACGAACCCAGCTCCGGCCTGGACGCGGCGTCCGAGGAACTGGTGTTCCAGGCGATTGAGCGGCTGATCGAGGGGAAGACCGCAGTAGTGATTGCGCACCGTCTTTCCACCATTCGGCGGGCCCATAAGATCCTGGTGGTTCAGGACGGACGGATTTCGGAAAGCGGCAGACACGAGGAACTCCTGGCCGCGGGTGGTCTGTATGCGAGACTGCACCAGCTCCAGTTCCGTGAAACCTCGGCGCAGGCAGGCGCATCTCACCAAGCGGAGCCCCCGGAGCTTGCTCGCCTATGCGCTCGCGCCTCAGCGTCTTTACCCGTGCTTTAAATTTTGGATGCCTTCTGGTCTTAGGATTACCTGCTTCCGCCGCTCCTTCCGCGCCCGGAATTCACAACTTCTACCAGGTTGACCCCGGAATCTACCGCGGCGCGGAGCCAACGGTGGAAGGATTCCACTACCTGGCCCGCCTGGGCGTGAACGTCGTGGTGGACCTTCGCGAGCACGATGCGCGTTCGCTTCAAGAAGAGCGCGCCGTCACCGCGGACGGGATGCGCTACGTCAACGTCCCGATGACGGGTCTGGCTGTTCCGACAACGGGGGAT
>CAWISY010000100.1:0-10044 GCA_963838455.1 Bryobacterales bacterium
GACGGGAGTTGGCCCGACATCGGAGCCCTTTACCCCGGCCGGAAGCCTCGGTTCGTTCACCACCGGCTTTGGCTACGCCAGTTGGTTGCTCGGCGACTACAGCTCGGTCAATCAGACGCCCACGATCGATCCACGTTATCAGCTTGCGGACTGGTCGGCGTATGCGCAAGACTCCTGGAAGGTTACTCGCAAGCTGACGGTCGACTACGGTCTCCGTTGGGATTACTACGGTGTGGAGCAGGAGGAGTACGGCCGCCTGGGCCAATTCAGTGAGACCGCGATCAATAACAACGCCGGCGGTCACCCGGGTTCGACCATTTTCGCCAGCAATTGCAACTGCTCCTTCTATCAGCCGGGTTATCCGTTCGCTTTCGCGCCGCGATTGGGTGTCGCGTATCAACTCGACTCCAAGACGGTGTTGCGCGGCGGCTGGGGTTACACTTACGCGCTGGTTGAGAATAATGCGGGAGGAACCGTGAGCACCAGCGGAAACTATCCTGTCTCCGCCAACAGCCCGTCCTACGTGCCGCAGGCGAACTGTGGCGGGACCTCCGGCGCCACCAGCGTGACCTGCCAATTCGTGAACGATCAGACTCCGGGCTGGATCCTGCAACCCACCTGGCCGGTCACCCAGAACATCTGGCCGGTGGTGGGAACCGCCGGCGTTGGGGGTCAGGTCCCCACCATGCCCGACGCCAACCAAAACCGGCCGCCGCGCGTCAACCAATTCAGCGTCGGCTTCCAACGCGAGATCACCCGGAACTTCATCATCGACGCGGAGTACGTGGGCAACCGGGCAGCCTGGCTGAGCGGTTCCCTCGGCGGCGGTGGATTGAATCACGTTTCGCCGCAAGCCTACGCGCAATGGGGTCTTTGGCCCTATCCTGGCACCGGACCATGCTCCGGAGGACTGGGGACGGTTTGCTCCAGCAGCAGCTACACGGACGCGCCTACCGGTCTGAACTGCGTGTCGGGAAATGATTGCGATCGCGCTTTGCTGAGCCAGACTCTGAGCAGCGCCGTGGTCCAGCAGCACTTGGCGCAGTGGGGCATCAAGAGTTTTCTGCCCTACGCCGGATTCCCTACCAGCAGCGCTTTCTCCACCATCGTGGGGAAGCCGTTCCCGCAGTACGGCAACATTGGACCCGGCGCCAATCCAACAGGCAACTCGAAATACGACTCCCTGCAGATCAAAGGGACCAAGCGGCTCTCGCACGGCTTGCAGGCAGGCGGTTATTTCACGTGGGCGCAAGGATTCACTCGTGCGGTCCGGCAGGATTACTTCAACCCCGCCAGCAACCAGAACGCGTTAATGCAAGTTCCGCCTCGTGTTTTGAGCTTCAACCTCATCTATCAGGTGCCGCGGCCCACCTTCACCAGCAACAAGATCCTGAGTTACTTGATCCGCGATTGGCAGATCGGTGGCTACGCGGGCTATCAGAGCGGAGCCTTCCTTCAGATTCCGCAGACGGTTACCTCGGAGTTCCTGCCTACCGCAGACGTCTACACGGGAAAGCCCCTGTATACGCCCGGCGTGAACCTCAACAATCTCAGCAGCTACAATCCGTACACGACTCAGGTGCTGAACCCGGCTGCCTGGGCTCAGTGTCCGGTCAACAGCAACTGCGGCGACTATACCCTCAACGCCAACTTCATGAAGAATTTCCGCGGTCCTCGCGTTCCGCGCGAGAACGCCAACTTCGGCCGCAACTTCCGGTTCAAAGAGAGGTGGAATTTCCAGATCCGCGCCGAATTCACTAACATCTTCAACCGGACTCTGATGCCCAACCCCAGTACGTCCAATCCGCAGAGCCCGGTTACGAAGAACTCGCTGGGCATCCAGACCGCCGGTTTCGGTGTCATCAACGCCTATCAGGCGCCGAACTCGGCCAACATCTACGACGGCACCTCCGCTACCAGTACTTTGGCCTCGCGGCAGGGAACCTTGATCGGACGGTTTTCGTTCTAACCGCTAAACCAGCCCGGCCCGGACCATCAGCGCACTGGGGTCCGGGTCGCGGCCCATGAAGGAGCGATACAAATCGGCGGGGTCGGCCGAGTCGCCGCGCGAAAGAATCTTGTCGCGGTAGTCGCGGCCGACCGCGGCGCTGAACACGCCTTCTTTCTTGAAGCGCGTAAAGGCGTCGGCGTCCAGCACCTCGGCCCACTTATAGGAATAGTAACCGGCGCCGTAGCCCACGGGGCTCGAAAACAGGTGCGTGAAGCCGGCCAGCATGGCATGCTCCGGCGGAAACGCCGCCGGCGAGAATTGCTGCAGAACGTTCCGCGACCACGCGATCACGTCGCCCGCGGCGTTCTCACTGTGCGCCCCGTCCCATTCGCGGTGCAGCGCCAGATCGACATAGCCGAACCCGAGCTGGCGCATCTGGTTGTTGGCGGCGCGGAAGGTCTTGGCGCGGCGCATTTTCTGGAACAGATCCTCCGGAATGGGCGAGCCGGTTTCCCAGTGCCGCGCGAACAGGTCCAGCGCCTGGCGCTCCCAGCACCAGTTCTCCATGATCTGCGAAGGCAGCTCGACGAAGTCCCACGCCACGCTGGTGCCGGCCAGGCTGCGCACCTCCACCAGGCTCAGCATGTGGTGCAACAGGTGGCCGAATTCGTGGAAGATAGTCTCCACCTCGCGATGCGTGAGCAGCGCGGGGCGGCCGCCGACCGGCGGCGTCAGGTTGCCGCAGATCAGTCCCAGGTGCGGCTTGCCCATGGCCGGATTGCCGGTGATCAGAGCGTCCATCCAGGCGCCGCCGCGCTTGTTTTCGCGCGGGAACCAATCCGCGTAAAACGAGCCGAGATACGCGTTATGGCGCGGCCCGCCGGAGTTGTCGTAGACCGCGTAGGTCTTCACGTGCGGGTCCCAGGCGGGCATGCCGGGGTCCTCCTGGACGCGGATGCCCAGGATGCGCCCGAAGATATCGAACATTCCACCCACCACGTGGTCCAGCGGAAAATACGGGCGCAGGGCTTCTTCGTCAAAATCGTAGAGCTTAGCGCGTTGCTTCTCTGCCCAATAGCCGATGTCCCAGGGCTGCAGCGTCATGCCCGCGAAGGACTCTAGCTCGCGGTTTTCTTCTTCAAAGCGCTTTTCGGTTTTGGCGCGCAGATCGGCGAGGAAGCTCTGCGCGCGCGCGCCGGTGTGGGCCATGCGGTCGTCCAGCACCAGGTCGGAGAAGTCGCGGAAGCCCAAGAGCTGGGCTTTTTCCTTGCGAAGAGCGAGAATCTTCGCGATCAAAGGAGCGTTGTCGTAGCCCGGTCCGCCCGGCCCGTGCGCAGTGGCGCGCGTCGAATAGGCGCGGTAGAGCTGTTCCCGGATGGCGCGGTCGTCCAGATACGTCATGGCCGCCATGTAACTGGGCGCTTGCAGCGTGAAACGCCAGCCGGAGCGGCTCTTGGATTCGGCCGAGGCTCGCGCGGCGGCCAGGGCGGTGGGCGGCAGGCCTTGCAGGCGCGACTCGTCTTCGATCACCAGCTCATACGCGTTGGTCGAATCCAGAACATTTTCGGAGAACTTCGTGGTGGTCTCGGCGAGCGCGACGTCGATCTCCTGCAGCCGCTTCTTGCCCGCCGGATCGAGCTCCGCTCCGTGGCGCTTGAAATCGGCGACGGTCTTGGTCAGGTAACGCGCGAAGGCGCCCGTCAGCCCGCGCGCGTCGGTTGTTGCGGCGTAAGTCTTGACGGCGTTCCACAGGCCTTCATTCAGCGGAAGGCTGGAGTAGAAGGCGCTGACCTTGGGCTGGACCGCGTTGTGGGCGGCGCGCAGCTCCGGCGTCGTGGCCACGCTCTCCAAGTGGCGGACCACCCCCATGGCGAAGTCGAGTTTCTCGGTCATGGTGTCGAGCGCCTGCAGCGGATGCGGCGACTCGATCGTTTGTTGGAGACGCGCGCCGGCGTCAACCAGGAGCTGATCGACAGCCGGCTCGACGTGCGAAGCCTCGATCTTGTCGAAGGGGATGCGGAACTGGATCTCAACGAGCGGATTCATAGGCGGCGATCTACAGCCTAGCAGGGTTGCTGTGCTTGCGGCTATACCGTTTCGGAGCACCCGGCCGCGGTCTCGCTGGAGCGTTCGCAGCCGTGCTCATGCACGTGCTGATCGAGAAGGGACTGCACGCGCTGGAGCGCGGCGAAAGCCTGGTCCGCGGTCTGGGTCAGGTTCAGGAAGTCTTTGCGGGAGGTGACGCCGATCCTACTGTCCACGGCCTGGCGCGCGGCCTGGTAATCTGCCCGTATAACAGAAACCTGCTGCTCCAGACGCGCTCTCTCTTCACAACCCATCGCTGACCTAGACCATTAGAGCCGCGGTCCGCGGGCCTGTTACAGTTTTTTAGGCCTCGGGTTTTTTCGAGGGCCATCCACACGGTCAGTACTAGCCGGCCCCTCCGGGGGCGCTGGCGTCTTAATGAGCCGCGGATTGCGGTGGATCTCTGAGCTCGTACACTTTAAGCGAAGCGGGAGTTGACGGTATCGTGGGTGGTTTCTTTGATGGTCCCGATGAGAGCCCCGGTGGCGGCGGAAAAGATGTTTGCGTGTTGATCCGTGACCTCCATCCGATCAAAGAAACCGTTGTGAAAGGTGTTGCAGCTTTCGGCGCGGTATGTGCCGTCGGGCGAAGTCAGAGTTGCACAATTGGGAGTTGCAGGTAGGTCCTTCTGTCGTGGCGGGTCGAGCCCATCGACAAGGCTTGCTAAGCCGGCGCCGCAGTCCGCGTCCAGGGGAGTCCAGGCGGTTCCCCGCAGCACTTCCTGGAATTGGCAGGACCCGTCGGGAGCAAAGCTGGGAATCGTGAAGAACTTCAGGGCGACCTGCCGGGCGGTGCCCGCCTGGTTTGCGATCACCTGCCTGGAGACCAGCCGCCCGCTCCGATCCGTGGCGAACTCCAGGACGCCCTCCTGCTGGGCTGTATCGACGACGGCGAACGACGCAAGGTCGATTGCGGAAATGACGTTGGTACTTCCCGAGGCGACGCTCACGGCGAACCGACCGTCCTGTCGTACAAACATGGACGGGTACGCGTGACGAACTCGGGACAGATCAACCGGAACTTCGATGGTTTGCTGTTGCGGAGCCTTCTCCAGCCAGTTGCGAATCCGCGTCAGCCGCCACTTGCCGTCTTTTTTTGGAACCAGCGACAGCACGTCACCGCTTGGCGTGACCGCCATCCCGAGGAAGACGTTGCGGTCGCGAGGTTCGTGAGTGCGGTAGGTGCGGACCTCCTTGACTTGCGCACGGAGGCTTGACGCGGCAAGCAAAAGCAGCAGCACGGCAGGCGCGGACTTCACTCGTCGCCGAGGCCAAAAAGTCATTCCCGTAATCAGCAACAAAGCCAGCCCCGCCGGCGCGCTGGCGAGTACGAGAAACTCTCCATCGCGCAGGCCGATGAGTTGCATCAATGCGGTGAGGAGGAACAGCCCTCCGGTGATCCGCGGCAGCCACCTCGGCGAGCGCAGGAAATACGCTGACAGCAGCAGCAGCGCGAAAGCCACCAGCGCCCAGGCCGCCAACGCCGCGCTGCGGATTTGGTTGATCATCGCCGCGGTGGTTTCATAAAGATGCAGGTCGAGGATACGCAGCACCGCGAGGTTGCTTGCGACATTAAACGCCGCGGCCGCCACAGCGCAGACCGCGGCAGCCGGAGCCAGCGCGCGCCCGATTCCGCCGGAGCGCAGCAGCAGCAGGGCCAGCGTCAGGAACAGCGCCGTATACGCGGCGATGAAGACGAAACCGATGCGCTCCTTCATCCGCATCACTTCGCGGTCCGGGCCGGGGGATTCTCCCAGCACATAGTCGACGTCGGGAATGCTGCGCGCGGCTTGAATGGCGATCACCGGATCGGTGATTCCGCGCACCGGTAAAGAAGCGTTCGAAAAGTACGGCTGCCCCAGCAGCAGCGCGGAAACGGCCAGGCACGCGACGGCGCAGAAACCGGCGATGCGCTCAGCCCGCTTATCCAATGATTCGCGCGGCATCGAAGGCGAAGTAAGTGAGGATGAAGTCGGCGCCAGCGCGGCGGATCGAGGTCAGCGATTCGAGCATGGCCCGCTCATACTCCAGCCATCCGCGCTCCACCGCCGCCATCAGCATACTGAATTCGCCGGAAACCTGGTAAGCCGAGATCGGCACCGGAAAGCGGTCGCGCGCCTGGCGGATCAGGTCCAGGTAGGGAAGCGCGGGCTTGACCATCAGCATGTCCGCGCCCTCCTCGAAATCGAGCTCCATTTCATGCATCGCCTCGCGGCCGTTAGCCGGGTCCATCTGATACGTGCGGCGGTCGCCGAACTGCGGCGCGGATTCCGCGGCTTCGCGGAAGGGACCGTAGAAAGCGGAGGCAAACTTGGCCGCGTAGGCCAGAACCGAAATCTTCTCGAAGCCATTCTTGTCGAGCGCGGCGCGAATGGCTCCGACGCGCCCGTCCATCATGTCCGAGGGCGCGACGATATCGGCTCCGGCGCGCGCGTGCGAGACGGCGGAAGCAGCCAGCCATTCCAGTGTTGAGTCATTATCGACATCGCCGTCGACGACCTTGCCGCAATGGCCGTGGCTGGTGTATTCGCAGTTGCAGACGTCGGTGATCAACAGCAGCTTGGGCAGCGTCCTGCGCACCGCGCGCAAGGCCTGCTGGACGATGCCGTCGTCCGCGTAGGCGCCGGTCGCCGATTCGTCCTTGGCGTCGGGGATGCCGAACAGGATCACGCCGCCGATGCCTAGGGCATACGCCGTATCGCATTCCTTGACCAATTCGTCGATGGAAAGCTGATAGTTGCCGGGCATGGAGCTGATCGGTTTGCGGACGCCGTCGCCGGGGACCACGAACAGGGGTAATACGAACTGCGAGGGTTCCAGGTGGTTTTCGCGGACCAGGCGCCGCATGGACTCCGAGACGCGGAGGCGGCGTTTGCGATGGATGGGGAATGACATTTAGACAAATTAATTGTACCGCTGCGCTAGCCGGAAATACTGTGGCCCCTCACATGCTCCAACCCCTTGCATGAAGTTGCTTGGGGCACAGAATCAAGCAGTTAGCGGTATCGAAGGGAAGTATTTTCCGGCCACCGCCGGGAATCTTCTACCGCAAGGACTTCGCGCCGCGCTTCTACAGGTCGCTGGCACAACGGAGCATCGCTCCGTGCCGGTGGCGCAAGATCCCGTGGTTGCTCCCGCGGGCTCGGTTCTCCGGGTTTGGCTGGCTCACATACCTTTTTGGGCGAGCCCGGCCCGGAGGCCGTTCAAAGCGGGACGCAGCAGAGGGATCGCATACATGAAAAACCGTTGCGGTTCGACGGTACAATTAGCAACAGAAATGTTTAGAGTCGGCGGGAGCAAGTAGTCCATATCAAGATCAGTGTAGGAGGAAGGAAGACAATGACCAGAACATATATCACCATGGCCGGCGCAGTCGCGTTAAGCTTTTTCAGCGCAAGCTGCGCTACCAAGAAGTATGTAGCCCAAACGGTGGCCCCGGTTGAAGCCCACGTCAATAGCGTGGAGACCAAGAACGACGCCAAGAATGCGGAACAGGATAAGACCATCGCCGCCCAGGGCCAACAGCTCACCGAAGTGAGCACCGACCTTTCGCGGACCAAGGAGCGGCTGACCGATACCGACGCCAAGGCCACGCAGGCCGGACAAGCGGCGGCGCAGGCCAACACCGCGGCGCAGGAAGCCAACCAGGCCGCCGGGCGCGCCCAGCAATCCGCGGATGGCGCTCGCCAGTTCGCCGACCAGGGCCTGAACCGTCTGGAGCGGACCATGGATGCGATGAATAAGTACCAGATGGTGAAGAACGCCACGGTGCTGTTCGCCACGGGCCAGTACAAGCTGACCGACGACGCCAAGAAGGAATTGGACGACTTCGCCAAGCAGTCGGAGGGTCTGGACCGCTTCGTCATCGAAGTGCAGGGTTTCACCGACAAGACCGGCCCGGCTTCGGTGAACGATGAGCTGAGCCAAAAGCGCGCCGACGCGGTGGCGCGCTACCTGAACAATGAGCACAAGATCCCGGTGCGCTCGATCGACACGCTGGGTTCGGGCTGGGCGCAGCCGGTGGCCGACGACAAGACCCGCGACGGCCGCAAGCAGAATCGCCGCGTGGAAGTCCGGCTGTTTGTGCCGGAGAGCGCGAACGCCTCGGTAGCGCAGGCGCAGCAGTAAGCCGCGCAGGCGCAGCAGTAAGCTGGCAGGCTTTGCCGACCGGCTTTTGCATTCGTTCGCATCAGTAAGGCTTGCCGGCGCGCCCCGAGTTTCTGCGACTCGCGCGCCGGCAAAAATTTGTCCTAAAGTCCGGCGGCCGGACCCTCCGACCCGGCGGCCATGCTTGGGACGACGGGCGCGCATTCCCTGCTGAAAAGCGGAGTGCGCGCCTTTTCAAGGCAGGCGTTGGCTCAGGTTTGTCGTGAGCGTGTCCGCACGTCTCGCCAGGCTGACGGCAGTCACCAGATCCTGTTCCCTCGCCTGCCTTGCTTGTGTCAGCAGTTCCCGAATCTGCGCCATCCTATCGCGCTCCTCCGCTGCCAGATTCTTTCGGGCCAGCGCCTCCAAAGCCCTCTGATCCCGGTCCAGAATCCCGTCTAATTCGCTGTTATAGGCACGCAACTGCTCGGCTGGCAGAATCAGCGCGATCTTGGGCGGGGGCGGCTCTGGCGCGACCGGCGCCACGGGAGCCGGCTTGGGAGCAGCCACCACCGGCGGCCTGGGACGGGTCGGCGTCACCGGCGCCGGTGGCGGCAAGAACACAATCTCCGGAGTCAGACCACTGAGATCGACGTCGGCTTCGACTGCCAGCTTTGGAGGCTCGCCCTCGGCCAGTTTCAAAGGCGGCGGCGCCGGATGCTGCACCGGCGGAGGAACGTAAACGCGGACCTGCTTCTTGGGGAACAAGCTACACCCGGTGGTGAACAAAATCGCCATTGCCAGCGCCGCCATCGGCACATGGCGAAGCCGATTTGCCCGGGTCCGGTCCAATTGGATTTGAGGCGCCCGGATCTGATCCGTGTGGATTAGACCCAGGGTGGCCGCTGCTCTCGAATTCAGCAGGGAGTCAGGCATGGTGGATGGAAGCCGGGAACTGGAGGCGGAAGGTCGTGCCTTTTCCCTCCTCACTATCGAACGCGATAGTACCATTATGCAACTGTACTGCGCGGTATGTAAGGGCTAAACCGATGCCGGAGCCCGTGGACTTGGTGGTGAAGTAAAGCTGGAAGACGCGATCCCGCTGCGCCGCGGGGATGCCGGGGCCGCTATCGGCGACCTCCAGGCTCACCGACCCGTTGGATGCGGCCGTGGCCAGGCGCAGCCTGCCGCCCTGGCGCATGGCTTCGATGGCATTGTTCACCAGGTTCAGGATCGCCTGCTTGAGCAGGTCGGCGTCGCCGCGCAGGAACACCGGCCCGGGAGGAAGTTCGAGCTCCACCGCGATGTGCGCCACGCGCGCCGGCGGCGTCATCAGGTCAGCTACTTCCCGCGTGAGCGCCGACAGATCTACATCGGTGAAGTGAACCTCCACGGGCCGCGAAAAATCCAGGAAGGTTTTCACGACGCGGTCCAGGCGGGCTATTTCCTTGGCCAGAACGTCGATATCCTTGTTCAGCTCCTCTTCCGGCGCGCCCAGCTTGGCGCGCAGGAAATCCAGGCGCAGGGCGATGGCGTTCAGCGGATTCTTCATCTCATGCGCTACGCCGCCGGTCAGGCGGCTGATGGCCGCCAGCCGTGAAGCCACGTCCAGTTGTGAGGCCATGCGCTCCAGCAGTTGATCCACGTCGTGGCGCAGTTCGGTCGCGTTTTCGCGCGCGCCGCGGAATTGCTGGCCCAGCAGGTTGAGCTTGCTTTCCAGCACGGCGAACTCTTTGGGCGCCGCGTGCGGAGACTGCTCCCCCGCGTAGTTGCCCTGCACGATGCGGTCGATGGTTTGATCCAATCGCTTGAGCGGGCGCAGCGCCAGATTGGTGGCCAGAAAGGTGATCACTAGAACGGCCAGCAGCGAGCCCAGCGAGGCCACAGCCAACCGCAGCACTGCGTCGCTCAGCGGCTTGCGCA
>CAWISY010000101.1:0-77219 GCA_963838455.1 Bryobacterales bacterium
TTATGTTTCCGTCTCTTCGTTCATCATGTATTGCTCTTCCGTCGTCTTGACCGACTGGCTGTCGATACGCCCGCCGTCGGGCTCGCTTCGCGGCCTTCAAGCTCACGCGCCTGCATCACCAGAACGTGGTTGATCTGGCGCAACAGACCACTGTCACGCCACGGATAAAAATATCGTTGTACCGTCGTGTAGGGCGGAAAGTTCTTCGGCAGCATCCGCCACTGACACCCGCTCTGCGCAATGTAAAACAGGGCGTCCACGACCGATCGCAAATCCATTGTGCGCGGCCGCCCGCGCCCCTTCGCAGGCGGCGGCAGCAATGGCTCGATCAATGCCCATTCCTCATCCGTCGTGTCGCTTGCATAGCGCAGCTTTTCGCGTCCATACTTCTTTCGGGTGACCTTGGTCCACATCCTGTGACTCCGTCTTGATGCGCAACTCGACAGAATCACAAGTGACTGAGATCACTCCACTTATTTTCGGGTCAGCCTCTTAGAGGCGATGCGGGAGGGATTGCGCGAGGAGATGCTGCGCGATGATGCGGTGTTCGTCCTTGGAGAGGACCTGCGCAACAGCGTGCGCGGGCTGACGAAGGGACTGTTCCCAGGAATTCGGTGCGACGCGGGTGTACGACACGCCAATATCCGAAGCGGGCTTCACCGGGCTCGCCACGGGCGCCGCCATTGCAGGCATGCGTCCGGTCGTCGAGTATCAGATCAGTGCCCTGGTATTCGTGTCTTTTGATCAGCTTGTATAATCAGGCTCAGAAACTTCGTTACATGATGGGTGGTCAGGGCTCGAGGGTTCCCTGTTACCTATGTCGTCATTGCGTCCGGGGCCCGCCGCGGTCTGTCCGGGCAGCATTCGGACCATCCGTATCCATTGCTCGTGCATATGGGGATGAAGACGGTGATGCCGTCCACGCCCGAGGACGCCAAAGGGCTTATGAAGGCGGCAATCCGCGAGGACGACCCGGTCATGATTTTCGCCCCTGCGGCCCTGCTGGCGAATAAGGGTCCGGTCCCTGACGGCGACTACGTTACCCCCCTGGGTCGGGCACGGATCGCCCGCGAGGGGAACGACATCACGATTGTGGCGCTCGGGCCACTCGTGCCCGACGCGCTTAAGTGCGCCGAAACTCTTGCCACGATGGGCGTGTCGGCCGAAGTGATCGACCCGCGCAGTCTGTTACCTTTGGACCACGACACGCTCCTAAGTTCGGTCCGCAAGACCGGGCGCATCGTAGCATCCGACAACTTCGAACCGGACTTGCGGGTTTGCGGCGGAGATTTCTGCGGTCGTCGCCGATAAAGCGTGGCACTCGTTGCGCGCGCCGGTGCGCCGCATCACGCACGCCGATGTCCCGGTGCCGTTCAGTCTTGCGCTCGACAGCTACGTGTTGCCTTCGCCGGAGCGGCTCCTGGAAGCCTGTCGGACGAGCATGAAGGAGATACGGGCGTGAGCACCCATGACATCCAATTCCAAAACTGGGCATGGACACCGTCGACTGCGAGGTCATTGCCTGGCGCGTAAAGGTCGGTGACCGCGTCGAAAAGGGCGCCGAGCTGCTCGAAGTCGAGACCGAGAAGACCAACGTGGCGATTGAGGCACCGGTTAGCGGCGTGGTGATCGAGATTCGCGCCCAAGCGGGCGATTGCGTGGACGTCGGCGCGTCCGTAGGGACCATCGAAGCCTGACCGGCGCGCGCGTCGTGACCGCCAACCCGTTTGTCACGCGCTGAAGACGCGCAACATGGATCCAGCAATCGGCGGTCCCGGAAAGCACGGATGCCGCGGCTTCAAGACCACCGCCAGATCGCATCGATTCTCGAAGTGGGGGTCGGTAACGAAGGTGCCGGTTGCGCTGTCGCGCCAGGTTATCGCGAGGCGCATGTGGGAAAACTGGAACGCCATCCCGCATGTGACCCAGTTCGGTAATGCCGATTTCACGCGCCTCGATGAACTGCGCCGCAAGCACGCTCCGGCCTACGAAGCGGAAGGCGCAAAGCTCACGGTAACGCCGCTGGTCTGGGGCCCGTCGGCCAGCTCGTGACGTTGTATTTCATCTTGCCCTCCCCCTCGCGGGGTGGTCGTTCGCACAGTCGGAACACACGCTCAGCGAATCACGAAGGGATTGGCCGTCGACGCGCTGATATTATCCAGACGCTCTTCACCTGCAGGTATTCGCGGATCGCGTCCGCGCCGTTCTCGCGCCCAATGCCGGAGTCCTTGTAACCCCCAAAGGGCGACATGTAGCTAACGGCGCGATAGGTGTTCACCCATACGGTGCCGGCTTGGATGCGCTCCGACCACGCGGATGCGCGCGGCGAGGTCTCTGCGTCCAGACGCCCGCGGCGAGACCGAAGCGCCATCGTTGGCGATGCGCACGGCGTCGTCCTCGTCCTTGAAGCGGATCACCGACAGCACCGGCCCGAACACTTCCTCCTGCGCGATGCGCATCTCGTTGTTGACGCTGGTGAAGATGGTCGGCTCGACGAACCAGCCTTCGCCGCATTCGGGACGCTTCGCGGGCCCGCCGCCGAGCACGCAGCTTGGCGCCTTCTTTCTTGGCGATGTCGATGTAGCCCAGCACCTTCTCGTACTGGGGCGGCGTGGTCACCGGGCCGACCTGCGTGGCATCTCGAGCGGGTTGCCCATCCTGCGCCGTCCGGGCGAGCGCGAGCAGCTTGTCGACGAAGTCGTCGTGGATGCTGTCCTGCACCAGCAGGCGGCGAGCCGGCGATGCAGGTCTGCCCGGTGGCGGCGAAAATGCCGGAGATCGACGCCGTTCACCGCGTCGTCCAGGTTGGCGTCGTCGAACACGATGTTGGGAGACTTGCCGCCCAGTTCCAGGCGTGACCCGCTTGAAGTGCCGCGCCGCCGGTCTCGTTGATGCGCGCGCCCGGTCGCGTCCGCTGCCGGTGAAGGCAACCTTGGCCGACCAGCGGATGCGTCGACCAGCGGCGTGCCGACGTCGGTGCCGAAGCCGGTGACGACGTTGACCACGCCCGGCGGGAAGCCGGCCTCGTTCGACCAGCTTGCACGAACTCGAGCGTGGACGCTGAGGTGAACTCGGACGGCTTGACCACGAAGGTGTTGCCGGCCGCCAGCGCCGGGCGCGAGCTTGCAAGGCGGTCAGCAGCAGCGGCGAGTTCCACGGCGTGATGCCGGCCACCACGCCCAGCGGTTCGTAGCGGGTGTAGTTGAAAAGCCCGTCTTGTCGATCGGGATGACCGCGCCCTCGATCTTGTCGGCCAGTCCGCCGAAGTAGTAGTACCACTGCGGCATGTAGCTGAGCTGGCGCCAGCATCTCGGCGATCAGCTTGCCGTTGTCGCGCACTTCGATCGTCGGCCAGCCGCTTCGCGTTCGCGCGCGACAAGATCGCCGAGACGGCGCAGCAGGGCGCCGCGCTGGCTGGCGGTCAGCCCGGCCACGCGCCGTTGGTGAAGGCCCGGTGCGCCGCCGCGACGGCGCGCTCGACATCGCCGCGCCGCCCCGTGCGACGAGCGCCCAGGGGCTCGGCCGAGGTAGGGGTCAAAGGACTTGAAGTAGCTCCCCGACGACGGCTCGACGAACTCACCGTCGATGTAGTGCCGATACTTCTCCATGGTCGCCTCCTGTTCGAACGCACGCTGGGCCTAACTAGCTGCTACGCTTACGTTTGTGTCGCGCTTTCGCCTTGCCGCGCTTGACCCCCGCCATCGCCTCCAGCACGGCGCAGACGGCGGCGGTGTCGTGCGCGCCGTGACCGGTCGACATCGCGGCGGCATAGATCGGCAGCGTTGCCGAGAACAATGGCGTCGGCGCGCCGAGCGCCTGGGCGAAGCCGCCGATGACATCCATGTCCTTCTGCCAGGTCGAGATCTGCATCGTCGGATCGTCGTAGCGGTCCTTCACCATCATCGGCGCGCGCAGCTCGAACACGCGCGAATTGGCGGCGCCGGCCCTGACCAGATCGTAGACGAGCTGCGGCGGCAGCCCGGCCTTGATGCCCAAAACCATCGCCTCCGCGCTCGCCACGTTGTGGATGGCGACCAGGAGGTTGGCGACGTATTTCATGCGGCTGCCGTTGCCGAACTCGCCGAGATCGTGCACGGCGCGGCTGAACGCGGCGAACAGCGGGCGTAGCCGCTTGATCTCGGCGGCGCCGCCCGAGGCATAGACGACAATGTCCTTGACCTTGGCCTGCGAGCCGGTGCCGCTCACCGGGCAATCGAGCAGGACGTGCCCGGCCTTGCGCAACGCCGCCTCGGCGGCGGCCTTGTCGGCGAGCGTGAAGGTCGAGGCCTCGATCACCACGCGGCGCGGCACGCCGGCCTTGACGATGGCGGCAACGGTCGCCGCGAGCGCGGCGGGGCTGGGCAGGCTCAAGATGATGGTCGGCGCCTGGCGCGCCAGCTCGCCGGCATCGGCGGCGATTTCGACGCCGGCGCGCTTCAGCGCGCGCCGGCGCGCCGCGGCGATGTCGTAGCCGATGACGCGCCAGCCCGCGGCGAGGAGATTTTGCGCGAATGCGCCGCCCATGATGCCGAGACCGACGACACCGACGGCGCCTTTCTTCTTCACTGCCATGCTTTCCCCGATCGGTTGCGGCGCCGGTCACATGCCCTTCATATTCATCGCGACCGACCAAAGGGGTCTGGCTTCACGCTTGGCGACCATGTCTTTGGTGGCCGCCTGGTATTTCTTGAAATGATCGGTCGCCCGGTGCGCTTCCGCGGCCGCGGCGTTGTCGTAGACCTCGAAGTATGAACACGTGGTTCGGATCCTTTTGCGAGACCGCAATGTCGAACTCGCGGCAGCCCGGCTCCTTCACCGAGCCGCGCCGTTCTCCTTGAGCGCCGCAAGGAAGTTGTCGATCTGGCCCGGCACGATGTCGTATTCGACCGCATTGATAAAGAGCGGCGCGGATTGCGCCGACCGCCTCGTGGCTGCGCATCGGCAGCAGGACCCACGCCGTGACGGCGAGCGCAACCGCGGCAGTCGACCATGATTGATTTCAACATGACGATTTCCTCCCTTGTGTTATGGCGGTGCGTCGTAACTGCGACGCCGCCTTCGTTGGAACTCACAGCGAGCTTTCGAGAAAGCGCAGCAGCCGCGGGATCGCCTGCGCGCTGTAGCTGCGGGGCTCGCTTTCGAACGGGTCGGACGACCAGAAATGTCCGGCGCCGGGAATGACGATCCGGCGCACGAAAAATCCGGCCTGGCCGAGCGCCGTCAGAAATGCACCGGACTGGGTCGGCGGATCGACGATGTCGTCGTCGGTGCCGTGAATGAGCAGAAAGCGCACCTGGTTGCGATCGACCGTGGCGTAGCTGATCGGCGAAGCGTCGAAATAGATGCGGCGGTTCTGCGTCGGTGAGGCGCCGAGGAATTTTTCCACGATGTTGTCGCGCGGGCGTGTGGTCAGGTCGTGGGTCCACTGCGCCAGCAAGTCGTAGACGCCGTAGAAGCCGACCACGGCCTTGACGTTGGCGGCGTGGCGGCGTTGGCATCGTCGCGGTAGGCCGAATTGAACTGGTCGCCGGCGAGCGCAATGATCGCCGCCAGATGGCCTCCGGCGGAGTCGCCCATCAGACCGATGCGGTCCGCATCGATGTCGAATGCGGCGGCCTTCGCCCGCACGAACTGGATGGCCGCCTTGGCGTCGTAGACGGCGGCGGGATAGGCGCCCTCTTTGCCCAACCGGTAGTCGATCGCAAACACCGCATAGCCGTTGCGGGCGAGAAACAGGCCCCAATACCTGTAGAACGCCCGGCTGCCGACCTGCCACCCGCCGCCATGAATCGCCACCAAGACCGGCGCCTTGGCGCGCCCCTTGGGCAGATAGAGGTCGCCGACGAGTTTGGTTCCGTCGTGTTCGGCATAAACGACGCCGGGCTGGTTTGCGATCTCATATTCCGCCGCTGACGCGTGACCAGCCGCCAGTAGCACCGCCAGCGCCGCCAGCGCCGCCATCGCCGCCATGGAACGCAGTATGGCGCGCATTGTCGTGGTCTCCCGATGAGCCCCGAAGCCATGTAAGCGGTAGCAATTTTCCGAGCTACTCGAAAGCCTACCACCAAGCGTGAAAATGATGCAGCGGACCGCGGCCGGAGCCGACGGCAAGCCGGTCCGCCGCGGCGATTGCGGCGCTGACATAGGTCCTTGGCCTGTCCTCGCCGCCTCTTCGAGCGGCAGCCCTTTGGCGAGCCGGCGGCGACCGCCGAAGCGAGCGTACAGCCGGTGCCGTGGGTGTTGCGGGTCGCCAGCGCGCGGCGCCGCGAACCGCAAGGCGCCGTCGGCGTCACCAGAAGATCGACGCTTTCCGGCCCGCTGCCATGGCCGCCCTTGATCAGCACCGCGCCGGCGCCGAGCGCGAGCAGCTTTTCCGCCTGCGCGCGCATCTCGGCTTTCGTCGCGCGCCGAGCGGCGCGTCGAGCAGCGCCGCGGCTTCCGCCAGATTGGGCGTGACGCACGCGCACGCGCCGGATCAGGTCGCGCAGCGGCCGAGCGCGTCCTCGCGCAGCAGCCGTTCGCCGGAGCTCGCGACCATCACCGGATCGAGCACGACGTTGCGGCGGGCGATAGCGGTCGAGCGCGGCGGCGACAACGTCGATCGCCGGCGCGTTGGCGAGCATGCCGATCTTCACCGCGCCGACATCGAGATCGGTGAACACCGCGTTGATCTGCGCGGCGATAAAGTCCGCCGGCACATCATGGATGGCGAAGACGCCCTTGGTGTTCTGCGCCGTCAGCGCGGTGATGACGCAGGCGCCATAGACGCCGAGCGCGGAAAAGGTTTTCAGATCCGCCTCGATGCCGGCGCCGCCGCTCGAATCCGAGCCGGCGATGGTCAGGGCGATGGGAACGCTCATCGTTCTTCTCTCCGATCGCCCCTTCCGGCTGGCGGAAAGAGGCTGGCAGACCGTCAGTTTATCGTACACGCGGCGTGCGATTGCCACCGGCTTTCAGATCGAGCCCGCATGACGTGATCGCTCACACCTACGCGCCACCGCAGCTGTCGCGTAACCGTTTGCGCCCGCATCCACGAAAAAAACCTCGCCGCCGTAAAAAACTCTTGCACCGCGCAGTCATCGCGATTATGTCGCGACCGCCCAATTTCGCACGTGCCTGTGGCCGCGTGCCGGTCGGCGGGCATCCGCTTCTCTGGTCTCGTCGGCTCTCTAAAGGTTGACACCGCGAAGGCGGCATCTCGGGTGCAGCGCCCGTCGCTTTCGACCGTGTCTGCGTGCTCGCCGGCCCGACCTGCGATTTGGCCGACGTGATGTACGAGAGACAGCCGTATCTGCTACCGGTGAGCCTGGAGATCGGCGACAAGTGCTGATCGAAGGCACCGGCGCCTACACAGCGACCTATTCGGCCGTCGCCTTCAACGGCTTTGCGCCGCCGAAGACGTTCCACATCTGACCTCGCCGGGAGCCGGCGCTGCCGGCTCCCTTTCCATCACGCCTCCTGGAGCATGATCCCGAAAAGTGGATACCAGTTCTTGGCAAAGATCATGCTCCAACAAAATGCCGATGCGGCCCATGATCAAGGGCGGGAAAGAGTGGGCCATGGTGATGACTTTCACTTGAATTCCAGGAGCAACGACGAACATGAATGTCATGACTGAAGCTCACCACCGCTTGGCCCCTGCACGCGCGTTTCGATGGCCCGATCGTCATGATCGGCTTCGGCTCGATCGGCAAAGGGACGCTGCCACTGATCGAGCGGCACCTCGCCTTCGACCGGTCGAAATTCGTCGTCATCGCGCCGGAGGACGCGGATCGCCGCCTGCTCGACGACCGGCAGCTGCGTTTCATCCATGCGGCGATCACCAAGGAGAACTACCGCGACGTGCTCGCCCCGCTGCTCACCGCCGGGCCGGGCCGCGGCATGATCGTCAACCTCTCGGTCGATACCTCTTCGGTCGATCTGATGGAACTCGCCAAGGACCTCGACGCCTTTTACATCGACACCGTGGTCGAGCCGTGGCCCGGACTTTATACCGACCGCAATTTGTCGATCTCCGCGCGCTCGAACTACGCGCTGCGCGAAGGCGTGCTGGAATTGCGCCGCCGCCGGCCCGGCGGCGTCACCGCCGTGAGTTGCTGCGGCGCCAATCCCGGGATGGTGTCGTGGTTCGTCAAGCAGGCGCTGCTCGACGTCGCCGCCGAGATCGGCCTTACGGTCGACGAGCCAAAGACCCGCGCCGATTGGGCGCGGCTGATGCAGCGCGCCGGCATCAAGGGCATCCATATCGCCGAGCGCGACACCCAGCGCGCGCGCGACCCAAAACCCCGCGGCATATTCGTCAACACCTGGTCGGTCGAAGGTTTTTGCGCCGAGGGCCTGCAGCCGTCGGAGCTCGGCTGGGGCACGCACGAGAAAAACGATGCCGGCGAACGGGCGCCGTCACGAGTTCGGCTGCGATGCCGCCATCTATCTGACGCAGCCGGGCGCCGGCACGCGCGTGCGCTCCTGGACGCCGACCGCGCAGGCGCAGCACGCCTTCATGATCACGCACAACGAGTCGATCTCGATCGCCGACTATTTCACGCTGCGCGAGGAAGGCAAAGTCGTCTATCGGCCGACCTGCCACTACGCCTATCACCCCTGCGACGACGCCGTGCTGTCGCTGCACGAGATGGCCGGTGCCGCATGGCAGCCGCAGCCGGAGTGGAAGATTCTCGACGAGCGGCGACATCGTCAACGGCATCGACGAACTCGGCGTGCTGCTCTACGGCCACGCCAGGAACGCCTATTGGTACGGCTCGCAGCTCTCCATCGAGGAGACGCGGCGGCTCGCGCCCTATCAGAACGCCACCGGCTTGCAGGTGACCTCGGCCGTGCTCGCCGGCATCGTCTGGATGCTGGAGAATCCCGACCGCGGCATCGTCGAGGCCGACGAGATGGATTTCCGGCGCTGCCTCGAAATCCAGCGGCCCTATCTCGGCCCGGTGATCGGCCGCTATACCGAATGGACGCCCGCTCGACCACCGCGGCGGGCTGTTCCCCGAGAACGTCGATCGCGACGATCCCTGGCAGTTCAGCAACATCCTGGTAGCAGTAGAGCAGCGATGCGAGAAAAGCGCAGACGCTGGGCCGCGAACTGGATTGCTTCGCTTCCTCCTCGAATCGGGACGCCCCCTTCTCATCACGTGCCTCGCTTCGCCAGCATGGCATCGACAATTTCGCGCAGGCCGCGCGCGGCGGCGGCCGGATCGGGCGCAAGCGACAACGCCGAGATGACGGCGACGCCGTCGGCGCCGGCGGCGATGATTGCGCCGGCGTTGCCGGCGTCGATGCCGGCGATGCCGCAGAGCGGCAGTTTTTCCGCGCGGCGCCGGAGCACGCCGATAATCCGCGCCAAGCCCTTCGGTGCCGATCGGCGCGCTCTTCTGCTCTTTCGAGAGCGTCGCATAGACGCCGCCGATGCCGGCATAGTCGATGAGTTCGACCGGCGCCGCCGCGGCCTGCGTCAACCGTCTTGATCGACAGGCCGATGATCGCGTCCGGCCCGAGCAAGGCCCGCGCATCTTCGACCGCCATGTCGTCCGGCCCGATATGCACGCCGTCGGCGCCGGCGGCGAGCGCCACGTCGATGCGGTCGTTGACGACGAACGGCACCGCGAACGGCGCCAGCGCCGCCTTGATCGCGCGGGCCGCCGCGACCATCGCCCGCGTTTCGCTGCGCTTGTCGCGCAATTGCAGCAGAGTCGCCCCGCCCTCGGCGACGCGGCGCGCGAGATCGACGAGATCGTGCCCGCCGGCGCGCTCGGGATCGACGATGGCGTTGAGGCGGAGGTCGACGGCTCATCATGACACTTTCGTCCGCGTCCGCAAAGTCGCGCGGTCGAGGCGATGCAGCGCGTCGATGATCGCGACGGCGAAGCTGCCGGGTCCGCGGCGTCCTGCGCGGCCATTTCGCCGGCGACGCCGAACGCGGCGAGCGCCGCGGTCGTCGCGAGCCAGGCATCGGCTCTCGACCGCCAGCGCGGCGCAGACCAGCGCCGACGCCGGCGCAGCCCATGGCGGTGACCAGCGCCATCAGCGGATGGCCGTTGGCGATCACGGCGCGGCGCGAGCCGTCGGTCACGAGGTCGATGCCGCCGGTGAGCCGCGACGACTGTCGCCCTGCCCTTGGCAAAGCGCGCCGGCGCGTCGCCGGCGGCTCGCCGCCGGACAGCGCGGCGAACTCCGCGGTGATTGAGCCGCACGACCGCCGGGCCGCGCTCAGCAGCTTGCGCGCGAATTGCGCGCGCGCCGGCGTCAACTCGATGAAGACCGGATCGAGCACCCAGGGCATGCGCGCCGCTGCGCCGCGCCGAGCGCCACATCGATCGCGCCGCGGCGTTCGGCATCGAAGGTGCCGAGATTGACCAGAAGCGCATCGGCGCTGGCGACGAAGGAGACGACTCCTCGCGCGCGATCGTCATCGACGGCACCGCGCCGGCGGCGAGCAGCATGTTCGCCGTATAGTGCTGCGCCACCTTATTGGTCATGCAATGCACGCGCGGCGCCCGGTCGCGAATCCGCGCCAGAATGTCGGCGGCGATATCGGCAAGCTCGACCGGTCGCGTGCATTTGTGGTCTTTCCGACTCGATCCTCGACGCCGAGCCTGCGGCCCGGAATTTCTTCGACCATGTCGCACTTTCCGCGGAAACCGGTGACCACTACTCCGGAAAATGCTCTAAGTTTGCTAGTCCCAGGGTCGGAGGCGCGCATGGTTCCCTTCTTCGTGCAGATCAAGTGCCAGCTCGGCAAGTCCTACGAGGTGGCCAACAGGCTTGCGGACGCCGAGATCGCCTCGGAAATCTATTCGACCGCCGGCGATTTCGATTTGCTGGTGAAATTCTACGTCGAGCCGACACCGATATCGGTCATTTCATCGCCGAGAAGGTGCAAACCATCCCCGGCGTCGCCGACACGCGCACCATCATCACCTTCAAGGCGTTCGGTGGGCCGTAGAGCTGCAGCGGCGCCTGCGGATTATGCCAGCGGTGCGCTCAAAATCGAGATTGTGAGCAGCTAGACCTGCAAAAGTGAACTCTCCACCGCAGGTGCGGAATGTTCGCCGGTGCGCCGCATGTTGCGCTGTGTCTTCGCCGCCGGCCGCGCACAGGAGGCCCGGAACAAGGGCGTTGGCGGCACATGCGCCGGAGATCACCGCCGCTTCGACGCCGGCGCCGTGGGTCGCGCTTCCGGCGATGATGAGCCCGGGCACCGGGCTCTTCGCGCCTTTGAGCCGGGCGGGCTTGGACATCCCGTAGATCGAGCCTGCACTGGTCAAATCATAACGCGCATAAGTGACCGGGCTCGCATCGGTGCGATAGACGATGTGGCTCGAAAGGCCTGGAATGACCTTTTCCGCCGCTGCGATCAAACGGTCGCCGAACGCGGTCTTGCGGTCCTCGTAGTCGGGGAACGGCGCCATTCCTTCCAGTCGTCACCGCCCTCGGCCGGGAACCAGCTCTGGGCCTCCGCATGCGGCACCATCTTGAAGATCATGATGGTCGCGTGGCCGGGCGGTGCGGCAGTCGGGTCGACCAAGGACAGAGTTTCGACGCCGATACGATCGCCCGATACATGTGCGCCGGCCTGACGTTCGGCACGAAATCGACACCGAGATGGACCATGAAGGCGGAATTGGCGGGCTCAGCCGCGGCGATGCGCGCGCGGAAATCCGCCGGCAGGTGTCGCGCCTCGACCAGATCGAGAAAGGTGCGCTTCATGTCGGCGTTCGAGACAACGGCCTTGGCTTTGATCCGCGTGCCGTCGCCGAGGACGAGGCCGGCGGCCCGGCCGTCCTCGATCGCAATGCCGGCGACGCGGGTCTTGAGCCGAACCTCACCGCCACGCGCTTCGATCGCCTCGACGAGGACATCGGCGAACCGTCCGGAGCCGCCGGCCGGATAGGTGCCGCCATGGAAGTAATAGCCGAATATTGGGACCATCTGGCCGCAGGTCAGCACTTCCGACCCGTCGCTGATATAACCGATCAACGCATTGACCACCTGATGCGCTTTCGGATCGCGAATATGCTGCGCGACGAGCTCGCCGAACGGCTTGTCTTGCCAATGAAAGACAAGCGGATGTTCACGCGGATAGGCGAGCAAGGCGTCGACGTTGGTCGGCAAGCCGGGGATGCCGCCATTGTCGCGTCCGGTCGAAAACAGACCGTCGTAGATGGCGCGGATGTCGGCAAATAGCGTCTCGAAACCCGCAGCGCTCGCCGGGAACAGGCGTCCGAGCTCGCGCACGTAGTCGTGCCAGTCGCGCGGCACGTCTAAGTGTGGCACCCGGCAAGTGATAGGTATGATCGACGTAATGCCACTCGAGCTTTTGCGCCACGCCGAGACGTTCGAGGACCGAGGCGACGGAGCCGCCGGGCCATAGCCCGGAAAAATCATGCGGACCGGCATCGAACCGGTAGAGGCAGGGCTTGCCCTGATGGTGCGCCTTGCGAAGGAACGTATGACAGAACCCGCCCGGCACAACATGATGCTCGGCGACGATGACCTTCAGTCCGGCGTCGGCGAGGAGGGCCGCGGCCGTCAGTCCGCCGATGCCGGCGCCAACCACAGCCACGTCGAAATCCGAGCCGCCCTTGGCGCCGCCCAGCTCAGGCACCGGCCATCTATAAGTTTCGAGCGAGGCGATATACCGCCCTATGGCGAAGCGGATGAGCAGTTTCGGGCCGAAAATGGAGATCAGGGCGCCGATCACAACGATGCCGGTCGTGACCCATACGCCGGCCCGCAGCATTTGCGCCGCCGCTATGAGCAGGAACAGCACGCCCCACAAACCCGAGAGGACCATGTTGACCGCCGCGAAAATCGGGCTCTCGGCGGCTTGGGCGAACGCCGCACGGGAATAATCCGCGGTCCAGGGCTTTCTGAAAGCCACTGTTGCGAGGCAGACCAAACCGAGCCCGGTGAATGAGAGCGAAGCCGCATTGGCGTCGGCCCATTGGGGCGCGATCAGATCGGCGAGTCCTAACGCTGGAAAAATGGCGAGGCCGCCGATCTCCAGACTCTTGATCTCGCGCCGGTGCCAACGCCAAGCGCCGCCGGCAATCGACAGGATAAGTCCGGCTGCGATCGCCGCGCCGGGGGAGGCGAGATCGAGCAGCGCCCAAAACACCACGAACGGCGCCAGCGCAAACTTCACGGTGAAGAATGTCTTCATGGTCATTCCCCTGTGTGGTCCGAGGAAAAGACCGCCGGATCGGGCGCAGGGTCGCCGAGCTGTCTCCCCTGCGCCGAAAATTCGCCGCCGGCCTTGATCTAGGTCTATGTTTACAGTGTAAACTATGGTACGATGTTAACAATGTCAACATCAAAAAAACGACGTTATCACCATGGCGGGCTCAGGCCCGCGCTGATCGCAGCCGCCATGACCTTGGTCGAGGAGAGCGGCGTCGGCGCCGTCAGCCTGCGTAAGACGGCGCGCCGGGTCGGCGTCTCGGCGCCGGCGACATACCGCCATTTTGCCAACAAGGATCGTTGCTGGCGGCGGTGGCCGCCGAAGGGTTCCGCGACTTCGGCGCTGCGTTGGCCGCTGCTGCGCGCGGCGAACGCGATTTTTGTCCGCCATGGGAATGGCCTATGTGCGCTTTGCGCTGTCTCGGCGCGGCGTTTTCCGGCTGATGTTCGGCCCGGAGCTGGCGAAGCGTGCCAACTATCCGGAATTGAAGTCCGCCGCCGATCAGGCGTTCCAGTGGTTGCAGGGCGGCGTGCAAGACAGATGGCGCGCGGCGCAAAATTCACAGTTGGCGGCGATCGCGGCATGGGCGCTCGTGCACGGCTTGGCGCATTTGTTCCTTGATGGGGTGTTGCCGGAAACCCAGGCCGAAGCGATGACCGAGGCGATCACGTCCGCACGCAGCCCCATCGTTGGCGAGCCAAAACCGAGTCCACGTCGCGCGGCGAAATGACCGTCAGAATGGATATGTTCAAACAAAGTGCCCATGCCCGGAGGGGTCAAACGGAAATCGACATCGGAACGTAACAAACATTTGGGCGCCAAAATATTCCGGGTCAGGCGTCGTTCGCGAGGGCGCGCTTGATCACGCCGCGCCCGCCATTTCATTCCATATGCTTTCATTTCGCGTCATATGGCTGTCATTTGGATACTGATAAGACTGGCCAGTCACTGCGGCAAACCTAAACCGCCCGATCCCCCGCATGGGCGGGGTCTTTTTTGGGCATATTCCGGTAGATCACGAGGACCAATATGCCGCTGCACTATTGTCATCCGTCAGCGCCCCATAAGCGGCTGCGTTTGCCGGAGTGGTACGTCTCCAGTTTAATGCTGGAGCGCGCGCTCGACGCCGTCGTGCGACGCGTCAAGAAGCTCGACCGCGAACACGATATTCCCTATCTCGCCGGGTACAGCGTGGACGGTACGATCATCTACATCGACCGCCATATGCCACAAACATTCAAGCACAAGGAGCGCGACATCGAAACCGATCGTTTCCTCATTTTGCATGAGGAGGTGGAGAAAACGATGATCGACCGGCTCAACCTCCATTATCTACACGCACACCAAATCGCCGCCCGCGCCGAGCAAGCAGCGGTGCGCGCGTGCGGCATCAATTGGCGCGCCTACGATGAGTTCATGCAGGCAAACGTGAAGCACATCGGCGACGAACGCCTCAGCAAGGTCCCTGTCGACCTCGATTTGAAGCCGTATCGCGACGAGCACGACACCGAGTTGCTTGAGCGCATGGCGCAGGCGATCGAGCGCGGACACCATCCGTCGACCCATCATCCGACCAAGCTGCACAAGGCGATCCACAAGACAATCGCGCATATCAAGGCCGGCACAGAAACGCCGAAGCACGTAACCCGGTCGAAGCGGAAAGCCGCCAAGCGGCAATGAAGGATCGTCAACGTCGGAACGCAGACGACACGGTTAGGTCCGCTTATCCGTTTCGCATGCCCATCGTGACGATCACAAGACGCCACATCTGCGCCGCTTAAATTCGCCAGAACGCCGCAAAAGAAAGTATTTGAGGACGAATTGTTCTTCGCGCCCGCGAAGGGAGCCGCCGCAAGCACGGCAGGTTATTTCGCGGTCGTTTTGCGGGCCTGCTACCACCGTACGACCTCATAAAGGGGTACAGTTCGGGCATTTGAAATGAGGTGTCTGCGGGTCGGTCATAAAAGTGATTGTACCTCAGTTTATGGCATTTAGGACTCCTCGCTAACTGCAGCGGCTTAGAAGAGTACGCGAAGCGGCAAATTCGGATCACATGCCGAGGAAAAAGGTTGCACTGGTTTTGGCTGCGCAAAGGGCCGGTGAAGCCAGGCGGATTGTTGCGGACCAGCACGAGCTAATTGCGAGACTCAAGGCTTCTGGACACTCAACGCTCGATGCCGAGCGAGCGCTTCGAACGTATGTCAGCGCACTTAAGCACCTTGAGGATCACGAGCGCAGAGTTAAAAAGGAAGGCGAAGGCAAAAAACGCGAAACCAAAAAGCCTCAATCGAACTGAGGCGCTCAGCGCAAATCAGGACACCCCGCTGCATAAGACTATGACAAGAAGGCTCGGAATTGGCACACCCGCAAAAGTAAGAGAAAACGGCCCTAGATCGGGGGACAGTCGGGCCAGGGCCGTTAAGTAGTGCCTAATCGGCGGCCGAACAGAACGGAATTCCCCAACGAGGGTGGCTAGCCCTGCCGCGCTGCCAAGTTTAAAATCGATTTCTCTGTCTTCCGGTTGAAACAAGCTGAGGTGTAACCATGCGAGGAAACGTTTTTGACTTTTGCGGTGTGAGGATGCTTTTTCGGTTGGCAGCCGTGTCCTGTGCGCTTTTCCTATCCGTGGCAGCGGCGTCCGCGCAAACTCACGTCCCTGCCGACAGCCGGCTGAAATCGGTCATTGCCAAGAAGGTTATCCGCATCGCCTACCGCGCCGACGCGCGGCCGTTTTCGTTCGTGAACGACGCTAAGGAGCCGCTCGGCTATACGATCGATTTATGCAAGCAAGTCACGAAATCGATCGAGCAGCAGTTCGGGCTGCAGGAGCTGAAGATCGAATGGGTGCCGGTGACTGTGGAGACGCGGTTTTCCGCGGTCGCCAGCGGCAAGGCTGATATGGAATGCGGCTCCAGCACCGTCACGCTCGGACGCATGAAAGAGGTCGACTTTTCCATCTTCGTCTTTGTCGAATCCACCGGCGTCCTGGTTGCCGGCGCTGCAAATATCCACTCCTTTGCCGAATTGGCCGGCAAGAAGATCGCCATAGTCACCGGCACCACCAATGAGCGCGCCGTAACCGAGCAGCTCCGCCAGCAAAAACTCAATGCGACCCTGGTTCCGGTCAAGGACCGCGACCAAGGCGTCGCGGCTCTGGAAGCCGGAAAAGTCGATGGCTTCGCCAGCGATAAGCTCTTGTTGGCCGGCGCGCAGATTAAGCATCCGGAAGCCTTTGTTCTGTGCCGGACGATCTGTCGATCGAGCAGTATGCGATCGTCCTACCGCGTGGCGACTGGGCTTTTCGGCTGGCCGTGAATACTGGCCTCGCTCAGATTTTTCGCACCGGGCGGATCGCTGAAGTATTCGAGCGATGGTTTTTTGGATTGCGTCCCGGCGTCCTGTTAGCGTCGGTTTACGCCTTGGGACGGCTCGCGGACTGACGAAAGCAGTCGTTATCAGAGGCAGCCGCGCGCTTACCAGTCGCCAAGGGTAAATAACTGCTGGAGGGGGAATGAATAAGGACTCTAGATCTGGCTGCGATATTGGATCGTGCACTCGAACGCGCGGCGCAAAATCTTACGATCGAAAAGCTGCTGATACAAATTGGTCTTGATCCCAGCAACATTACGTTCCACGCGATATTCCACCGGCTGATCGACATCGCGCTGGCAAACATCAATTTAGCAAGTATGTGCGCCCTGGTCGGCGCGGTTTTCTATGCTGCGACTATGCTGATGCGAACAATGGTGCCGCTGCGCGTTTTCGGCATCATCAGCTCCTTGTTCTTCATGGCCTATGGCGCGCTCGCCGGAGCGATCTCGACCTTTTTGATGTATTTGCTATTGCTACCCATCAACAGTCTGCGCCTCTATCAGATGACCAATCTCGTCAAGAAAGCACGCATCGCCGCGCAAGGCGATCTGTCGATGGACTGGCTCAAGCCGTTTATGAACCGGCGCAGCTATCGCCAAGGCGACGTCCTGTTTCGGAAAGGGCAGCCAGCCAGTGAGATGTACCTTACCGTCACAGGAAAATTTCTTGTGACCGAAATTGGCGTCGAAGTTCCACCCGGACGTATCGTCGGCGAACTTGGCTTTCTCACACCCAATAACAGAAGGACGCAGACGGTCGAATGTATCGAGAATGGGGAGGTGCTGACCATCAGCTATGACCGACTGCTCGAAATCTACTTCCAGAACCCGAAGTTCGGCTATTACTTTCTCCGCCTCTCCAGCGATCGCCTTCTACAGAACATTGCGCGTCTTGAGAAATCATTGAGCAAAATAAGGTCGCGCTGCAAGCTGGCGCCGCCAAAGACACCTAATGAAATTGTCGGTCCAACAGCAAAGGCGAGCGAGACTCCTATGGTAGGTACCAAGCGTCAGATTTTATCCACCAGCAAGGCCGGGCTAGGCCAGCTTCACCCCCAATAACGGGCTTTCGTCGGCGGCGCCGGCTTAGCCGCTTAGCTGCGCGCTTATGCGGCGATATTATTTCTTCGGCGGCGGCTTCGGGCCCTGCCGCGGCGGCAGCGAGGCAATGTAGGCGGCGATCGCGGCGCGGTCGGCGGCGCCGAGCAAGGCGGTGTTGCGTATCGTTTCGACCATCGCTCCGCCGGCAAAATCGCCGGCCGGATTCATGCCGTCGTCGAGAAAGCTCGCAATATCTTTTTCCGACCAGGCGATATCCTCCTTCGACCAATGCCGCAGCCCGACCGGCGTGATGTTCGGCACCCAGCCCTTGCCGTCCGCACTGGGCCCGCCGGCGAAGCGTTCGCTGTCGACGATCGCGCCGAGAAAATTGCGCGGGCTGTGGCATTCGGCGCAGTGCCCGGGCCCGTTCACCAGGTAAGCGCCGCGATTCCATTGCGCCGATTGCGCAGGATCGGGCACGAACGGCCCGCCGTAAAGAAAGAGCAGCTTCCAGATTCCGACCAGGCGGCGGACGTTGAAGGGAAACGCCAGATCGTGCCCGCGCGCTCGGCCCGGTACCGGCGGCAAAGTTTTCAGATAGGCAAAGAGATCGCGCACGTCGGCGAGCTCCATGTGCTGATAGGAGGTGTACGGGAAGGCTGGGAACAGGTGCCGTCCCTGGGGCGAGGTCCCGTTCCAGAGCGCGGTGACGAAATCCGCCTCACTCCACCGGCCGATGCCGTCCGTAGCGTCGGACGAAATGTTCGGCACGTAGAAGGTGCCGAACGGCGATTTCAGCGCCAGCCCGCCGCCGAGCCGGGTGCGCTCGACCTTCTCGGGATCCTTGTTCGGGGTGGCGTGGCAGGACGCGCAGCCGCCGATGTTGAACATCGTCCTGCCGTTGTCGAGATCCGGCGTGTGGGGCGGCAGCGCCGAGGCGGGAACGGTCGCCGGGATGGTCACGATCCAGATGAGCGCACAGGCGACGGCGACTGCCGCCGCCATGAGCGTAAGCTTTCGCATCGCCGCGCCGTTCCTTTATTCATTATCCTCCCCCGCGCCGTTTCACTACGCGGGGGAGGATGAAGATTTATCTGGGATCAGCTCTTCTTGAGGCGGTACTGCTCGTGGCAGGCGCCGCAATCGTTCTTGCCGATGTTGCCGAAGGCCGCCTTGAAGGAATCCAGGTCCTTGACCGACGCGTCGGCCGCCTTGGCGTCGGCGCCGAGCTTGGCGAGCCTGGCATTGAAGTCCTCCAGGTTCTGCCAGATTTTGGGACTGGCGCTGAAGGGATCATCCGCCGTCCCCTCGTCGATCGAATTCTCCGGGAACAGGGCCGGCGCCTTCGCCGACGCATCCTCCCACGTCGCAAAGATTTCATGCGCCTTGGCCAGATCGAACGGGGCCTCGCCCTTGATCATGGCGGCGCCGATCTTGGCATGGTCGCCATTGGCCTTCATCAGCGCCTTGCGCGCGGCAATCGGGTCCTGTTGGGCTATGGCGACAGTTACGCCAAGCGCAATCGCCGCAACGGCGAACACGGTACGGATCATGTGATGGTCTCCCCTCTCGATGGCACCGCGCACGAACGGCGGACCGTTGGCATGATTCACGGCATTCATTTCCGGATTCCGGCGCGGCTAGGATAAGGTCATACGGCCAGCGGGAAAAGTAACGAAACCGCAGCCCTGTTCACTTCTCAGAGCGTGTGCAGGCGGCGCGCCTGCTCGATCGCGCGCCACACCCGCTCGGGCGTTGCCGGCATGTCGAGATGGGGAATCCGTAGCGCGCGCCAGAGTGCATCGACGATGGCGTTCATCACTGCCGGACAAGAGCCGATGGCGCCGTCGCGACCGACGCCGACGGCAAGATGACCTACTACGGCCATACCGAGCGCGGCGCCGAGATGGCGGTCGAGGTCCTGCGGCGGGTCAGGCGTTCGCGCGCGACCCAGGAGCGGGTGGCCTATCTGGTACGTTACCATCTGCGGATGTGCATGGCGCCGCGGATGCGCCAGGCGACGCTCAAACGCATGATCGCCGAGGAAGGGTTCTCGGAGTTGCTCGAGCTTTCGCGCCTCGATGCGCTCGCGTCGGGGTCCTATCTGGGCTTCTACCATTTCTGCCGCCGCGCGATGGCGCAGATTCCCGCCGTGGCGCGGCGGCCGCCGCGGCTCCTGGGCGGCGACGACCTGATCGCGCTGGGCTTTGCGCCCGGCCCCGCCTTCAAGCGAATCCTGCGCGAAGTCGAAGACCTCCAGCTCGACGGCGCGCTCACCACGCCCGACGAGGCGCGCCGCTACGTTATTGAACATTATGATCGTGTCGCCGGCAGGCCGGATTAAACGGTGCTGACCGCCATCGGAATCAGCAAGCGCTACGGCCCCACGCTTGCGCTCGACGACGTCGACTTCGCCGCGCGTCCCGGCGAGATTCACGCGCTGGTCGGCGAAAACGGGGCGGGCAAGAGCACGCTGATCAATATTCTCGCGGGCCGCACCGCCCCGGACGGCGGCCGGATCGAACTCGACGGAACCTCGCTGCTCGACGGCTCAACCGCCACCGCGCTGCGCCGGGGCGTCGCTGCGGTCTTTCAGACGCCGATGCTGTTCGAGCGGCTGTCGTGGGAGGAAAATCTGGCCTTGGGCGGCGCCAGCCAGGGCAGCGTCGGGCTGGAGCTGAGCGACGTGAAGGCGCAGGCTTACGTGCGCGCCAGCGAACTCGATTTCGCTCTGCCGCCGCCCGGTGTCCGCGTCGCCGATTGCGCGATCGCCACGCAGGTCCGGCTCGAGATCCTTCGCGCGCTCAGCTTCAACCCGCGGGTGTTGATTCTCGACGAACCGACCGGCGTCCTGGCGCCCGCCGAGCTGACCGCCTTTCTGGCGATGATCCGCAGCCTGCGCAGCGCCGGCCGGATCGTGATTATCGTCACGCACAAGCTGGCCGAGGCGCTCGCGGTCGCCGATCGGATTACCGTGCTGCGGGCCGGCCGCAAAGTGGTCGAGCTGCCCGCCACCGAGACCACCGAAGACGAACTCGCGCGGCTGATGATCGGCGAACTGCCGCCGCCCGGCGTCGGCCATCGCACCCCACGCCCCACCGGGGAGATCGCGCTGGAGCTCGAAAATATCGTCTACGAGGCGGGCGGCCGCCGCCTGCTCGATAACCTCTCGCTCTATCTCGTTCCGGGCGAGATCGTCGGTATCGCCGGGGTCGAGGGCAACGGCCAGGCGGAACTCGCGGCCCTCCTGAGCGGCGCGATCGTGCCGCAGGCGGGGGGAATCGATATCGCCGCGGGCGGCGCGGTCGCCGTAATCCCGCAGAATCGTGATCGCGAGGGCCTGATCCTCGAGATGACGTTGTGGGAAAATCTGCTGCTGGCCGCGCCCTTGCGGAAGCGCTTCGTCAGCCGGGCCGGGATGCTGCGGCGGCGGCGCGCGATGGAATTTTGCGCCGAGCTGCTCGCGCGTTTCGCGATTCGCTCAGCGGGGCCAGCGGCGCTCGCCGCGGCGCTCTCGGGCGGTAATCGCCAGCGGCTGACCGTGGCGCGAGCCTTCGCCAGCGCGCCGTGCGCCATCGTCGCCCACGACGTCTGCCGGGGACTCGATCTGCGCGCGGTCGCCGAAGTCCATCAGCGATTGCACGAATACGCCGCGGGCGGCGGCGCGGTCCTGCTTATCTTGAGTGACCTCGACGAGATTTTTGCCTTGTCCGATCGTATCCACGCGATCAGCCGCGGCCGTCTAAGCGCGGTGGCCCCGGCCGACCGCAATCCGGTGCGGCTGGGTCTGCTGATGGCGGGCGCGACGGCATGATGCTCGCCCGAGCGATGCGACCGCTGGCGGCGATCGCGCTGGCTGGCGTGATCGTGGCGCTCGTCCTCGGGCTGCTCGGGACGTCGCCGCGCGTCGTGATCGGGGCGCTCGCCGATGGCGCCTTTGGCAACTGGATCGCGACGGTCGATACCCTCGTCAAGGCCACGCCCCTGGTGTTCTGCGGGGTGGCGGTCGCGATCGCATTTGAGGGATCGCTCTGGAATATCGGCGCGGACGGCCAGCTCATGGCCGGCGCGCTGGCGGCGGGGGCGCTCGGCCCGGCGACCGCCGGATGGCCGCCGCCGGTCGCGATGGTCGCGTTGTTCGCGGTGGGCGCCGCCGGGGGCGGATGCTGGGGTGCGCTGGCCGGATGGCTGCGGGCGCGCCGCGACGTCAGCGAAGTAATCAGCACGATCATGCTGAACTTCGTCGCTCTGCAAATGCTGAGCTGGGCGGTCCACGGGCCGCTAATGGAACCTTCGCATGCGTTTCCGCAGAGCGCGCCGCTCGCGCCAGCCGCCGAGCTGACCCTGTACTTTCCGCCCAGCCGTCTAAACTCCGGCATGCTGCTGGCGGTGTCGCTCGCCGTCGGCTGTTACATCCTGCTGTTTCATACCGCGGCCGGCTTCGAGTTGCGCGCGATGGGCCGTAGTCGGCGCGCGGCCGTCTATGCCGGTATCCCCGTCGCCTGGCTGACGATTTGGACGATGACGATGAGCGGCGCGATCGCCGGGCTCGGCGGCGCCGTCCAGGTTGCCGCGATTACCCATCGCCTATACGAAAAGCTGTCGCCCGGATGGGGTTACGAGGCGATTGCGGTCGCGCTGGTGGCCCGTCTCAATCCGCTCGCGATCGTGCCGGCGGCCGTGCTCTTCGGTGCGCTCGATAACGGGGCGCAGGCGATGCAGCGTTCGGCGGGGATCTCGCCGGTGCTGGTGCAGGTGATCGAGGCGTTGGTGATTATGATTCTGCTGGCGGCCGACAGCGGCGCGAGCCGGCGCCTGCGGTTGGCGCTGGCGACTTCGCGCCTGGCGGGGCGTATCGCGACGACTCCGGCGGCGGGCTCGGATGCTTGACGTGCTTAACGCGTTCCTCGCGGCGACCGTCGCGATGGCGACGCCCATCCTGTTAGCCGCGCTCGGTGAACTGATAGTCGAGAAGAGCGGCGTGATTAATATCGGGATCGAAGGAGCGATGCTGTTGGGGGCCTTCGCCGGAATCGCCGCGGCGTGGTTCAGCGGCAGTCTCCTGCTGGGCGTGATCGCGGCGATGGGCGCCGCCGTGATGCTCAATGCGTTGCTCGCCGGATTGGTCGTCAGTCTTGCCGCCAATCAGGTGGTCGCCGGCACGGCGCTCAATATTCTGGCGTTGGGACTGACGGGGGTCGGCTATCGCCGGCTTTTCGGCGTAACCGGGCAAGCGATAACGGTGGTCCCGCTGGCGTCACTGGGCGGTGCGTCGCTGGCGCAGGTCGCGGTGATCGGGCCTCTGCTCGCGCAAAACGCGATTGTGTACGTGGCGTGCGGCTTGGTGCCGATCGTGGGGTTGACGCTGGCACGGACGCGCCACGGACTTCATCTGCGCGCCGCCGGGGAACATCCCGCGGCGGCCGACGCGCTGGGTCTCAACGTCTATCGTCAGCGTTGGGTTGCGCTCTTGCTGGCCGGCGCGCTGGCGGGGCTGGGCGGCGCCTACCTGACGCTCGGCTACACCGGTACTTTCGACGAGGGCATCTCGGGGGGCGCGGCTTCGTCGCGCTGGCGGTGGTTATCGTCGGGCGCTGGAAGGCGTGGGGAATCGCGGCCGCGGCGCTCTTGTTTGGCGCCGCGACCGCCTTGCAGTACACACTCCAGGCGACGGGCGCGGCAATTCCCTATCAGCTCTTCCTCGCGATGCCCTACGTGATGACGTTGGCGGTGCTGGCGATGGTCGGGGGTCAGGCGCAATCCCCCAGCGCCCTCGGCGAACCGTACGTCCGCGAGTAACGCTAGCGGAGCGCGGTTCTCGCCCGGAGCGAGAGGAGAGTCCGCGAGCTGCGTCAAAAATCTTGAGTTAACGCCGCGCGCGTGTCACTCCCACCCGCAGTATGACAATTGTAAAAAAGGCGTCACGAATTGGAATTAGAACGGCTAAACGGTGCGAAAAAGCGTGCTAGTCGCAACTTATGGTGGGTGTGGGCCCAGAAAGCGCTCACCATTGAAATGGATCAGGTGGGAAGGGGCGTCCGCTACCCATACTTCCGTTTCCCAAGCGATCTTGCCGAGATAGCGGCTCATGATGGCCCGGTTCGGAAACGCGGTCACATAAACGAGGCCCGCCGTCGTGCTGGCGAACAGCCGGGAAAGCTCCGCATGACGTTTGCCGTCCACGGGGCCGTGACTGGTTACGGATTCGATCAGCAGCAACCAATTTCGCTCCGGGTAGTACAGAACTACGTCTGGCATCTTGCCGTGAGCACCGACTCTGACGCCGAGTTTGGACAGCGACACGGCGTCAAAATATCCCCACTTCTCGCCCGTGTCGCCCGCATAAATCAACACGCCTCCGGGGACGAAACGCGCACCGAAGTCTTCAATAATGGCCTTGATCAGCTCGCTATGCTTTCCGGGGCTGAGGGTGATTTCCTTGCCCGGCGCGATCTCTACGGGAATGAGGGTTTGGCTGCGCTCGTGCGCGTACCGTGCGGCGAGTGTCTGATGCTTCGCAAGGTACGCTCTTAGCTCGGCGCGCCATGCCTTCGTGCCAAAGCTGCGGAGTAATGCGAGGGCGGCCGGCTCGACCTGATACACGGCGGCGGGGCTGTTCACGGGCCGGTCGGGTTTGTCGGGATCGTAAAGAGCGATGCCCGCGTCAACAAACTGGTGCACAGTCTGGCGCCGCACGGTCTCGCGGGTATTCGGCTTATAGGTTTTCTTGTAGTGGTCTCGAATCCAATCCATGATCGGCGTGATACCCATGAGTGGGTTTTGCGCCTGGGCCCATTTGCGGTCGGGCCGGAGATCGAGCAACGCCAAAAGGCAAAGGGCTGAACGTTCGTTCTGCTGGGCACGCGGCATGCCAAGAGCGGTCAGAATCTTGCGGGCCTTATCAACTTGAGGGGGGCTCATTCAGCGAGTTTTTTCAGTTGATCGTCAAGCATCGCCTGCGTTAGCGCACATTGTGCGCGCGCCCACTTTCCGAGGGCGATAAGCGCTTGTCGGCTCGGGTACTTCATCATCCGAAGGTCAGTGGCATTGACCTGGGTATGGCCGTTGAAGCGGCGGAAATGATCATCGGCCGCTGTCGTGTTGAGAAACGCGGCTAGTCCATGTGCGAGATTTTCCGGCAAGCCGCACTTGTTCTCATGAAAGACGTTGAGGTGATTTTCAAAGCCCAGCATTGGCGCTCTCGGGAACGCACCGGGTGTAACGACGCTGGCGACAATGCGGCGGCGCTCCTCTTTAGCGGAAAAGCGCCGTGCCACGGTATAAAAGCCGATCGGGTAGAGCCATTTTTTCGTGTCGGCGTTGAGATTGATTGCGTTGCCTCGCTTCATGCCTTCCTTGGGCCATTGCGCGGCGTGGCCGACGAAATGGCCCGGATAGAGCAGCGGAACGGTTCCCTCGGCCGGCTTCTGGTGAATGTGCTTGGCCAACCTGAAATCGACAACCGGACCGGTCGATACCCCGATACCTATTTCACTTAGGGAAAAGCGAATGCCCGGTGATCGCTCGATCGCGTTGCGCCCAAGCGAGGTCGGCACGTGAATGAAATGCTCCGGATCGTCGGGAAACACGATCCGATCAAATGGATGCGCATGCGTAGAGAGATCGGCAAAGCTGTCGTCTGTCGAATGTGAGACGGCCACCTCGTCCTGCGTGCCGTCGCGCTCAAGCCGGATGATGACGTTTTCCTGCAACACGGCGTCATCCTTGAAAGCCTTGTTTCTGGACGCAAAGAGGTGCATGTGCCGGAGCGCGGCATGGCGCAAAAGGAATTGGCGGAAAGGTCGATAATAAGGCCCGTTGCAAAAACTGCGTGGGAGGATCGCCACGAGCTGGCCGCCGGGCTGCATCAGTGCGAGCGATAATGCGACAAATGCCGAGTAGAGATTGACTGTTTCGATACCCGCGCGCCGCAGAATGAAGCGGTGTTCTGACGCACTATTAATTTTTTTGTAAGGCGGATTCAGAATCGCGTGGGAGAAGGGCTTCGAGCCCTGGAACCTTTTGCATGCGGCCTCCCAAATGAAATCGCCGGATGACACCTTGTAGGTGACGGGTAATCTCCCGGCGTAGTTTGCCAGCGTGGTTTCGAGATGCGCGCGCAGGACGTTGTCGATCTCGTAAGCTTCGATTTCCACGTTATGAAACTTCAGTTCTCCTGCAGAGGCCAAGCGATCGAGGAAGGCACTCGAAAGAGCGCCGACACCAGCTCCGGCGTCGAGCAGACAGCAAGTCTTCTGGGTCGTGGGCGGAAACAGCGAAGCCATAAACCTGGCCACGGGTGCGGGCGTCATGAACTGGCCCAGAGCGGATTTCCGTTTCAGGGCGAGACTAGACGCAACCTCCCGCCGTAGAGCGTCCGCGTGGTCAAGTAGCTGACGGGCCAAATGTCTATGATCCTTTATCCGTGTTTCTTCTTCACCCACAATAGCGGGTTCTGGCGAACAGGAAAGAGGCAGTTCCTTTCTCCTCTCCCGTTACTTCCGCTCGCTGACGAGCACGCCTGCGCGCGCAACTCCGCAACTTTCGCGTCCGACATTCCCAGATATTGCTTGAGCACCTCACCGCCGTGTTCGCCGAGCAATGGCGCCTCGATCGTGGGGAGCTCGGGGAATTCGGAAAACTTGAGCGGAAAGCCCGTGATGGTCAATTCGCCCAGAATCGGATCCGTTACGGTGCGGACCATGTTGCGCGCCTTGAAGTAGGGATGATCGAGCGCGCCCACCACCGACATCACGGGAGCGGCGCGGCACCGCGATGCTCCTCGAAGATCTTGAGCACGGCCTCGTCGGTCCCCTGCGCGGCCATCCAGGCCTCGATTATCGGGATCAGCTCCTTCTGATTCTTGCCGCGCTCCGCGCCCGTGGCGTAGCGCGGGTCGTTCGATCAGATCGGGCCGGCCCATCGCCGTGGCCATCGCGGCCCATTGCCGATCGAGCACGAGCACGACGATATAGCCCTGCGGACCCTTGAACGCTCCGCACGGGCAGATCAGTTGATGATGCGAGCCCATCCGATGGGGCACGAACGCGCCGTCGGTCAGGCCGTAAGCCTGAACGTTGACCTCGTGCATATGGAACAGCGCGTCGACCATCGAGATATCGATATGCTGCCCGATCCCCGTTTTCTCGCGATAGAAGAGCGCGTAGCCAATCGCGGCAAAGGCGTGAACGCCGCTGCCCTGATCCGCGATTCCGAGCCCGACGAACATCGGCGGGCCGTTGGGATCGCCGGTCATGCTCATCAGGCCGGAGAAGGCCTGCGCGATAAAATCATAACCTACCTTGTGCGCGTACGGACCGTTTTGCCGAAGGCGGAGATCGAAGCCATGATGATCCGCGGATTGATCTTCTTGAGCGAGGCGTAATCGAGCCCCCGCCGGTCCATCACGCCCGGGCCGTAGTTTTCGAGCACCACGTCGACCTCGCGGACGAGCGCGCGCAGCAACTCCATCGATTCGGGTTTGGCGAAATCCAGGCAGAGGCTGCGCTTGCCGCGATTTTGCTGCACGAAGTAGCCGCTGCGCCCGTTCTTGATCGCGGGCAGGAGCCGCGACGGGTCGCCCATCGGGGCCTGTTCGACCTTGATCACTTGCGCGCCCATCTCGGCCATCAAGCGCGTGATCGTGGGGCCGGCCAGGTACTGGGTGAAATCCAGCACCTTGACGTCCGCCAGCATTCCCGGTTTCTTTGCCGCTTCGCTCATCGTGCCGCCTCGCTGCGCTTCCTGATGGGTACGAGCGATAACATCATGACGTCCCGCGCGACAAGCGCGCCGGGCTCAGCCGGGCAATGCGCGTCCCGTTCCCTCAGAGGCGTCGTTGGTATAAGTAAAACGGACGATGGCCGAACTTCAGCCCAGCCCCTCGCCTTTCCCCGCCGCACATTGCGAGGCGTGTGGAACGCTCGTGCTCACCTATATCGCGATGGATGACACGGGCGAGGTCGAGCGGCTTTGCGTGCGTTGCGACGGTCCAATCGCGGCGGAACTCACATGGCTGTCAGTGGGCGAGCTCGAGGAGAGCGGCTACTCGATCGAGGTGCCGCGCAGGGCCGGTGCAGCCGCCAAGGGTGGTGGCTGCGGCGGCGGCTGCTCCTGCTCGACCAAGAAGCGTTGAATTGACCACTGCGATCAGCGGAGCGGTGGCACGTCGAGTAGCCCGGTCTGCCGCAGCGCCTCGAAAAGCTACGATCGCGACCGCGTTCGACAGATTGAGGCTGCGCACGCCCGGCTCGAAGATCGGGATGCGATAGGTGGCGTCGCGGCGGGTCGCGAGAAAGTCCGCACCCAGCCCCTTGGTTTCGCTCCCAAAGACAAGAAAATCGCCGGTTTGATAATTCGCTTCGAGATAAGTTCGCTCTGCTCGCGCGGAAAAATACTTGAAGTTGGTGGCCGTCGCCGTCTGATGGATCGCGTCGAAGGCGGCCCACTCCGGATAGTTGCGCAGGTCGACCAGCGGCCAGTAGTCGAGCCCGGCGCGCTTCAGATAACGATCCTCAAGCGAGAAGCCGAGCGGCCCGACCAGATGGAGCCGCGTCTTCGTGGCCGCGACCGACCGCGCGATCGAGCCCGTGTTCTGCGGGATCTCGGGGCGGACCAGCACGACGTGAAAGGGCGGCTGGGGCGCCGGCGTCACGCGAGTTGCTTGATCGGATAGCGACGGCCGCCGACGACCAGCGCAAAACCGCCGCCATCTTCCGTCGTGAAGTGGCTGCTCAGATGGTAGTAGGCGGAGCGCAGAAAGCGCGCCGGGAACGCGCCCGCCTTGACCCGGCAGTAGAGGACATGGTCGCGGCCGACCGCGAGGGTCGTTGGATCGAGTGGTTCGCGCTCGTCGTCGTTGGTCACGATGATAATGGCGTCGGGGCCGTCTTCTACGGTGCGCACGACGTACGGGGTGTCCTCGACCGTGATCGCGGCGCGCTCTTCGGCGACCTGGAGAAAGTAGCTGCCGTCGGGATTGCGCTTGACGCTCTTGCTGAAGAGCAGCGCGATCCGCGGATTATCGATGCGTTCGTCGTCCGAGTACCAGTTGCCGTCGCGCCGGAAGGAGATCTTGCCGGATTCGACCGCGTAAAAACCCGCTCGTGGCATCTTAACGTTCCCTACTGTCGAGGATAATCGTCACCGGCCCGTCATTGACCAGTTCGACCTGCATATGGGCGCCGAATTCGCCTGCCTCAACCCTAACACCGCAGTCCCGCGCCCGCGAGAGAAAATAGTCGTAGAGCCGCCGTGCCTCTTCGGGAGGCGCCGCGGCGCTGAAGGAGGGGCGGCGCTGGCGCGTATCCGCGTAGAGGGTGAATTGCGAAATGACCAGCAGCTCACCGCCGACGGCCGCGAGCGTCAGGTTCAGCTTGCCGGCGGCGTCGGCCATGACCCGCATCCCGGCTATCCGATCGAGGATAAAGTCGGCGTCGTCCGTGGTGTCGTCGCGCCCCACCCCAAGGAGGACCACGTAGCCCCGGCCGATCCGGCTGCTCCGCCCGGCGGTCCGCACCTCGGCGCGGCTGACCCGTTGAACAATCGCACGCATCCGAGCGTCCTATAGTAGACATCAGTGGAGCGAAGCGGAACGGGCATGCGAGTCCGCGAGCTGCGTCGAGGAATGACAGCGTGGGAGAACCCAAATTGACCCATCACCGAACCCGGTTGCGATATCGCGCGACGACGCGCGCTGCGATAAGGTAGATGCGATGATCCCGGTTTTCCTGCATCTCGGGCCCATAACGATTTACAGTTTTGGAGTGATGGCCGCCTTGGGTTTTCTCGCCGGCGACTTCACCCTGACGCTCGAATGTCGTCGGCGGGGGCTTCCCGCGGGGCTTGCCGATTCGATCGTGGTCTGGGGCGCGCTCGCGGGGTTTGCCGGTTCGCGAGTTTATGACGTCGTCGACAATTGGTCTGAGTACATGGCCCATCCGTGGTCGATCTTATTATCGGGCGCCGGCTTTGTGTGGTACGGCGGTCTGATCGGCGGTATTATTTCGGCCTGGCTGGTTGGGCGTTATTACAAGCTGCGCTTTGTGACGGTTGCTGATATGTGTGCGGCGCCATTGATACTGGGCCAAGCCTTCGGCCGGATGGGTTGTCTGCTGTCCGGCGACGGCGACTGGGGCTTGCCGTCGACCGTGCCGTGGGCGATGGCCTTTCCGAAGGCGATCGTGGGTTGGCACGGCGACTTGCACTTGGCCGACGGCGGCTTGATTCCAGCGACGGTGCTCAAGCTGGATGCGCACGGGATGCTGGTTGACGGCTTTTTCCCGGCGGTCCGGGTCCATCCGACGCCAATTTATGAGGTGTTGCTGTTTCTGGCGATTTTCGCCGTGATGTGGCCGCTGCGGACGCGCTCAAGCTTCGCCGGGCAGCAGGCTTGCTTGTATTTCATCCTCGGCGGGCTCGAACGATTCGTGGTCGAGTTTTTGCGGATTAACCCACGGGTGCTGTGGGGTTTCAGTGAGGCGCAACTGCTCTCGCTCGTAATGATCGGCGTAGGGGTTGCGACCTGGCTCTGGCTGGCGGGTCGGGCGCCGGCGCTGGAACCTGGCGTGGCCTTGCGGGCGTCGACATGAGTCGCGACAAGCTGCTCTCGATCGTCGCCGGCCTGCTGCTCGTCGCCGGGGTCGGCACGATTATCTTCCGGCTGGCGGGCTCCGATGAACCGATGTTCGCCCGGCGGGATGGGGGAGCGGCGGCGACCGTGGCGGCGGGCCGGATCGCCCCGGATTTCAAGCTGACCGGGCTTGACGGCAAGCCGGCGTCGTTGGCCCAGTTACGCGGCAAGGTGGTGTTTCTCAACCTGTGGGCGACGTGGTGCCCGCCGTGCCGCGAGGAGATGCCGTCGATTCAGGCGCTCCACCAGCAGTTTCGGAAGGCTCCCGACTTCGTGGTTTTGACCGTCAGCGAGGACTCCAACCCGACCTAGGTGGCCGCTTATATCAAGCAGAACAATTTCAACTTCCGGGTGCTGCTCGATCCGCGTAACGACGTCGGCGAGGCGTACGACGTCAGCGGTCTGCCCGAGTCCTTTGTAATCGGCCGCGACGGACGTATCGTGGCGCATCACGTGGGCCCTTATGATTGGGCGAATCAGGATATTCGCGAGGCGCTGGAAGATCTGCTCAAGGCCAAACCGGGCTGAGAAGGCCGAGCGGAGCAATCACCGTCGGCTGCCCGACGGGATCCCAAGAACACAGGCGGACAAGGAATGTCAGGAAATAAGGATCGAAACCGTTGGTTATGGGCGATGGGAATCGCCCTCGTGGTGTGCCTGGTCGTCGTCGGCGATCTCACGGTCAAGCGGGCCCAGGCGCTCCCCGACGATACCTACAAAGAGTTGCAGACCTTTGCCAACGTCCTCGCTATCGTGCAGAAAAACTACGTCGAACCGGTCTCGACCCAGCGCTTGGTCAACGGCGCGATCATCGGGATGCTCGCGTCGCTCGATCCCCACAGCGCCTATCTGACGCCCGACCTCTATCGGGACCTGAGGTCGAGACCCGTGGCAGCTTCGGCGGCCTGGGGATCGAGATAACCATCAAGAATGACGCGTTGACCGTGGTCTCGCCGATCGAAGGACACCCCGGCCTACAAGGCGGGGATCAAGTCCGGCGACGAGATCATCAAGATCAAGACGACTTTACCAAGGGCATGACCCTGACCGACGCGGTCAAGATGATGCGTGGACCGAAGGGCAGCAAGATTCGCCTGACGCTCCATCGCGAGGGGATCCCCGATCTGTTCACCGTGATCGGTGGCGCGCGACGTGATCCGGATTCAGTCGGTCAAAGCGAAGGAGCTTAAGGAAGGCTACGGCTACGTCCGGATCTCGACCTTCCAGGACGGCACCAGCGAGGACGTCGAGAAGGCGCTCGAGAAGTTCGCCAAGCATGGTGCGATTCGAGGGCTGGTGCTCGATTTGCGCGATAATCCCGGCGGTCTGCTGAATCAGGCGGTCTCGGTCTCCGACGATTTCCTCGACGGCGGCCTGATCGTATACACGCAGGGCCGGGCGGAGAATCAGCCGCAGAAATATTTCTCCCACAAGAAGAAGAGTTTCAGCGACTATCCGATGGTCGTGCTGGTTAACGGCGGCAGCGCCAGCGCCAGCGAAATCGTCGCCGGCGCGTTGCAGGATCAGCGCCGCGTGGTGGTCGAAGGGACCCAGACCTTTGGCAAGGGTTCCGTGCAGACGATTCTGCCGCTCGACGACGACTCCGCGCTGCGGCTGACCACGGCGCGTTACTACACCCCGAACGGCCGCTCGATTCAGGCGGTGGGAATCACGCCCGACGTGGTGGTCGAACCGCCGAAGCCGACGCTCGCCGCACTGGAGGCGCCGGGGATCGAGCTCAATGAAGACGAGATTCATGAAAGCGACCTGCTGCATCATTTCCAGAACGGTCAAAAGCCCGCCGTTCCGGCAAAACCCGCCGCTGACGATAATGGCGCGAGCGCGGCCCCGGAAACTCCGGCCCAACCGGATACGACCGCGAAGCCCGGCAAGAGCGTGGCGGGTAAGCCGGACAAAAGCATGAAGGATATCCAGCTCGAAAAGGCCATCAGCATTCTCGAGCATTGGGACAAATACAAAGTGCAGCTGGCGCTGGCCGACCACGCCGGCGACCCGGCAACCGGGGCCTCGGCGAATCCCTGAGCTTCGGTTCTGTGCGAGGCGGTTCTGCTGAAGCTAGCTTAAGCCAATTCGAGCCGCTTTAGTTTGCTCAGGTCGATGCGAACGCGCGCAAGGTCGTAGTGTGCCTGCTGCGTGAGCCAACTCTCGGCACTGCCGCCAAAGACCTGGGACAGCCTCACAGCCATCTCAGGAGAAATTCCACGCTTCTCATTGACCAGTTCTGACAAGGTCGTCCGCGTGACGCCGAGCGCCGCGGCGGCCCGCGTGATCGTCAACCCCAAAGGTTCGATACATTGTCGCAGGACAAAGCCGCCCGGGTGAGGGGGATTCTTCATCGGCATCGGCGTGACGCGACCGGAATACCTGCCGCGCTCGAATTCAAGGTACCCGTCGTCTGTCGCTATCTGGCATTACTGCCACGGAAAGGCAGATGCAGCGCGGCTAGCTCGTTGACGTCCGGTTCTCCATCCTTGTTGATATCCAGTCGATCAAATTCCTCGTTCATGAACTTCATGAACTCTTCCCGCGAGACCTTGCCGTTGCGATCCTTGTCCATCAGCTTGAGTAATTGCACGGTGGTGTACTCACCCTGCTGCTGTGGCGACGGCTCGTTCTGCGCTGCTGCAATTTGCGGCGTTGCGCACAGACCCAGAACCAATTCAACAGCACATGTCAAATTGCAACAGCACTTTGCTGCATCTGCTCAACTACAATCTCGGCAATCCGCTCGGCCTCGGAGCTGCGTTCAGAAAAAAGCCAGCATGGAGGTCGCCCGATCATTTTTCCGCAGAGCTGATTCCCACGCTGGAACCTGATCGCGCCAAAGCGCGTCCGATCTGGTAAGTTTGCATCACGATGGCTGGGCAACTCGAATTCGAGCTGCGGGAAACGCCGCGGCGCGTCGCGCTCACCGTCTCGCAGCTCTTGCGGGTCGTGCGCGAGACGCTCGAGGTGCAGCTCGCCGAGTACTGGGTGGCGGGCGAGGTTTCGAACGCCCGCATGGCCCCCTCCAACCATCTCTATTTCACGCTCAAGGACGCCCGCGGCGCGATCAACGCCGTGATGTTCAGTTCGGCCTCCCGGCGGCTGCGCTTTCGCGTGGTCGACGGGATGCAGATCGTTGTGCGCGGGCGGGTGAATATCTATGAGGTCCGCGGCACGTTGCAGCTTTACGCCGAGGAGATCGAGCCGCGTGGCCTCGGCGCCCTGCAGATGGCCTTCGAGCAGCTCAAGCAGCGGCTCAGTCGCGAGGGGTTGTTCGACGCGGCCGGCAAACGTCCGCTCCCGCGCCTGCCGCGCACGCTCGGCATCGTCACGGCGCTGGGCGGTGCGGCGTTGCGCGATCTGTTGCGCATCCTGCTCGACCGCTATCCGAATCTGCATATCATTATCCGCCCGTCGGTCGTGCAGGGGGCGGGCGCGGCGGCCGAGCTCGCGCGCGCGATCGACGATCTTAAGCTTCGACGGGCGCGCCGAGGTGGTGATCGTGGGCCGCGGGGGCGGCTCGCTCGAAGACCTGTGGCCCTTCAACGAGGAGGTTGTCGCGCGCGCGATTCGCCGTTCCACGATTCCGATTGTCTCCGCCGTCGGCCACGAAATCGACTATACGATCGCGGACTTTGTCGCCGACCTGCGCGCCCCGACCCCGTCCGCGGCGGCCCAACTGGTCGTGCCGATCAAGGCCGAGGTGCGCCAGCGCCTCGACGCGATCAGCGCGTCGATTACCGGCGCGACGCGCCAGACGATCAACGGCCATCGGCGTCATCTGGCTCATCTGATGGCGCGTCTGCGTGACCCTGAGACGCTGATCAGGCAGGCGCGTCAACGACTCGACGACGCTACGGCCGAGCTCGCCAAGGCCCTGCAGACACAGGTCGAGGCGGGCCGCGGTCAGGTTCGTGAGTTGACGGCGCGTCTGATGAATCCGGTCGCCTGGCGGGCGACGGTGGCCGCGCGGCGGGCGCGCGTCGCGCATCTGCGCGAACGGCTGGACGCCGGGATGCGCACGGCCAGCGAGGGTCGTCGGGCGCAGCTGGGCGCCGCGGCGCAACGGCTCGACGCGGTCTCGCCGCTGCGCGTGCTCGAGCGCGGTTACGCGGTCGTGACCCAACGATCGAGCGGACGCGTCGTTAGCGACGCGGATCAGGTTGCAGTCGGCGAAGAACTGCGGATCCGTCTCGCTCGTGGCGGAATCCGCGCCAATGTCGCAGGACGGGATCTTTAGCGGGAGGGCCAAGCGATGGCGAGCAAGCAGACGCGAAAATTCGAGGACGAACTCGCCGACCTCGAGGCCGTCGTCGAGCCGATCGATTCCGGCGAGCTTTCCCTCGAAGAGTCGATCACGGCCTTCGAGCGCGGCGTCGCGACTGGTGCGGACGCTGAATCAGAAGCTTGACGAGGTGGACCGCCGCGTCGAAGTTCTGACTCGCACCGGGGCGGGTGAGCTGAAGACGGCGCCCTATCAGGGCGACGGCGAGCCCCGGGACGAAACCGCCGCGGGCACGGTGGATGATGACGACACCCCATTCTGATGGAGGGCCAGCGTATGAGCGTGCTCGAAGCGGAGCCCCGCGGGGCCGTCGTGACGTGACGCCGAGGCGCTCGCGGCTGGATGTCGAAATGACGCGCCGGGGTCTCGCGGAAAGCCGCGAATCCGCCCAGCGGCTGATTATGGCGGGCCGGGTGCGCGTCAACTCCCGCCCGGCGGCCAAGCCCGATCTCAAGGTGGACACGGCGGTCCCGATCGCGATAATTCCCGGCGCGCACGAATACGCGAGCCGCGGCGCGTACAAGCTGATCGCCGCCCTCGATCATTTCGGCCTTACCGTCACGGGGCGTTACGCGCTCGACGTCGGCGCCTCGAACGGCGGTTTCACCGACGTTCTGCTCAGGCGCGGTGCGGCCGCCGTGATCGCGCTGGACGTCGGCTACGGTCAGCTCGCCGAGCATCTGCGTGTCGATCCGCGGGTTAGTGTGATGGACCGCACGCGCGGCTCGCTGGAGATTTTCGTCGTTGCTCATTGGGCTTGTGGTCATTGTCCTTGTTTCTTGAGCATGTGTTCGTAGTTGGCGCCCATCACCTGGCTGATGGGTTTGCCTTCGCGCAGGGCTTGCGCCATGGCCTCCTCGCGCGCCCAGATGGCCTCCGCGGCTTCCAGCACGCGCTCGATCTCAGGAGCGCTCACAAAGACCACGGCGCTCGCGTCGGCGATGGCGTAGTCGCCCGCTTCCACCACTACATCGCCGATACCGACCGGGCCGCCGGTCTCGACCTCGACGATTCTTCCGCGGGCGGTACGAGCGGTGTGGGTGCGGGCGTAGACGGGAAAATCGAGACGGCGGCTGTCGTCCACGTCGCGTACGGGGCCGTCGGCGATCACGCCGGCAACGCCGCGCATCTGCGCGCCGATGGTCAGATTGCCGCCCCAGCAGGCTGCGTCGATCCCGGTGCGCTGCTCGATCACGATAATGTCGCCGGGCGAAGCGGCTTCGATGGCGGTGGTGCAGAGGTGCCGCGGGGGTTGGAGGGAGATGTCGCGGCCCTCCACGCGGTCCAGGCGAACGGTCAGCACTCGGCCGGCGATGCGCTTCTCGGTGGAGTAGCGATGGAGACCGCTGACCGATCCACGCAGGCCCAACTTATCCAGAGCGTCGGAGACGGCGCAGGAATCGAGACGGAGGAGCCGCCGGATCACGTCATCCATAGGATTTGCGGCCATGTATTTTATTCCCAATAAACGAACGCCATAGCGTTTCCGGTTCCGGCTTCCGAGCGGTAACACGGAACATAATCGACCTGCGTGAATTTGCGCCCTTCCGCGTTCATCGCGGCGATCACCGGCAGCCAATTCTTGATCTCCGCGGTGCCGACTTTGAAGAAACTCTCCGGAATCTGGGCAAGCTTGGATTCGTCGCCCGTGGCCATGGCGCTGAGGACTTTTTGGTCGAGATCCTCATCGATGACGAAATGGCTCAAGCCTCCGGAGGCCATGACGGCGACGCGATCGCAGCCGTTGAAGCTTTGGATGGCTCGCTGCAGCGCTTTTCCGAGCGCCAGACAGCGATGAACCTTGGGCTGATTGAACGGGTAGTGGACGTTCAGAATCACGGGCACGCTGGGCGGCGGCTGATCGCCGAGGATGGAATGATACAGGAAGCCGTAGGCGTGCGGAATCCCGCCGCGCTTGCTGCTTTTCGGGATGGCGGAGGATTGCGCGAGATCGAAATCTTCCTCAGCCAGCGATTTCAGGATGTGATCGGCCAGTTCCGGCGCTCCGGGATAAATCGCGCCTTCCCGCGGCGCGTTGCCCACCTCGGCGATGTTCAAGCCCGGCGAGCTTTCCTGGAGATGCTGGACGTTCTTGATCTCCGCGCCGCGGTACACGGTGATGGCGGGAGTGAGGTCTTCGTCGAAGAACTCGCGCTGGTCATTGCCGACAATGACCACGGCCTCTGGGCCGGTTTCGGTGAACTTGGCGCTCAAGGCTTCCATGGCCTTGCGGCAGCGGTCGTAACGTTGGCGCCGCGTTTCGAGCGTGACTTGATCCGCGAATCCGGGTGCGCGCTCCTTCAGCAAAGCCTCGTAATCGTAGGTCTTGCCGCGAAACCAATGAGTCTTGTTGTCGCGGTCCGCCTTGGCGCGGAGATCCCACTGCTCCGGCGGAGTGGAAAGCAGCGGGCCGTGCGAGGCTGCGATGCCTAAAACAATTTTTGCCATAACGTTTCCTTTCAACCGCTTCCTTGCGGTCGCGGCTCAGTTTGGAGCCGCGGCTCAGTTTGGAGCCGCGGCTCAGCGCTCCGGACGCCAGCGCGAAAACCGGCGCTCCAGGCGCTCCGCCAGCCAAGTCAACAAAACTCCCGAGAAGGCCACGATGAGGACGCCGACGAACAGCGTGTCCGTGGCGAAGGTTTGGCCGCCGTAAGCGACCATGAACCCGATGCCCTGGCTGCCTCCGAACATTTCTCCCACCACCACGCCGATCAATCCCAGCGCCACGCCTTGACGCACTCCGGTCAGGATGAACGGCACAGACCCCGGCAGAGCCAAAGTGGTGAAGATCTGCCAATCTGAGGCGCAGAAGGCTCGGGCCGCGCGCAGCAGGTCGCGATCTATGTTGCGGACTCCGCCGACGGTATTGACCAATATCGGGAAAAAAGCTGAAATAAATACGATGAAAACTTTCGACCACATGCCGACCCCGAACCAGATGATGATCATGGGGACCATGGCGATGCGCGGCGTGGCGTAAAGGGCGTTCAAGAAGGGGTCGAATAGCAGGCGCACTCGGCGATACCAGCCGATGACGATGCCGAACGTAACGCCGGCGACCAGGGCCGCGGCGAAGCCGAGAACAAAATTGGTCCCGCTGTAGCGCATGTCGGACAGCAGCGTCCCTTGCGTCAGCCCGTAGCGGAATTGCTTCACGATGGCGGAGGGTCCGCTCAAAAACAGCGGCGATATTTTCCCCGCGGCCCATAGCGCCTGCCATACCGCGATGGTGATGGCGACGGCTCCTCCGCCCAGGATGAGCGCTTCGTGGCGCTGGTAGAAACTCTTTTTCGGAGGCATGCGTTTAATCAGGGGCCAGAACCACACCGAGGCGCGCGGACTCCTCTTCAATCAGTTGCCAGATAGCGTCCTCCAACTCCAGAAATTCGCGCTCGCGCTTGAGGTGCAGGGAGCGGGGACGGCCGAAAGGGACGCTGAAAATGTCTTTGACCCGGCCCGGGCGCGCGCTCATCACGGCGACCCGGTCAGCCAGGTAGATGGCTTCGTTGATCTGGTGCGTGATGAACAGAACGGTCTTGCGAGCCTTGGCCCAGATCTTGAGCAGCTCCGATTGCATGAACTCGCGGGTTTGGGCGTCGAGCGCCGCGAAGGGTTCATCCATCAGGAGCACGGCGGGGTCGGCTGCCAATGCCCGGGCGAGATTGACGCGTTGCTGCATGCCGCCGGAAAGCTCCGACGGATAATGTTTTTCGAATCCGCCCAGGCCCACCAGTTTGGTGAAGTATTCGGCGCGCTCGGCCATGGTGGCCTTGTCGAAGCGCCTCTGCAGTTCCATCCCGTAGCGGACGTTGCCGGCGATGGTGCGCCAGGGCAAGAGGCTGGAGTGTTGGAAGACCACGGCGCGGTCGATGCCGGGGCCGCTAATTTTGCGGCCGTCGATAGAGACGCTGCCCTCGTCATACGGAAGCAGACCGGCGATGATATTGAGCAGCGAAGTCTTGCCGCAGCCGCTGGGGCCGACGATGGCCATGAACTCGCCGTCATCGATGCTGAGCGAAACATCGTCCAGCGCGAGCACTTCGTTGCCTTCGCGTTCCAGCCAGTAGCGCTTGGTGACGTGACTGGCTTCGAGCTTGACCATCAGTTAGAGTCTAAACCGTACGACCGCTTCCTTTGGTCGCGGCTCAGTTTCGGGTCGCGGCTCAGCTTGAGTCATCGGAAAGCCGCCTTGGTTTTGCGGTCCTCCTCCGCCTTCACGGAAGGTCCGAAGATTTTCTCGAATGATCCGTCCTTGACTAATTTCTCGACGTAGCTGTTGTCGATGACTTTGTGGAAGTCGTAGGCCTTCATCTGCGCGGAGATCTGCGGATCGGACTGCTGGCCGATGACGGATTTGACCGCGGCCGAGAGCACCACAGGGACTCGCTCAAAGGCGTTGGGCTTGGCGTAGAGGTCGTAGACGCGCTCGACTTCGGCGGGCACGGCGGCTTTGTCGTAATTCAGAAATGTTTTGACCGCGAAGGCCTTGTCTTCATAGAAGCGCTTGGTGGCCTCGGCTTGGGCTTGCAGCAGCTTCAGAGGCAGATTGGGGTCGGCCGCAACCACGCTCTTCTTCATCAGCAGAGCGGTGGAGGCGAAGATGTCCGGATGCTCGGCCAGATTGGCGAGCGTCTTGAATCCGGCCTCTTCCACTTTGAAATAAGCGGGCGCGGTGAGAAGCGTGGCATCGACCCGGCCGCTTTGAAGAGCGGCCACGCGGCCGCTCACGTCGGTGCCGACCGGAATCCATTGCACGTCGCGCGCGGTCACTCCGGATTTCGAAAGCAGGTCCACCAGGTAACCGTAGGGAGCGTCGCCCACCTGGCTGACGGCGATTTTCTTGCCCTTCAGATCCTTGATGGAATTGATCTCCTTCTTGGCCATCAGCGCGAACACGCCGCGATTGAGAGCGCTGCCGATCAGCACCATAGAACCGTCTTTGGATGCGGCCTGCATCAACTGTTCGAGAGAGGAGTTGACCATCTGCGCCTCGCCACTTTGCAGCATGGCGATGCCGGCGGGCATGACGCCGAAGGTCAGCGTCACGTCCAGGCCGTACTTCTGATAATAACCGCCGTCTTTGGCGAGAAAGATCGGCCAATTGGATCCGCTGCGGTTGGGATAGTTGATGGTGATTTTTTGCAGCGTTTGGCCGGAGAGGCTCACGGCACACGACGCTGCAAGTAATGCGTTGAGCAACCCGAACCAAGCGCGGAACTTCATGCTTGTGCTCCTTGCGATCTATCGATTTTGAAAACCTTCTTCGCGTTGTCTTCGAAGATCATCTTTTTCTCGGCAGCGCTCAACCAATCAAACGCCTCGATCAAGTGGCGGGTTTCGTCGAGCCAGCGCCCGGTTCTGGGATCCTTGACCGTGCCGACGCCGGGGCGCTCCGTGCCGAACAGGCAGCGGTCCGCGCCGACGGTTTTGAAGAGCAACTCCAGCGAGTCCTTGGAATACAGCACGGTGTCGTAGTACAGGTTGCGCATGCGATCCGAGAAGCGCGGCAAGCCGCGGCGGATGGCGCTGGCTTCAAAGCGCCCGTATTGGTAGGGGATGGCGCCGCCGCCGTGCGAGATGAGCAGCTTCAGCGTGGGGAAATCGGCAAACACGGTGGAGTTCAGCAGCGAAACGATGGCGATGCTTTCCTCATTGATGAAATGCAGCGAATAGGTGAGCCGCTCGCTCTTGCACGCGGTGGAATGGATGTGGCCGGGGATGTCGAGCTCGACCAATTTCTCGTAGAGCGGATACCAGAAGCGGTCGCCGAGCGGAGGGGTTTCGAGGCCGCTGCATTCGCCCGGATCGGGATTGATCAGGCAGCCCACGAAGCCCTGCTCCTTGACGCATTTTTCCAGATACGGCGTCACCGCCTTGGGGCTGACGCCGGGCGATTGGGGCAGCGAGCACACGCCGCGAAACGTGTTGGGGAGCAGCTTCACCTGGCGGGCGATGATGTTGTTGCACTCCTCGGTGAACCACTGCACCAGCTTGGGAAATTCGCTGTGCATGAGCTGGTAGGGCCGCGGCGAGATGATCTGCAGGTCCGTGCCGGCTTCCTTCAACTGCTGCAGGTGCGAGGAGCCGCCGAAGACCGGCGCATTCAGCGCGGCCAGAATGTCGTCGTCCGTGCAGCCCACGCTGCCGCGTCCATGCCCTCCGCGATGCGAAAGAATTCCGGCTTTATAGACGTACAATGCTTCCGGCGCGGTGACGTGCGCGTGAGCGTCGATGACCATTCGCGTTCTCCTTGATCCTCGTACATCATACCCGAAGATAGCGACCATCAATATAGCTTAGGTGGCTGGAATCAGACGTTGATCGAGCGCAGAATGCGCTCGCCGGACTCGCGCAGCTCGGCCAGCCTGCGGTCGAGGCCATCGACTAACAGGCGACCTCCGCGCTTGTACCACTCGCCCGCGACCATCACGCTGTCGATGTTGGCGAGGCTGGCCTGCGTGACCACGGCGGCGACGGGATCGTGCACCGGCTGCATGTTCAGGGTGCGAGCGTCGATCATCACCAGATCCGCCTGCTTGCCGGGCGCGAGTGAGCCGATGGAATCGGCTAAGCCCAGCATGCGGGCGCCTTCGATGGTGGCCCATTCGAGAGCTTCGCGGGCGGGAATCACGGAGGGACAATTTCCCTTGTGGTCGAGCGCCCGCTGCACTTCGAGCGCGGTGCGCGCGGCGGTGAGCATCTCGCCCGAGACGTTTGTTTCCACGTCGATCCCGAGCGATGGCGCTGCTCCGCATTGACGCAGGCGGCCGGTGACCGGCAACCCGTGGCCCATGCTCATCTCCACTGCGGGCGCGACGGTGAAGCGGACGCCAAGGGAGCAGAAGCGGGCGAACTGATCGCCGGTGAGGCTGTTGCCGTGGACGATGTTGGTGGAGGGGCCGAGCAGGTCTTCCTGCTCCAGGCAGCGCCATCCTTCCGGGCACCGCGCTTGGCCGCCGCCGACGTGCATCGACGCGATCAGGCCCAGATCGCGCGCCATGCGGAAGTCGTGGAGCGTGACCTCGAGCGTGGAGTAATGCGGACCGAGAATGGCTGCGCTCAAGCTGACTCGTCCACGGATCGAATGTTTGTGGATTCGATCGAGCTCGGCGCGCGGGTGGGGGATCTCCCAGAACGGCGAGGAGCCTTTGGACGGATCCGGTTTGGGCGAGCCGTGGAAGAACGCCGCGCGAATGCCGGATTCGTGGAGAGCGTCGATGGCGGCGTCATCATGTTCCGGCGTAGGGTTGTTGTGGCACCAATCCACCAGCGTGGTTGTGCCGCAATTCAATTGATTGAGCGCACCCACCAGGGTGGCGATGTGGAGATCGCGCGGAGTGAAAACGGTGGCCAGGCCGGCGTGCATCTTGCGGAGGTACTCGGCCAGGCTCCAATCCGCGGCAATGCCGCGCAGAGCGGTTTGCCAGGTGTGCAGATGCGCGTTGACCAGGCCGGGGATGACGATGAACCCGGTCGCGTCGATGACTTCGGCGCCGCTTGCTGGAATCTTGCCAATAGCCGCGATGCAATCGCCTTCGATCAACAGATCGGCATCGTGCAGGACACCAGCGGCGTCCACGGTAATGATGGTCGCGTTTCGGAGGAGCGTCAGAGACACTATTTAGTTATGATCGCGCCCGCTCAGGTAGAAATGCACGGCGGGGGTCACAATCAGCGACAAAACCATCGACGCCAGCACGCCGCCGATCACCGCGACGGCCAAGGGAGCCAGCATCTCCGAGCCCTTACCGATCTTGAGCGACAACGGAATCATGCCGGCCATGGTGGCCAGGGCGGTCATCAGAATGGGGCGCAAGCGGCGCTCGCCGGCCTCGATCATGGCTTCGCGCGCACGCATTCCTTCGGAGCGGAACTTCTGGTCGGCATCGAGTAAAAGGATGCCGTTCTTGGCCACGATTCCCACCACCATGATCAATCCCATGAAGGAGGAAATATTGAAGCTGGTTCCGGTAAGCAGCAGAGCCACGAAGACTCCGGAAGTGGAAAGCAGCGCGGAGGCCAGGATCGCGGCCGGCGCCGAGAAGGTGCGAAATTCGATCAGCAGCACGGTGAACACCAGCACCACCGCCAGCACCAGAACGACGACAAGATCGCGGAAAGACTTCTGCTGTTCCGCGTACAGGCCGCCGTAGACCACGCGAATGCCGGACGGGAGCCCCATGGCCGCGACCACCTCCTGCACCGCTTCGATGCCGGTTCCCAGGCTCATCCCCTCGAAGCGTCCGGTGATGGCGACGCGGCGTTGCAGATCCTCGCGAATGACCTCGGTCTGTCCGGCTTCATCCTTGAAGTCGGCGAGCGAGCCGAGGGTCGCGGATTTGCCAGTGGAGTTGCTGGTAATCACCGTGTTGCGGATCTGCTCAAGATCCGAGCGCGTGTTTTCCGGGAAGCGGACGCGGATGGTGTAAGCGCGGTCGTTCACCACCACCGGCGTCGTCGCCGGCTCACCCTGAAGGATCGCGCTGGCGTCCAGCTCCACTTCCTGGGGGGTGAACCCGGCGCGAGCTGCAACCACCGGATTGACGTTCATCACGATGGCGGGACCGCTGATGGTGTTTTCGATGCCGTCCTCCACATCCACTACGCCTTTGATCTTTTTCACCTTCTCGGCTACCTTGGGCGCCCAGTCGGCCAGGAGCTTGGGATCCTGCGAGAACAGCTTGATCTCCATCGGCTCCGGCGAATCCGTCAAATCGCCGATCATATCCTGGAGGACCTGAATAAATTCCACGTCTAATTGCGGGTATTTATCCTTCACTTTATCGCGCACGTCGGAAATCACTTCATCGATGCCACGCGAGCGGTCGCGCTTCAGCTTCACCGAAAAATCTCCCTGGTTAGCTTCGGTAACCGCGGCCAGGCCCAGTTGCAAGCCGGTGCGCCGCGAGGTGGTCTCCACTTCCGGCGTCGACTGGAGAATCTTTTCGACTCCCAACAGCACCGCGTTGGTATCCTCCAGGGAGGAACCGGCTGGCATCAGGTAGTCGAGAATAAATCCGCCCTCGTCCATTGAGGGCAACAGGTCGCGGCCCAGGGCGCGATAGCAGAAGAAGGAAGCGCCTACCAGCGCAAGGCACGCGGCGCACAGCACCAGCGGATGCGCCAGCACGAAACGGATCGCCGAGCCATAGCCTTTCGTCACGCGGCCCATGAGACCCGAGGAAGGGTGCCCGTGTTCGACTACCGTTTCACCCGCGTGGTCCGTGGCGACGCGGACTTCAACGCGATTGCGCAAAAAGTAGTGGCTCAGCGTCGGCGTCCAGGTGAGCGCCAGCGCGAGCGAGGTCAGCAGAGCCATGCCCACCGTGACCGCCAGCGCGCGGAAGAAGGTGCTCGTCGAAGCCGGTGATGGTGACCAGCGGCAGGAAGACCACGATGGGCGTCACCGTCGAGCCTACCAGCGGAACGCGGATCTCGCGCAGCGCGCTGCGAATGGCTTCAGCGCGGCTTTGTCCGGAATCGCGATGCAGCACGATGTTTTCCACCACGACGATGGCGTCGTCGATGACCAAGCCCACCGCTGCGGCCAGCCCGCCCAGCGTCATCAGGTTGAAGCTTTGCGCCCATGGCGGCCAGCGCGATCAGGGTGATGGCGATGGTGGCCGGAATCACCAGCGCGGCCACTACGGAGCTGCCCCAGTCGCGCAGAAACAGCACCAGGATCACCGCCGCCAGGATCAGGCCGATCAGAATCGCGTCGCGCACGCTGGCAATGGAATCGCGCACCAGGACGGATTGATCGTAGAAGGTCTGGATCTTGACGCCCGGAGGAAGCGTCGGGCTGGATGCGCGCGAGTTCCGCGTTGGCCGCCTCCGCAACCGCCACGGTGTTGCTGTCGGGCTGACGGAAAATATTCAGCAGCACGGCCGGTTTTCCGTTGGCGGTGACGATGGTGTACACCGGCATCACGGACGGATGCACCGACGCCACATCGCCGACCCGCACCGGCACGCCGCTGGGCGTGGTGCGGATCACGATGTTTTCGATCTCCGCCGGGTTGGTGGTCTGCCCGCTCACCAGCGTCAGTGACAGTTCATGATTGTTCTCGATCAGGCCGGGCGAATCGACCATGTTGGTTTTGTCCACAGCGTCGAGGATGGCGGGCACGGTCACCTGCGCCTCCAGAAGCTTGGCTGGATCGGGCTCGATCTCGAACTCCGGCACTTGCCCGCCCTGCAGCACCACCATGGAGACGCCCAGAATCATTGCGGTTCAGGCGCGGCTTGATGGTGTAGTTGGCCAGTTCCCAAAGCTGCGTCTGGGGGATCGTGTCCGAAGTCAGGCTGTAAGCGACGATGGGATTCTGCACCGCGAAAGTCTTGCGGTTGGCGGTCAGCTTGGCCGTGGGCGGCAGCGACCCCTGCACTCGCGCCAGCGCGGCGTTCACATACTGCAGCGTCTGCACCATGTCCACGTTCCAGTTGAAGAACAGGTTGATTTCGGCCGAGCCGCGGCTGGTGAGCGAGCGCACGCCTTCGAGGCCCGGCACGCTATTCATCGCCTCTTCAATGGGCCGGGTAACGGTCACCTGCATCTGGTTGATGGGCGCGACTCCGTTATCCACGCCGACCACGATGCGCGGAAAATCGGTGGAGGGAAACACGGCCACGGGGATGGTGAAAGCGTAGTAAATCCCCATGCCCACCAGGGTCAGGATGATGAAGATGATGGGCCGCGAAAAGCGCGCGGTCCAATGTTCCAACGCCTCGCCTTGCGGGCCTTGGGGTTCGGAAGTCACTTTTACCGGCGCGCTGTTTGAAACATCTTGCGTGCTCATTGTCTACTTGTCCGAATCCTCATCCTCGTCTTCATCCTCGTCCTTGGGCTTTTGAATGGTCACCTTGGCCTTGTCGTCGAGTCCCAATCCGCCGGAGGTCACCACTTGATCGCCTTCGCTCACGCCGCTGACGATTTGGACGCGGTCGCCCTGCCGCACGCCAACCGAGACCATGTGCTCATGCGCCACCGAATCCTTGTCGATGACCATCACCTTCTGTCCGCCTTCGTCGCCGTTGAGCAGCGCCGTGGCGGGAACCACCATGGTGTCCTGGATGGTCTCGGCGATAATGGCGACTCGTATGGTGGCGCCGGGCTTTAGTTTTTCCTCAGGATTGTCGGCCTTCACCCACACCTGCACGGTGGTGGTGGTGGGATCGACCGCCGGACTCACCACCGTGACCGTGCCGGGAATGTCGCCGTCGGGACCAGTCAAGCGGGCCGGGCGGCCCACCTTGATGAACATCGCATCCTTGACCGGCACATTCGCGCGAGCCACCACTTGAGAGACGTCGATGATCGAAATCAGGGGCGTTCCGCTGGCCGCCATCTCGCCCGGATACACGCTGCGGTCGGCGACCACTCCGGAAATCGGGGCGGTGATCCTGGCGTAGGACAACTGCACGGAGGCGTTTTCGTAATGCGCCTTGGCCGCGTTCATGGTGGCCTCCGCGCCGCGGATGGATTGCTTCTGGCTCACCTGGTTCAGCGAATCCAGGTGCTTCTGCGCCGCGTCGAGCTGGACCTGCGCCTGCAGCATGGGCAGCCGCGCTTCATCCACCAGCTTCTGCGGCAGGGCGCCTTCTTTCTGCGCCGCGACGCGATTGTCGTAGAGCTTCCTGGCGGCGTCCAATTCCTGCCGCGCGGTCTGCACGTCGGCCGCGGCCTTGGTGCGATCCTCCTCTACCGTGGCGCCGGTCAGCAGATCGTAGGCGGCCTGCGTCTGTTCGTACTGATGCTGGCTTTCGGCGGCGGAGGCGGCCAAGTCCGCGCTCTCCAGCACGGCCAGCATCTGCCCGGCCTTGACGTGATCGCCGCGATTGACCAGGACGCGGGTCACCGGCGCGCTGATCTTGGAGGTGACGTTGGATTGATTCACCGGATACAGCACGGCGTCGGCCGTGACCACGCGGTCGATGGCGCCCTTCACCGCGGTCTCCACGGTAACAGGCGTGGGAGCCTCGGCGTCCGCGTCGGCCTCCTTGGGCTTGCTCTTGCCGCATCCCCCGAGCATGATCACTGCAGCACCCGCGCACACACACCAAAATCGAATCGAATCTCTAGTCATCTATAAATTCCCCGTCAATGTTTCGAGCGTGGCCAGCGCGATGCGATACCGCGCCACTCCGTCATCCAGGGCGTTCCGCGCCGCGGCCAGAACATTCTGCGCATCCACCACCTCCAGCGCCGCCGCTTCGCCCGCCTGATATTTGATCACCGTCAGGCGCAGGTTTTCCGTCGCCAGGCCCAGCGTTTCGCGCAGGGAATCGAGTTGCGCCAGCGCGCCGCGCGCCTCCGCGTAGGCGCCCTCCACTGTGCCCTGCAGCGTCTTCTCCGCGATCCTCAAGTCGGCCTGCGCTTGATCCTTTCGCTGCTCGGCCTGCTTCACCTTGCTGCGCGTCGCGCCCCAGTTCCACACCGGAATGTTGAGCGTGGCCTGTGCCACATAGCCGAGATTGCGCCGCGAGTTCACCTCATAGTTGGGCAGGGTGCTGCGCCCGGTGTCCTGCGTGTGATGACTGGTGACGGCGAACTGGTTGGCGTCGATGCCGTAGAACAGATCGATGCCGAGCGATGGCAAATACCCGTACCTGGCCACTTCGGCATCGTAGCCGGCTTCGTCGATGCTGGCCTTGGCCACCTTCAGGTCCGGGCTGGAGCCGACGGCCTGCGACTGGGCGTCGGATTTGGCCGGCAGCGCCGGAGTTTGATTGAAATCGTCGGTCACTGTGAACTCGGCGCTGAAATCCGGAAACAGCAGCACGCCCAGGGCGATCTTGGCTTTCTCCACTTGAACTTCGGCATCCTGAAGGTCCCGCTGCAACTGCTTCAGAGAAAGCTGCGCCTTGATGATGTCCACACGAGCGGCTTCGCCGGCCTGCTCCTGCTGCTGGGTGATGTCGAGGAAGCGCTGCGCATCCATGAGCGAGAGTTGCGTGTTGGCGGCGTGGTGCTGCGCGCCGAGTATCGCGTAATAATTCTGAATTACGGTCGAGTTCAGGCCGCGCGCGGCGACCTCCACCTTGGCCTTGGCGACTGCTTCCGCGGCCATGGCGCGCCGCAGTTCGCCGTGCCGCACCAGCATCAGAGCCTCTTCATGCACAGTGGCCTGCTCGTTATACACATGCACGCCATCGTTGGCGACGAATACGCCTGAGGGCGTGCGGTCGCCCTGGGTATTGATGTATTGATTGAAGGCGCTCAGCACCGGGAGATTGGCTTTCTGCGCCTGAAAGCGGTCTTCGGCGGCCTGCAGCACCGCCAGGTTGGCGCTTTGCGTAAGCCCGCCGTATTGCCGGGCGCGCTGGAGCGCATCCTGCAGCGTAAGAGTGGGGGCGGTGATGGTGGGCCTGGGTTCCTGGGCAAGGCCTGACACGGCAAGGGCAAACGCGGCCAGAGCCATTCCCGCGAATAGTGGCAGCTTCACACCTACAATGTCAGCATCCGATTCTGAAGAATCGCTGAAAGACGGGTGGTTACACCGCTTGCTTGCGCGCGCGGCTCAGTAGCTGCAGTGTGTTACCGAGCCGCGACTGCAACAGAGCGGTCTTTGCCACGGCTGCGGGGCCGATCTCGCGCGGGCGGTGTTACGATCAGGGCATGCAGATCCTGGTGGTGGAAGACGAGCGTTCCATGGCGAATCTGCTCAAGCGCACGCTCCAGGAAGAGGGCCACCAGGTGGTGGTGACCGGCAACGGGCGGGAGGGTTTCGAGATCGCCCGCGCCTCGCGTTTCGACGTGATCGTGCTGGACGTGATGCTGCCCGGCATGGACGGAATCGCCGTGGCGCGGCGGCTGCGGCAGGCGCGCAATCAGACTCCCGTGTTGATGCTGACCGCGCGCGATACCCCGGCCGATATCGTCACCGGGCTGGATTGCGGCGCCGACGATTATCTGACCAAGCCGTTCGCCATCGGCGTACTGCTGGCACGTCTGCGGGCGGTGAGCCGGCGCGGAGCCATCCCGCAGCCGGTGGTGCTGGAAGTAGGCGATCTGCGCCTGGATCCGGCCAGCCGCCGCGTGAGCCGGGCGGGCCAGACTCTCAGCCTGACACCGCGCGAATACCAGTTGCTGGAGCTGCTGATGCGCAATGCCGGACGCGCCGTCAGCCGCGAAAGCATTCTCGAATCGGTGTGGGGATTCAACAGCGAGGTGACGGAAAATACGGTGGAGGTGTTCCTGCGCCAGTTGCGATTGAAAGTCGACACCGGCGAACCCAAGTTGATCCACACGGTACGAGGCTACGGATACATGCTCCGCGAGCCGCACGATGCCGGTTAGAAACGGCGGCGATTAAGAGATGGTCAAATCCATTCGCGTCCGGCTCACGTTGTGGTACGCGGCGGCGCTGCTGCTGTTGCTGAGCCTGTTTAGCGGACTGCTATGGCTGGCGATGCGCCAGCGGCTGCTGTCGGAGCTGGATCAGGACTTGGCCGGACGGGCCGGCCGCTTCGAGCAGTACTTCCGCGGCGAATCGGCCGAGGTCGACGATAACGCGCAGTTGCAGGACGAGCTGGAAGAATTCTGTCAGGCCCTGCCTCCGGGCAGTTCCGTCCATCTGCGCGGCTCCAACGGTTTCGACTTTCGCTACGATCCCCTACTTGTGCGCGAAAGCCCTTTGCGCATGCGGCAGGACCGGTTCTCCGCCGGTGGGCAGACGTTTGAATTGGAAGTCGGTGCAGGGATTGGCGACATCGGACACACACTCGACCTGCTGCGCCTGCTGTTGCTGAGCTTGCTTCCCGTGGTGATTCTGATCGCCTGCCTGGGCGGGGCGTGGCTGGCGGCGCGGGCGCTCAAACCCATCCAGGACATTACCGCGGCGGCCGACGCGATCAGCATCGAAAACTTATCGGCGCGGTTACCGGGGTTGTGTACCGGCGACGAGCTGGCGCGGCTGACCGAAGTCCTCAACAGTATGCTCGCACGCCTGGAATCCGCGGTGAAGCGTCTGTCGCAATTCGCCGCCGACGCCTCGCATGAGCTGCGCACGCCCTTGGCCGTGATTCGCACCACGGCGGAGCTGGCGTTGCGCCGCGCGCGCCCGGTGGAGGCATACCGGGAATCGCTGCACGAGATCGCCGTCGAAACCGAGCGCATGACCCAACTGGTGGAGGATCTGCTCACGCTGGCGCGCACCGGCACGGAAGCGTCGCAGATGCCGCGGTCGCCGCTGGATTTGAACTTGCTGCTGCACGAGGTCTGCGCGGAGCTGCGCACGCTGGCCCAGACGCGCCAGATTCGCGTCGATACAGATTGGGACGATCGGGCCGTCACGATCTCCGGCAATCGCGCGGCCTTGCGGCGCCTGTTTGTGATTCTGCTGGACAACGCCATCAAATTCTCGCCCGATGGATCCGGCGTGCGGGTGGCGCTGGCGCAGGAGAACGGCTCGGCGACGGTGGTGATTCAGGATTCCGGAGCGGGGATCGCGCAGGCGGACCTGCCGCACATTTTCGAGCGGCATTTTCGCGGCGGTGAGCATCATTTTGGCGGCGGCGAAGGCCACGGCATCGGGCTGGCGTTGGCCGATCGCATTGCGCGCGCGCATGGGGCGGCGATTGAAGTCACCACCTCGCCGGGAGCATATTCGGTGTTTCGCGTGTCTTTCGCCACGGCCGGAGCTCCGCACCCAGCCTCAGCGAATCCTCAGATTGCGGCGTTATCGTAAGCTGCTGGAGGACCGGGTACATGAAATCCACACTCTTATTCGCCTGCGCGGCGCTGACGGCATGGGCCGCACCGCCTACTTACAAGGTGGTCGGCCACATCAAGATCGGCGGGACCGGAAGCTGGGATTATGCTTACGTAGATAGCGCAAATCATCGCCTGTATGTTTCGCACCAGACCCAAACCGAGGTGATCGACACCACCACAGACAAGGTGATCGCGACCATCCCGGGCACCAACGGCGTGCACGGCATCGCCATCGCAGGCGACCTGGGCAAGGGCTTCACCTCCGACGGCGCCGACAACGCGGTGACCGTTTTCGACATCAAAACCAGCAAAGTTCTGGGCGAAAAGATCAAGACCGGAACCAACCCGGATTCCATCATCTATGAGCCGGTGACGCACCGTGTGTTCACCTTTAACGGCCGCAGCAGCGATTCGACCGCCATCGACGCCAAGACCAACAGCGTGATCACCGCGTCGATTCCGCTCAACGGCAAACCGGAATTCTCGCAGGTGGACGGCAAGGGCAACGTCTACGCCAACATCGAGAACAAGAATGAAATTGTGGTGCTGGACGCCAAGAACGCGCTGGTTTCCAAGCGCTACTCCATCGCTCCGTGCGACAGCCCCAGCGGGTTGACCATCAGCCCCAAGACGATTCTATTCTCGGTCTGCGATAACAAGATGGCGATCGTCAGCGACCCATCCGCCGGGAAAGTTCTGGCGATGCCGATGATCGGCGCACGTCCCGACGGCGTGGCGTTCGACGACGGCTACGCTTTCAGCGCCAACGGCGGTGACGGCAACATTTCGATGATTGGCGAAGTCTCGCCCGGTAAGTACGACACGGTAGCGACGATTCCGACCATGGCCGGCGCGCGCACCATCGCCTCGGACCAGAAGGCTCACAAGCTGTACCTGCCTGTGGCCGAGATCGGTCCGCCAGCCCCGGCCAAGGACGGCAAAAAGGCCGGCCGCGGCGCGATCGTGCCCGGCAGCTTCCAGATCGTCGTGGTCGGGCGGTAAAAAGGACGGTCTGTTATATTAAAGTCGTGAGAAAGAAACGCCCGCAGCCGCCAGCAGCCACACCCCTCGCGGAGACAATTGTCCCTGAGGTCCTGCTGGAAGAGGCGCGGCGGGCCATCGAATCGGAGCGGTTCAAAAAGATCCAGCGCTGCGTGGTCTGCGGCAGCGAGTGCGCGCCCACTTCGAATGAAGGCCTGTGTTGGGTGTGCCGGCGGCTGAAGTTGAGCGCCTGGCGCGACAGCGACACCCAAATGCCAGCTCAAGAATAGCCGTCGGCTTTATTCGCTCGCCCGCGCGGCGAGAGCGCCTTGGAGCTTCCCTTTCGCCGCAGGCCACTCGTCTTCTAGAATGGAGAAGCGGGCCGAGTCGCGCGGCTTCAGATCGACGCTGATGCGGTGGGCTCGCAGAATTCCCTCGAGCTTCGCGCCGATGCGTTCGATGGCCGCACGGGAGCGCTGGTTGCGGGCATCGGTGTGCAGGCTGACACGGCGCGCACGCCAGTTCTCGAAAGCGTGGGTCAATAGCAGCAGCTTGGCCTCGGTGTTGGCAGCGGTGCGGATGGCCGATGGCGCCAGCCAGGTGTGCCCGATTTCGCAGGCGTCGTAAACCCGGCCAGTCCTTTCCGGGTGATCCTCCGGCCAATTCCATTTCTCGAAATTCCAGAAGCGGGTGGAGCCGATGACCGTGTCGTCCAACCGGACGATGGCGAAGGGCACGGCCGAGCCGTCATCGCGCCAATCCGAAGCAATCCGCACGTAGCGTTCGGCCTCAGCGCGAGTGCGCGGCACGGGGGTCCAGCGGTACAGCGGCTCGCAAATGGCGGGGTCACCCGAAGAGGCAGCCACCAATCCCACGATGTGCTGCTCGCCGAGCGGCTCCAGGCGAATGTGACTGCCCGATAAAATCCGACTCGTCACGCCCGGGACGGATCGCGCTTGTCGGGGCTGAAACCGAGCTCGGTGACCGCCGAGGCGGCCTGCTGGGCGTCGACGGAGCCTTCGCGGGCCAGTGCGGCCAATGTCGCTTGCACGATGGCCTCGGCCGAAATCTCGAAGAAGCGGCGCAGGTATTCGCGGTTGTCGCTGCGGCCGAATCCGTCGGTGCCGAGCGTATGGAGCCTGGCTCCCAGCCACGGCGAAAGCTGATCCGGCACGGACTTCATGTAGTCGGAAGAAGCGATGATGGGCCCTGGTTCATTCGCCATCACTTGCGCGATGTGCGTGGTGCGCGGAGCCTCGGCCGGATGCAACCGGTTCCAGCGGTCGACGGCGAGGCCTTCGCGGCGCAGCTCGTTATAGCTGGTCACGGACCAAACGTCGGCCGGGATCTGATAACGCTCCGCCAGAATCTGCTGCGCGCGCAGAGCTTCGTTCAGCATGGGACCGCTGCCGAACAGTTGTGCTCGTGCCGGACCAAGGTCCGCCGCACGATATTTATAGATGCCGCGCAGGATGCCTTCGCGCACGCCCTCGGTTTCCGGCATGGGCGGCTGCACGTAATTTTCGTTGTAGACGGTGAGGTAGTAGAAGCGGTCCTCGCCTTCCTGGTACATGCGGCGAATGCCGTCCTGGACGATCACGGCGAGCTCATATCCGTAAGCCGGATCGTAGATGGTGCAGGTGGGAACCGTGCTAGCGAGCACCGGGGAATGCCCGTCCTGGTGCTGCAAGCCTTCTCCGGAAAGGGTGCTGCGCCCGGCCGTGCCGCCCATCAGGAAGCCCTTGCCGCGAGAATCGGCGAAGGCCCAGATCAGGTCGCCGACGCGCTGGAATCCGAACATCGAATAGTAGATGAAGAACGGAATCATGGGCACGCCGTAATTGGCGTAAGCGGTGCCGGCCGCCAGGCAGGAGGACATCGAGCCGGCTTCCGTGATTCCCTCCTCCAGCACCTGCCCGCTCTGCGCTTCCTTGTAATACAGCAGGATGTTGGCGTCGACGGGCTTGTAGCGCTGGCCTTGACTGGCGTAGATGCTGAACTCGCGGAACAGGCTCTCCATGCCGAAGGTGCGCGCTTCATCGGGCACGATCGGCACCACCAGCTTGCCCAGATCGGGATGCTTCATAAGGGCCTTCAACACGCTGACGAAGGCTGCCGTGGTGGAGGCTTCGCGGCCGCGCGAACCGGTCAGCGCATCCTTGAAGGTCTCAAGATCCGGAGCGGTGATCTGGATCGGCTTCACATGCCGCGCGGGCAGCGGTCCGCCCATGGCGCGAGTGCGCTCCCGCAGGTACTGCATCTCCTCGGAATCCTCAGAGGGCCGGTAGAAGCCGATGCTCTGCACGATTTCGTCGGTAATCGGAATCTCAAACAGGTTGCGGATCTTGATCAGATCCTCTTCGCTCAGCTTCTTCTGCTGGTGCGCGGTCATGCGGCCTTGCGCGGTCTCGCCGAGGCCGTAGCCCTTGACGGTCTTGGCCAGGATGACGGTGGGCTGGCCGGTGTGCTCGCTCGCGCGCTTGTAGGCGTTGTAGACCTTGATCGGATCGTGCCCGCCGCGGCGCAGAGCCCAGATCTCGTCGTCGGTCATGTGCTCGACAAGCTTCAGCAATTCGGGATACTTTCCGAAAAATTCCTTGCGGACGTAGGCTCCGTCATGAGCGCGGAAGCTCTGATATTCGCCGTCGACGCATTCATGCATGCGCTTGAGCAGCAGGCCCGAGGAATCGCGCGCGAACAAATCGTCCCAACCGGAGCCCCAGATGCACTTGATGACGTTCCAGCCGGCGCCGCGGAAGGCGGCTTCCAGTTCCTGAATGATGCTGCCGTTGCCGCGCACCGGACCATCCAGGCGCTGCAGATTGCAGTTCACGACGAAGATCAGGTTGTCGAGTTTTTCGCGCGAGGCCAGCGTCAGCGCGCCCAGCGATTCCGGCTCATCGGTTTCGCCGTCGCCGAGGAACGCCCATACCTTGCGCGGCGTCTTGGCGATGACTCCGCGATTCTCCAGATAGCGCATGAAGCGCGCCTGGTAGATCGCGCTGATGGGGCCGAGCCCCATGGAAACGGTGGGGAACTGCCAGAAATCCGGCATCAGCCAGGGATGCGGGTAGGACGACAGCCCGGGGTGATCGCGCAGCTCATGGCGGAAGTTTTCGAGATGCTGCTCATTCAGGCGGCCTTCGAGAAACGCGCGCCCGTACAGCCCGGGGGAAGCGTGACCCTGGAAGTAGACCAGGTCGCCCGCTTCGGTGCCGCCGGCTTGGCTTCGATGGCTGCCGTGGAAGAAATGGTTATGCCCGACTTCGAGCAGCGTGGCCAGCGAAGCGTAAGTCGCCAGGTGGCCGCCGATGCCAGAGTCGTATTTATTGGCGTGCACCACCATGGCCACGGCATTCCAGCGAATCAGGCTCTTGATGCGGCGTTCAATGGCGCGATTGCCCGGATAGGCGACTTCTTCTTCGGGCGGGATGGTGTTCATGTACGGCGTATTCCACCGCAAGGGAACCTGCACGCCCAGATTGGCGGCCCGCTCCATCAGCCTTTCCAGAAGATAGCTGGCCCGGTCGGGCCCTACTTCATCGATGATTTCATCTAGTGCCTCAACCCATTCGGCGGTTTCCTGAGGATTGAGGTCGTCTGAGGCTTCCAGTTTGACCTTGAGCATAAGGGGTAATACCAAGGTAGCAAAGCCACGCCTGCGATATGATGACGGCGTGAGGGGCTTGCATGCATTGTTGCTGCTGTTGGGGGCCGCGGCATGGGGCACGCCAGCGGCTGCTTGGGGTAAGCCGTTAGAGCTCTACTTCATCGACGTGGAGGGCGGCCAGTCCACGCTGGTGGTGTCGCCTTCAGGGCAGAGCCTGCTGATCGACGCCGGTTACGCGGGCTATGGAGGTCGCGACGCGGAGCGCATCAAGACCGCGGCCAAGGCCGCTGCAGTCGGCCACATCGACTACTTGCTGGTGACGCATTATCACAGCGACCATGTGGGCGGCGTCCCGAATCTGCTCGAGGTGTTGAAGGTGTCCAGTGTGCTCGATTACGGACCAAGCGTGGACGCCGCCGGAGAATATCCGGATGGCTACGCGAGCGCGATTAAGAAGATCGGCTCGCACAAAGTGGTTGTGCCGGGGGACAAGGTTCCGATTAAGGGGCTGGATGTGACGGTGGTGACCGCAGCGGGGAAGGTGATCGGGCAGGCTTTACCCGGAGCCGGGCAGGCGAACAAATATTGCGCCGGCGTTGAGCCGCACCCAGAGGGCGCCGGTGACGAGACGGGCGAGAATCCTCAAGCGATCGGCGTGGTGATCGAGTTAGGTAAGTTCCGCTTTGGCGATTTCAGCGACATTACTTGGAACAAGGAGCTGAGACTCCTGTGCCCGGACAACAAGGCGGGTAGGCTGGACCTGTATCTGGCAACGCACCATGGTGGGTTGTCGTCCAAGGCCATCTGGGGTCTGGCGCCGCGGGTGACCATCATCAATAACGGGCCGACCAAAGGCGGCGACCCGATGGGCTGGAAAGTGCTGCGCGACTCGCCGGGCCTGGAGGAGATTTGACAGCTCCATTTTTCGCTTGCCGGCGGCTCGGAGGCGAATGCCAACGAGGTGTTTATCGCCAACCCGGCCGAGGATCTGGGCGAGTATTTGAAGGTGTCGGCGGAGTCGACCGGGGCGTTCACGGTGGTGAATCACCGCAACAAGTTTTCGAAGACCTATCCGGTGAAGTAGGGCGCTCAGACCGGAACTTCGACTTCGATCTTCTGCAGATAGATCCGGATGGCCTCCGCTGCGCGCGCGGTCAGCTCGTCAATGGTTTGGCCGGTGACCAGAATCGACGGCAGCTCCGGCACGTAGCCGCTGTACCCGTTCGCGTCTCCTTCAATAACGAGCGAGTACTTGCGAGTGGTCATTTTTCTGGCTCCTCAATTCCAGTTTGCCTCAGCGGCCAGGGGCAAAAAACCGCTCCCTCTGGTCGCGGCTCTGTCTGATGCCGAGCCGCGCGGGCGAGCAAGCCGTGTTTTCCGGCTTAATTCCCGACGGTCAAATACAGCATCTGCGGGAGCGCGACGCCGTTCTGGGTCACGTTGATGCGGTAGTCGCCGGAGGAGAGGCCGGAGGGTATGGTGATATAGAACTCGTAAAGGCCGACAAGACCGCCGGCGAGACCCGAGTAGGAAACGACCGCGCTGGTCGATCCGAAAGAGAATGCCACCGAATTATTCACAGTATTGCTCTGCGTAACTACCGTGCCGGGAGAAATTGACGGAGTTACGTCGCCAAATCCGATCCCGTAAGCAATGATTACATCGCCGGCGGCAGCGGGGCGCGAATTGACGCCAAGCTGCGAGCCCACGCTGGAGCTCAGGACGTAGGCTCCGTCGGAGGCGAAGGTCGCGGCCATGTAGGGCGTGCCGTTGACGTTGAAGCTCGCCGGCGCGAGCAGACCCGGAGCCAGAGCTTGTTTGGCGAAGAGGAATGGAGAGCTGGCGGCTTTGCAGTTGGTCACCGCAATGGCGACATTACCGGTGGCGGAATCCTCGGGAGCCTGCGCATTTATCTGCGTAGGGGAAATATAGGAGACCAACGCGGGCTTACCGTCGATGCTGACGCTGATGCCGTCGAGATTGGTGGGCGCATTGCCGCCGGTGAAATCGGCCGCGGCCCATTGACCAGCGTTGGTCAGGAGTCGCGGGTCATTGGGATCGGCCAGATTGGTCCCTTTTATTTCCAAGTACGATCCCGAAGCGAAATACGCGAACCCTCCGTAGCTGCTGGCCGAATTGACCGACGTGATCATGGGAGCCGCGGTGTTGGTGCAGGAATAGGCGGGCCCTCCGAACGCGGATTCGAGCCGGTAATAGGCCAGCCCAGCGACGTCCTGATGGCCCACGGTGGTCGGATGCAGCGAATCCCAAAACAGGTAGGTATTGGGGTTGACGCTGGCCGAGCCTTGCGCCGGCGCCGTGACGTTGACAAAACCGAAAAGCCCCGGGTTCTGCGCGATTTCGAGGAATAAAGAATAGGCGTCGACGGTAACGATGGTGATGCCAGGATGCGCCGTCTGGAGTTGCGCGACGGCGGCGGTCATGGCCTGGTTATAGGCTTCGGAGTCAGCGTCGAGTGTGTAGCGGCTGCTGGTGTTGATGTTCTCCGGAACCTCGCCGACCGGCGGAAGGTTCACCCAGAGAAAATACTTCGCGCCGGCCGCGGCCAGAGTGTTGATGTTCCCTTGAACGTTCGCGGCCGCAGCGGTTGCGGAGAAGCCGTCGAGAATGTCGTTGCCTCCGCCCCAGAAGACGTAGAGAGCATTCGGCGACGGAGTGGGCGTGGCTTTCTGGAACAGCCCGAGTTGATCGGTCAAATAGGGAAGGCTTGGAATGGCGGGCGAATAAAACGGATTCGTTCCCGTGAGCGCGCCGGCTACCGCGTAATTTGTCCCGCCCTTTTCAAACGGCTGCGGCACCGGCAGATTCATTTTCTGCGCGAGTTGCTCGATCCAGAGCCCCAGGGGCGCGGTAGTGGAAGGAACCGAATTGGCTCCATCCGTGTACTCACCGGTCGCGTACATGGGCGGACCCGGCGTCGCGGGAAGGCCGAATTGAACGGTTCCGGCATAGAGGTTGCCGTTGTCGGAGAGGCTGTCGCCGAAGACGACAAACTGGTTGAACGGAAGCTGCGCGAGCGCGGGTAGCGAAAGAAGGAACAGAACGATGCTGCCGGACACTTGGCCATTGTAGCGATATCATGGACTTTCAGAATCATAGGAGGATCCCATGAAGCGTTCCACCTGGACCACGCTCGCCTGCCTGGCCGCCAGCGCAGCGCTCTCCGCGCAGGACCTGACCATCGTTAACGCCCGCATCATCGGCCCGAATGCGTCGGTGATCGAGCGCGGATCGATTGTAGTGCGCGGCGGAAGGATTGCCTCGGTGGCCGCGGGCGCTCCGGGAACGTCGAGCGGCAAGACCGTCGACGCCAAGGGAATGACGGCCATGCCCGGCTTCATCGACGGCCATCGCCACATCAATACCGGGCCGAATGAGAAGCAGCAGATGCAGGCGCTGCTGGAGGCCGGCTACACGACGATTCTCTCGGGAGGCGGTCCGGCGCAGGGCAACATTACTCTGCGCGACCACATAGACTCGGGCATGATCAACGGCCCGCGCATTATTCCTTCGGGCTCGATCCGGCTGGCGAACAACACTCCGGAGATGGCTCGCCAGCAGGTCCGGGATATGGCCAAGATGGGGATCAAGTTTACGGGCGAGATCGCGCTGACGCCGGTCCCCGGTCCGAGCGCGCAGGAGATCGAAATTCTGAAGGCCGTGGTGGATGAATCCAAGAAGGTGGGCGTGATGGTGCAGGTGCACGCCGTCAGTTCCAAGGCGATGGTCGCCGCGGTGGAGGCGGGTGTGCCGCTGCTGGTTCATCTCCCGAATAAGGATTGGGTGAGCAAGGAAGACGCGGCGAAGGTCGCCAAAGCGGGCACGAAGGTGCTGGGCACGGTCAGTTTCGGATCGCCGGTGTTCGGCGTTTTCGCCGACGATAACAAGCCGCGCTTCCGCGATGGCAAGGACTGGCCGAGTGGAATCGTCGACGGCGTGCGTCTGGGCGAGGAAGCCGGTTACATGCCGGTGAACGCGCGAACCATTTGGGACGCGGGCGTCACGCTGGGCTACTGCACCGACACCACCTACGATCCGCACGCCGGGCTGGATCACGAATTGAAGATGCTGAACGTGATGTTCTCAATGAAAGATCTGATCAAGATGATGGGACCGAACACGGCGTCCTATATTCAGATGGGCGATCAGTTGGGGACGCTCGAAGCCGGCAAGCTGGCCGACATTATCCTGCTCGATGGCGATCCGCTCGAAGGCTACTGGAATTTTCTGAAGAGCAAAGTGGTGGTCAAGGGCGGCGTGGTGGTGGTCGACAAGCGGTGATCTTTCTTTTTCTCGCCGCTCAAATCCTAAGCGCACAACTCCTAAGCGCACAGCCGGCGCCCAAATTCGAGGCAGTTTCAGTCCATAAATGCGATGGTAACTCCCTCAGGAGCGGTCCTGCGCGCGCCACTCCGGGGCAAGTGACAGCCGAGTGTGCCATTCTCGGCGGTCCGTTCCCCGGCTTAATTTCGGAGTCCTACGGCATGTTCGCCGACGGGCATCGCCACTCGCCAGCGTTGAGCCCGCCGGTAGAAGGTGGCCCGAGTTGGATCAATTCGGAACATTACACAATTGTGGCGAAGGCCGAAGGCGACCCCGGTGAGGGCATAATGATCGGGCCGATGCTGCAAGGGGTGATCGAGGACCGCTTCAAGTTGAAGCTCCATCACGAGACCCGCGAAATTCCCGTTTATGCTCTGACTGTCAGCAGGAATGGATCGAAACTTCGTGAGGCCGAGGGCCCGGCATGTGCACCAGTGGCCGGCAAGCGTTGCTTGTCAGGAATGCAGGTCCAAGGTCACAACCTGGTGTTGAACTTGCGCGGCACCTTGGCGCAGTTCGCGGAGATGCTCGACGGAAGTTTAGATCGGCCCATCCTGGACAAGACGGGTCTCACTGGGACTTTCGATCTCCATCTGGAATTCGCCATTGACCAAGCTACTGCGCCGGCGTTCCAGGTATTCGCCGACTCAGCTGATCCATCCGGTGGTGTGTCGATCTTCACAGCGATTCAAGAACAACTCGGTCTGAAGCTGGAACCGGCGCGAGGCCCGGGCGATTTCATAGTGATCGATCACCTGGAGCGCCCCTCAGAGAACTGACATGGAGCGAACACGCCGCGCCATGGTAATTAGGGCTTCTCGCCCGCGGGTTGCGGAGGCGCAACGGTGACTGCCACCTGGTCGATGCGCGTCAGGTGCAGGACGAAGGGCGTCACTTCGAACGGCATCTTCTCGCGCGGCGACAACAGGGCCAGAGGCTTGGTCTTCACCAGCTCGATGTGGTTGTTCCACGGATTCAGTTTGATGCGCGAACCCAACGGCAGGGCCGCGATCTGTTCGATCTTGTTTTCGTCCAGTTCCGGCGCGGACGCCGCGAATTCCGCCAGCCGGTTGAGCGCGTCCGCATTCGCCACCTGGTTACCGAGGTTGGCCGCCAGAAGATGGGGCAGTGACGACGCGCGGCTGCCCAGCGCCTTCAGAAACAACCCGGCATTGGCGGTCTTCTGATACGGAGACGCGCGCATGATCTCGATGGTCTTCTTGGCGGCCTCGGTAAGCTCCTCCGGGCTGCGCTCGAAGTGGAAGCGTTGCAGCAGCTCCGCATCGCTGAGCATGGTGCTGTTGTGAAACGCGTATTGCGTGGGCGTGGGATGACCCAGCGCGATGTGCGACAGCTCCGCCGCCAGCACCAGCGCGAGACTAGCTTCATCCGGCAGCACGTCGATCAAGCCGCGGCTGATCACGATGGTGTGGCCGATCGAGAACGTCTCCACCGGAGTGGTCATCAGCACGCGGCACTGCGCATCGATGTTCAAGCGGGCTGAGACGATCAGGTTGTTGACCACGGTGTCGAGGACGTCGTCGACCGGACCGGCCGGCGCCAGCAAGCCGCCTTTTTCAAGACGTGTGACGATATTGTCTTCCGCCTGGCGTTCCCAACTGCGCTGGCTCTCGAGCGGGGAAGCGTCCTGGTCTTGCGTCTGGTCTGAGACGCCGGACTGGCTGTCGACCAGGATGCTGGTCAACTCATCCAGCTTGTTGGCCGCGACGGTGTTGTAATCCCAGATGCGGGATTGCGCCTTGAAGCGCGGCGCTGAGCCGTCAGGAGACCCGTTACCGGCTTCCTCTTCGACGTAAATCTCCGCGGGAACCCATTCGCCGGGCGCGACGTTGACGCGCCAGCTATCGAAGTGAAAGTAATGCTCCGGGAGCGCGCCCTTGGGCGTCGACGCCGGGACGTAGGTCCCGTCGAAACGCACCACGTTGTCGTCGCGATCCTCGACCCATACGCGGCCGGTGAATCGCCCCGCTTCGGCCGGGTGCAGGGGCGAGATGTCGAAGACCAGGCAGCGCACTTCGCCCAGAAACTCGCGCCGGATGTAATCGAAGCGGTAGGCGAGCCGGTTGAAGTCGCGCAGATCCATCACCGTCATTTGGGCGAATCCACGCGGCAGAAACATCATCGGCTGGGTTTTGTTTGCATGGGAAGGGATATGGGAAAGGATTCCGTGCGGAGGCGGAATGGCTGGGTCGCTGTGTTCGATCAGCTTCTCATAACCGACCGACTCGCCCAGCCGGAACCGTCCCAGAAAATAGTGGTCTTTGTCCGGGTGCGAATCGCCTTCTGCCGTGGGGGTGGAAGTTTCCTGGACATATGTCTCGATCAGGGGCGCGCGATTCTTCATTCGCGCCAGGAAGGCGTGTTCCCGTTCCACGATGCGATCCAGAAGGCGGTCGACCTCAGGGTTCGAGGCGACGGTGGGGGCCGGGCTCGGGCCTTCGGCCAGTGCTACAACCGCCGCGAAGAAGATCAGCGAGATTGGTTTCATGGAGTTCTTTCGTTAATAGGTAAGAGTTATTCGGCAAGTTGAAAAACGATGTGCACCACGGCGGTGGAATCTACCGGCTGGCCGTTGCGCCGGGCCGGGCGGAAGCGGATCTGGCGAGCCGCAGCCATCGCCGCTTCATCCAGGCCGTGACCCAAGCCGCGGAGCAGGCCGAGAACGCGCACGGCGCCGGAGGCGTCAAAGGCCGCTTGGAGCAGCACCTCGCCCTGGATGTTCAGCCGGCGTGCTTCTTCGGTATAGGCCGGCCGAGGCTTTTCGAGAATTTCCACCGGGTCGGTGGCTGCGGCCGCAGCGGCTGCCGCGCGCCGTTCGGGTCCGGTCACCTTGGCATCGCCAAAATTGGACGCGAGCACGGTGGAGCGCGCTGGGCCGCTGGCTTCGATGGCTTGCGCATCGCCGAATCCGGAGGAGTGATTGACCGCGCCTTGCCGCCGCTCTCCCTTGGCTGCCGCCGCCGTATCGAACGCGCCGGTTGCGGCTAACGCTGGTTGGGGCTGGGTGGCTGCGGCGATCTGCGCCCCTTGGAACCCTGCGTTCTTGATTCGCGGCGCCTCCGGGAGCGGGATGGGAGCGGTGGCCGCAGGCTGAAAGGATCCAAGCTTCACCGCAGCGGCGAGGATCGCCGGTTCCGGGTGCGGCAGCATCAGCGCGGTTTCGCGAAGGGGTGTTTCAGGGAGAGTTGCATCGGGAAGGATGACGGGAGCGGGGGGTGGTGCGAGCACTGGCGCGGCGAGCTTGGCCGGAGCTAGCAACGCGTGCCGCACCTGAGGTTCCGGGTGCCGAGGAACGGGCACGGTGCGCGGGCGCGCGACGGGGAGTTTCCGCACCGGGGCCAGTAGCACCGCGTGGAACTTGTGCGGACGAAGGGAGGAGGCCGGCAGTCCGGCCCAGCACAGAATCGCGAGCCCGAGCGAGTGTAGGACCAAGCTGGTGGCAAGCGATCGGGGCGGGAGTTTATATGCGTCGGCGGATTGGAACACTGCAGGTCTCCTGTGGTGGATCCGTTTCTGATTAACGGATCGACCTCTGGAGAACTGATCGGCGTAACGCAGGAGCGCTATTACCAAGAATTCAACCGGACAATTCTGTAAACCGGCGAATAATCCACCAGACAAACAGCAACCAAACTAGGAGGCCGGAAGCTACGATCCTCACTTCGGTGCGCCGGCGCGCGGCGTCCCGTGGTTCGCCCAGGGGAACGGCGAAGGATACGAAAGACGCGTGGCGAAAGCGGCATTCGTGGCAACGGCGAATGTCAGCGCCCACAGCGCGGAGGGCTCGGTCTACCACGCTGCGGCGGTGGGAGCGATGCACGTGGGCGGAGCGGCAGCGAGGGCAGGACTTGGACGGTCCGATGAATTTCCGGGACCCGGCGAGATCTTTCATTGAGCCTCCAATCGGGCGCGGCGGAGCCGGATTTCGCCGCGAGCGCGGGTGGTTCCGGGCGCGCGCGAATAGAGCAGGCGCAGCCGGGCGAGCGCCGGCTCAGCGCTTGGCCGGGCCCGGCCTGCGAATACAATCGCCTCTCTGCTCTGCCAGGACGGCGCGGGCGGAATCGGCATGCCCGTTGCTCCTTCCAGCTCCCAGGCAAGGCCGGTCGGCCCGCTGATAGAGGATGAGGCCAGATCGCTGGTCACGTACTCGTAGTACAGGCGGTAGCGACGCGCCGGATCGAGCGGAACAATCTGTTCGAGCAAGCTGCACGACTCGGGCTGGTCTCCGGATAGGCGCAGCGTAAGATCTCCGGGTTTCCAGGCTGAGGAGAATCCCTGGCCGGGCGGCAGTTGCCAATCGAAGGCTACTCCGGAAGGGGCGCTCGCAAACTCGCCGTTGGTGGAGGCGTGGCCATCGGGATCGAGAGGCGGTGCGTCTCGCCCCCATGTGTTCCATAGCTCCAGCGCATGGCGCGCGTGTCCGGCTCGGATCTGCCGCTGGGTGAGTTCCAGAATCCGTGGCGTGTCTGCTGGAGACTTGCCGGCGAGCAGCAGCCGCGCTGCCTGCTGAGCTTCGTCGAGCCGCCCTTGCCCGGCGAGATAGTCTACATCGGCCTCGATCAGCCGTTGGCCGCCGCCAAGCCTCGCGACGACCGTTTGAGGGTCGGGCTCAACCCTCGGATCAACCCCGGGATCAACCCCCGGATCAACCCCCGCTTCAGCCGCATGCGCCAGCGCGAGCAGGGGCCGGAAGTCGTCGTAAGTGAGCGCGGCGGCGCGGCGCGCCCACATCCAGAACTCCGCCCAACGGTTGCGGCGGAAATAGAAATTGGTCAAAGTCCAGGCCGGGAGATAGCGGCGATCGACCGCCGCAGCCTGAAGCAGGCTTTCTTCCGCGTCCTGCAGTTCTCCGCCGCGCTCGGCCTCCAGACCTTTCTCGATCCAGACCCGGCTCCGGCGCGGGTTGGCCTGAAGTGCGGCGTCGAGCCACTCAGTAGATGAAGAAATCGGTTCCGCGTGATCGGGATCCAGCTCCGCCAGCCGTTCGAAATAGTCCGCCGGGGGAGCGAAGCGGTCGAGTTTGGCCGCACGGATCAACGCCGGCCGGGTGTTCTGCTGCGCGATGGTTTCGGCGTAGGTCAGGCGCGCGGCCAACACGGCCCCGCATCCCATCAGCAGCGCGCAGGCTGGAGTAACGAATCGCATGGCCGGAAACCCCTAGCGGCTCTCCTGTGAGGATGCGGAGGAAAAGGTTCCCGTGGCGGCCAGTCCGCCCACCACCACCGCCGCCGCGACCCCTCCAATGATGGCCAGCGTTGTGGCGGCGATCCCGCCGGCGCTCGCTCCACCAGCCCCGGCGCCGGCCCCGCCCGCGCCACCAGCAGACGGATTTCCGCCGCCCTTATTCGGCGCCGCGCCGCCGGCACCATTGCCCGGCACCGCGCCTCCGGCACCATTGTTCGGCACCGCGCCTCCGGGGCTTTTGCTTGAAGCGGTGCCTCCGGCACCGGCCGCCGCCGGCCGGTTCGCCGGACACCCTCGGCCGATCCGCTTGATCGAGCTGACCCGGACATACTGCGTCGCGCCGGAAACGGGCGTGCCGGCAGGGTCCATCAGGCCCGTAACCTGCACCCGGTTGCCGTGTTCTTTGTCCAGCCCGGAGCCGGCCACCTCCACGGTGACGTTGGTGACCTCGTCGGTCAACAAATAATGGCCGCTGGACGAGCGCAGGCAGCCGGTCAGCTTCTCCTGTTCACCCGCGGGTCCGCCCGGAAGCTGCGGCTCGAACTCCAGCGCGCTTCCCGCGTCCAGTTCCGCCACCAGCACGCCGCGTGGGTTCAGCACCCGCAGCCCACCTTCGATCGCTGCCACCTGCACGCGCGTCGCCCCGGTAAGCCGGATGCGGGCTGCGCCGCGCCCGGTTTCGGAGCGCACGGTGAGACCGCGAGCCTCCACCCGGAAGCCCGCGGCGCCATGCATCTCCCCGGCGCCGCGTTCCAGTTCCAGGCGGTCCCCGAAAATCCGGCCTCGGGAGTCGGCGCCCAGGATCAGGCGCGGCCCCGAGGCCAGGTTGAGGGAGGAGGAGGACAGGTGAGTTTCAATCGTGGTGCCCTCAAACAAGGTGGCGTTTCCCGAAACCGTAGAGCCGTCGACGCGAAAGCTTCCCTGCGTTGCCGCGGTCCCGATGGCGGCTGCGCCCCAAGCCGGCCCGGGCTCGATCACATACCCCCATAGACCAGCCCACATGCACCCGACCGCCACGATCGATTCCGCCTTCTTCAGTTTCACCGCTGGCTCCCTTTCCTTAGTAGGTCCGGGCCCGCAGTTTTCTCCGATTCCCGCGCCAATAACCCGAGCAGCACAAATGCCCACGCGGATATGCCAAGGCGAGCAAAGGGATAGTCAACCGCTGCGTGGACAAACACGGCGACCACGCCCAGCCCCCACACCGAGCGCAAGGCCGGACGGAGGGCCCACACCGCCAGCAGCGCCCATGCGCCCGCATACAGCGGCCCTCCTTCGGCCAACCATTCGAGCCAGTCGTTGTGTGCGTGTTCCACGTTGGCTCCGCTATCGAACTCGGCGAACTGCGGATATACGGACGCGAAGGTGCCGAGGCCGTACCCGCTCCAGCGAGAGGGCTGCGCTTCCAGCCGCGACGGCTGCGCTTTAAGCCGCACCGGCAGCGCTTCCAGCATCGCCGCGGTAGAATGAAAGATCTCGCGCCGGATGCGCAGCGGGTCGCGATCCTCAAAACGCCGCAGCAGCACGCCCGCTCCCGCCACCGAAGCGAAAACGGTTGAAGCCAGCGCCAGGGTGAGCGCCGGCTTGCGCAGAGCCCCCTTGCGGCGGCGCAAGAGCAGCAGCCCTGCCGCGCCTTCCGCCACCAGCAGCGCGGCCCCCGCACGGGATGCCGAAGCCAGGCCCGCGCCCAACATCACTGCGGGAGCCACGGCGGCCGTCCATCCGCCGGCCTCTTCCCTGGGTTGTCCTTCACGGCGGCGGCGCCCCATCTCCCACAGCGCGACAGGAAAGCTGAGCTCCAGAAATTGCGCGAAATTATTGCGGCTCGGAAATGGCCCCCAGTTGTCTGGATATATCGCTGGAAATATCCATAGGATTTTTCCGGGGGATGTCCAATAGGATAGTACGGAGATGACGCTGAGGATCAGCCCGAACCCGCGAAAGGAGCCCAGGAATGCGGCCCGCACCGAGCCCTTTGCGAACACCAGATAGGCCGCCAAAGCGCTTGCGGCCAAGGCCAGGTTGGACAACGCGGCTTGGAGCGTCGCCCATCTGTAAACCGTTGTTCCCACGGCCAGTTGGAAGAAACCAAATAGTCCAATCCCAAGCGCCGCCCACAGCGCAGGCGGCCACCGTTTGAGGTTGGCGCCCGGCTGCAGGCAAGCCCAACCGGCCAAGAAGAATACCCCCATCTCGTAACCCCAAGTTACCCGCGGATCTGTACTCCACGTGGTGATAGTCACCAGGATCGCAAGTAACGTGAGTATCGTACTCTGGCGTAGGATGTCAGTAGGATTTATCCTCATGTTGCCATGAAAAAGATTCTTACCGCCTTAATGGTCCCCTTAATCCTGTTGCCTGCCATGGCCCTTGCGGCCGACCCCAATGTGGAAGCTGCTGTGGAAATTCCTGACCCGTTTCACCATCCTTCTGCGGTGATATCCGAGCCGAGTCTCCGCCGGCCTGTCCCGGCGAGCTGGAAATGGAGCCTGGTGCCGCTGGTGGCCAGTCAGACCCTGGACATCGCCAGCTCCTACGGAATGCGCGAGCTCAATCCGCTGCTGGCCGGCCCGCAGCAACAGTTCAGCGTCAAAGCCACGGTAGTGAAAGTGGCGGTGACGGCGGCCTTCCTGGGCGCCGAGTACCTGATCGTAAAGGTGCACCCGCGCGCGGCCAAGATGCTTACCACGATCAACTGGTCCGGCGCGGCGCTGACCTCAGGCTTCGCCATTCACAACTTCAGCATCCGCTAGCAAAATCGCCAGCGAGCGGGCGCAGGCAGTGGCGCAGGCAGTAAAGAGCGCCGCAGGCGCGCTCTACGAGCTCAGGCGTAAACCCCGCGGGCGTTCTCCTTCAACGGCCGCTCCTCGGACGTTTCCTCAAGACTATGCAGCAGGAAGCTACTGGGATGGTATCCCGGGACCAGGTCCTTCAGGCACTCGACCACTGCCCAGGCATCGCGCTGGTCCACCGCCGCGCGGAGACGCCGGAGCGAGCCTGCCAGTTCCGCCGCCGGCACCGCCGCGGCGGAAAAGACGCGGATCTGGGGATGCAGAGTCTTGAGCGTGTTCTCCTCGCCGGCGCTCAACTCTTCGTACAGTTTTTCGCCCGGACGGATGCCGGTGAACTCGATCCCGATATCCCGGCCGGGCTCAAGGCCGCTCAAGAGAATCATCTTGCGGGCCAAATCAACGACGCGCACCGGCTCGCCCATTTCTAGCGCGAAAATCTCGCTGGTTTTGCGGCTTTCGGAATTCCTCTCACGGCTTTCGCCTAGCGCCGCAGCCTCCAGTACCAGCGCGGCGGCTTCCGGAGTGGTCATGAAGAAGCGCCGCATCTCCGGGTGCGTCACCATCACAGGACCGCCGCGCGCGATCTGCTCCCGGAAAACCGGGACCACGCTGCCGCTCGATCCCAGCACGTTGCCGAAGCGCACGGCGAGGAAACGCCCTGCTGAGGGGTTCGACGAAGAATTCGACGAGGAGTTCGCGGAGGAGTTCATCGACTGCACCACCATCTCCGCCAGGCGCTTGGTCGCGCCCATGACGTTGGCCGGCCGCACCGCCTTGTCGGAGCTGATCAACACCAGTTCGTGCGCGCCGGATTCCGCCGCCGCCAACGCCAGCGAGCGCGTGCCGAATACGTTGTTCTCCACAGCTTCAAAAATCTGCGACTCCATCAAAGGCACGTGTTTATAGGCCGCGGCGTGATAGACCAAGCGCGGCTCGTGCCGGCGGAACAGTTCTTCGAGCCGCGCCGAGTTCTGTATGCTGCCGATCTCGGCGCGGAACGGCAGCTCCGGGTAGCGCGCGCGCAGCTCGCGGTCGATTTCATAGAGCGCGTTTTCGGAATGATCGAAGCCGACCAGCACCGCCGGCTGGTGGCGCGCGATGTGGCGGCACAGCTCGCTTCCGATGGAGCCTCCCGCTCCGGTTACCAGCACCGCGGCTCCGTGCAGGCGCGCGCGCACGACTCCGCTCTTAAGCTCCACCGGCTGGCGCCCCAGCAGGTCCTCCAGGCGGATATCGCGCAGATGGCGCACCAGCATCCCGCTCCCGCCGATCTCCTGCGGCGCCGGTACGCGTTTGGCTGGAATGCCCGCCAGGCGGCACTGCTTCAGAATCTCGGTAAGCCGCTCGGGCCCTGCTGCGGACATGGCCAGCCATACGGCGTCAATGCGATGTTTGCGCACGGCGGCAGGAAGACGCTCCAGGCCGCCCAGCACCCGGATGTCGTGCATCCGCAGGCCCCGCTTCGAAGGATCGTCGTCGAAGAAGGCAATCACCTCGCAGCCGCTTTGCGGATGGCTGTGAATCTCGCTTGCCAGCATCGCCCCGGTCTTGCCCGCTCCGTAGAGGGCGACGCGCTGGCGCGGTTTTTCGCCTCCCGGCGCCGCGGCCCGGAACTCGCATAAACTCTTGGCCGCGGCATGCGCTCCGGCCATCAGCGCCAGGCACGCCAGCAGGTCGATGATGTGAATGGAGCGCGGGAAAGCACTGCCGATATCCAGGCGCAGCAGTACTGCCGCGGCCGCCGACGCCGCCAGGTTGCTGGCCGCCAGCCGGATCAGGTCGCGGAATCCCAAATAGCGCCAGGCCAGATCGCACATGCCGAACAGCCGGAACACAGCCAGCTTGGCGACCAGCAAGAGGGGCAGCGCCTCGGCCAGCATCCCGGAGTACGGCGGCGCGAGCGCAAATTCGAAGCGCAGCAAAAACGCGGCGCTCAGCGCGGAAGCGGCCAGCACGGCATGCAGCAGGTCGGCCACGGGCCGGCGATGGAGGCGAAGAAAGCCGCGAAGAAAGCGGCGAAGATAGCGGCGAGCAAAATCGTTCATGCGTGAGCTGCGTCTTCTGGACACCGAGCTGGATAGCGACCCGGATACCGCGATAGCACCTGGTCGGAGCCAGGCGGCGGATACGCCGCCGGAGGCGCGCAGCGCCGCGCGGTGGCGATCAGCATCGGGTCGGCTTTCCAGCTTTCCAGAAGCCCGGCCACCTCTTGGAGCGCCCGCGTTCTCGAAACCGCCGCCAGCAGCGTGAGTACCAGGATGCGGCCATCGAGAGCCATTCCTCCAAAACCCCCGCAGGAGTGCTCAATATAGGCGAGCGCCAGCCGGTTCTTCCACGGCCGGACGATCTGGTTATAGAGCAGATCTGGATCTGCGGAGCCGGCCAGAATCTCCGCCTCGTCGGCAAACACGATCGAGGCCAGATCGGTCAGCCCGGGGCGAATGTCGAGCAGCTTGCGCTCTTCCTGCGTGTACAGATGCACTTCGGCGGGAACCTGCGGTCTGGGCCCGACTAGCGACATCTCCCCGCGCAGCACGTTCCATAGCTGCGGCAGCTCGTCCCATTTGAACCGGCGCAGGATGGCGCCGGTGCGCGTGATGCGCGGATCGCCTGCGGCGGTGGAGTTGACTCCGGATCTCCAGGCGCCCGCGACCATGCTGCGGAACTTGAGCATGGTAAATGGCCTGCCACCCTTTCCGATGCGCGGCCCGCGATACAACGGCGAGCCGCGGTCTTCCGCCCATACCGCCAGCGCGATCAGCGCCAGCGGTACGGCCAACACGGCCAGGGCGCCGGCGGCCACTAAGATATCGAACGCTCGTTTCATTAAGCGTGCGCCTTTCTCATATAAGCGCGCACGCGCTAGGCGTGCGCTTGCCTTTTAAACGCGCACGTCATGCGTGCGCCTGCCTTTTAAACGCGCACGTCATGCGTGCGCTTTCCGAGACTTACTCGACTTGGCCGCTCGCCGCGCGGCGCGCGCGATCTCGGCCGCACCCGGATAATACGCCCGCTCTTCCGAACGGCTCGAGGGCGCCGGAGCGTCCGGCAGCGTCACGCGCTCGACCGGTGCGCGCAGATGGTCGAAGGCCGCCTCGGTAATCGAGGCCGCGATCTCCGCCGCAATCCCGGCGGTCCTCCAGCCGGAATCGGCCACCACGGCCGCGCCGGTCTTGCGAACGCTCGCGACGGCCAGGTCGCGATCCCAGGGTTTGAGGCTGCGCAGGTCGATCACCTCGGCGTCGAGTCTTTCGGCGCCCTCTCTTCGCCTCCCTCACCGGCGGCCAGCATTGCGGCTGCAATGCGGGCCTGCTCGGCCATCCAGGAGATCCCGAGAAGGGTCACGTCGGCGCCGGTGCGCCGCAGCGCCGCCTTGCCGATGGGCGTCGCGGTCATCTCTTCGGGAACCTCGCCGGTCTGGTCGTACAGCCAGCGGTCGTCGAGGTACAAGACCGGATTGGGGTCCTCCACCGCGGCCAGCAACAGGCCCTTGGCGTCGGCAGGCGTGGCCGGCATCACCACCTTCAGGCCCGGCACGTGCATGAATAGCGCGTGCAGAGCCTGGGAATGCTGCGCGCCCTGCTCGCCTCCGCGATTGATCACGGCGCGGATCACCAGCGGCACGCTCACTCGGCCCTGGAACAGGTAGCACCAGTTGGCCGCCTGGTTGATCACCGGATCCGCCGCCAACAGCAGAAAATCCATGCGCGGATGAAACACGATGGGCCGCATCCCGGCGAGCGCGGCGCCCACCGCCATACCCGTCGCCGCGTTTTCTGAAACCGGCGAATCCAGAATCCGGTCCCGCCCGTAATCCCGGTCAAGATGGTCCAGGCTCCCGCCCGCATACCACGGGCTCCACAGCCCCTGCCCGATCAGGAATACGCGCGGATCGCGCGCGAGCAGTTGCGCGTGAGCCTCGCGAATCGCCGCGACGTAGCTCAGCGTGCGCATTCTTGCACCTTCATCTCGATGCTTTCCGCCCACACATGGTCGAGCACGCGTTCCGCCGCCGGCTCCGGAGCCGCGCGCGCCGCCTCCAGCGCCTGCGCGATCTCGCCTCGAATCGCGTCTTTTTCCTCAGCCAGCGAGGCCTGCCCAAAACCCGCCAGCCGCTCCTCGGCGCGCGGGATCGGGTCGTGCAAAAGCCACGCGGCCAGCTCCGGCCGGCGCTTCAGACCGACGTCCAGATCGAAGCTCGCGCCCACATGGCCGCGCCACCGGAAGGTGCGGCATTCGAGCAGCCCCGGCCCTCCGCCCCAGCGCGCCCGCTCCACTGCCTTGGCTGCGGCCCGGTAAACCTCGCCCACATCGTTGCCGTCGACGCGCACGCCGGGGACGGAATGAAACTCGCCGGCTTGATCCAGATTGTCCGCCAGGCGCCGCTCGCTCCAGTGCAGATGGCTGGCGTACAGATTGTTCTCGCACAGGAACACCATGGGTAGGCGGTATAACGCGGCCAGATTCAGCGTTTCATGCACGCTTCCTTCTTCGAGCGTCCCATCGCCGAAGAACGCCACCGCGACGCGGGCTAGCCCGCGCATCTTGTAAGACAGCGCCGCGCCCGCCGCCAGAGGCACCGTCCCGGCGACGATCGGGACCGTCCCCAGAATGCCGTGTTCCGGCGCCAGCAGATGCATGGAGCCGCCGCGCCCACCCGAGCATCCGGTCACGCGTCCCAGGACTTCCGCGAACAGGCCCTCGATGTCTCCGCCCTTGGCCAGGTAGTGGCCGTGGGAACGGTGCCCGCCCCACACGGTGTCGTCCGATTCGAGCGCCGCACACACGCCCGCGGCGACCGCTTCCTGACCGATCGAGAGGTGACACGGGCAGCGCGCTTCGCCGCTCGAAACCATCTGCGCGATGGCCTCCTCCGCGGAGCGGATCCGGAACATGGTCCGCCAGCGCTCCAGCCACCACTCGCGATTGTCGGTCATGCCGGGTTTCCTTGGCGGAAGTCGCAGGTTTTGTAGAAGTCGCAGATAGCGTCGCAGACCAGGTGCACGTCGCCGTCGGTCAAGGCAGTGTTGAGCGGCAACAGCAGCAGCCGCTCGAACAGAGCTTCAGTCGCCGGGAGCCGGGCGATGAGACCCAGCGCCTCCCACTGGTGCACGGCTTTGCCGCCCCAGGGAAGCAGCGTGCCAATGGAGCGCGCCCGCAGAAACTCGCGCAGCTCGTCGCGACGGTGCGCCTCAACCTCGTAGTTCTGGAACACGTCGAGGCGTTCGGAACCTTCTTCAGGACCCGGCGGCAGCTTCACCCCCCCGCAGCCCTGAAGGCGCTCCCCATACAAGCGCGCTAGCGCGCGACGCCGCTCGATGGCAGCCGGCAGACGAGCCAGGCGCGCGTTCAAGATCGCCGCTTGCAGGTTATCCAGGCGCGAGTTCAATCCCCAGCCGGCGATGGCTCCGTCCGGACCGCGCCCATGATCGCGAAGCTGAAGCAGGCGCTGGTGGAGGACCGGATCGGAGGTCAGCGCCGCGCCTCCATCGCCCAGGCAACCCAGGATCTTGGCCGGATAAAAGCTGATGGCGCCCGCGGCCCCGAAGGTGCCCGCCGCCTGTCCCCGATAGCGTGCTCCCAGCGCCTGAGCCGCGTCTTCAAGGATCAGCAGCCGGTGCTTGCGCGCCAGCTCGCCCACAGCCTGCATGTCGCAGCAGCGCCCGTTCAACTGCGTCGGCAGCAGCGCGCGCGTGCGCGGCGTGATGGCCCGGGCAGCCGAGTTTACGTCCATCAAATGATCTGTACTGCACTCGACCGGAACTGGCGCGGCGCCCGCAAAGTGGATCGCCGCGGCCGTCGCGGCCATGGTGTGCGAGCAAAAAATCACTTCATCGCCGGGGCCGATGCCCGCCGCCCGTATCGCGAGATGCAGTGCATCGGTTGCGTTGGCGACCCCCACCGCGTAGCGCGAGCCCGTGAACTCGGCCAGAGCGGTCTCGAAGCGTGCCAGGTCCTCTTGCAAAATAAACGCTCCGCGCCGGCCGACGTCGCGAAACAGCGCGACCAGTTCTTCTTCTTCGGCGAGAAAATCGTGCCGGTAATCGAAAAACGGAACCGTGCGTTGCGATGCAGGCGTCATGTGTTGCCTCGACTTCTTAGCGCCCCAAGGACCCGGAGGGTCCGAAGCGTCCCAATGACACTGCCCAAGCCATACGGGATATGCAGGCTCCAGAAGGCGATCGGCTGCAGCACCAGCAGGCCGGGTCGGCGCGCCTTCCATGCCGCCATCGCGGAAGCGAGCATCGTAACCGCCAAATACGGCGCGAGCACGGCCACAGGCAGCCAGGGAATCCATCGCGCCAGCGCCAGGCTAACGCCAGCCAGCAGCACGAACCCCAGCGGCGCCAGATGCCGCCAGCGCACCGGAACCCCGCGCGCATAGGCGAACGGCAGCACCGCCCAGACGCCGTTTTCCCAGTTGTGGCGCAGGAAATACTTAAGCGTCGCGCGCGCAAAATAGCGGCTCTCCATCGCCGGGTTGAGCAGGATCTTGCCGCCGGCGCGCCGCAGCCGCAGGTTGAATTCGAGGTCCTGGCTGCGCTCCAGGCGCTCGTTGAATCCGCCGATGCGCGAGAACACCTCGCGCGGCCAGCACCCTCCGAAGACCGTATCCACCGCGACCGTATCCGCCAGGCAGGTCTGTTCGCTCGCCCCCGTGTATATCGAGGCGACGCCCGCGCCGGTGCGGAAGCGCGAATTCCCCACTCCGAAGCGCGAGGTCAAGGCGATCCGGATCGGCTCGGCGAAAGGCCCGCAGTCCCGAGTCATGGTGTGCATCCGCCCGCCTACGTTGGCCGCCCCCGACGCTTCCAGGCACCGCACCGCGTGCGAAAAGTAGCCCGGCAGAACCGTCGCATGCGCATCCAGCCTGGCGATGATCTCGCCCCGCGCGCATGCAAGCGCCCGATTCAAAGCCGCCGGTGTAATCCGGTGCGGGTTATCCACCAACCGCACTTGGCGGTGCTCCGCCGCGTAGGACTCGGCCAGCTCCCGCGTGCCGTCGTCGCTCAAGCCGTCGGCCACCAGGATCTCCAGGCGCTCCTTCGGGTAGCCGGAGTTGAGGATCGAGTCCAGGCACGCCCCCAGCGAATCGGCCTCATTGCGGCACGGGACGATAACCGAAAGAAACGGCACAGGGACCGAAAGAAGGGGCGCGCTCATTGCCATCGCTCCCCCGAGGCCAGCAGCCAGCGGGCGTCGTCAGGCAGAGCAGCATCAGAGACGAAGCGTCGCCTCCTCCTCCGCCGCCGCGGACGGCAGGCCAGCAATAGCGTGCCCACTGGGATCAGCACCGCTTCAATCACGAACCCCTTGTAGCTTTCCGGACCGGCCCGCAGCAGCGGCGGAAGATAGGCGACAAACAGCCACGGCGCCACGGTCGCGAACACCCGGAACGCCAGACTCGAGCCCGAGCGAATGCGCTGGTGCGCGTTCAGGCAATACGCCCACACCAGACCCAGCACGACTCCGCCCAAGAACACTCCCGGGATGCCGAAGTTCAGATACCAGCCCGTGGCGTGATGCAGCGAGTAGCCCTGGTTCTGAATCGCGCCCACCTTAGCGCTGTAGTAGAAGTAAATGTCCAGCGGGCGGTTGGGCCACAGGATCCGCGGGATCACCGAACACACCAGCGAATACAGGCTGTAGCCGAATTTGGGAGCCACGCCCGCGCTGAGCACTCCGTACATCGAGAAATGCGCGGCAAAGGCCTCGTTGCTGGAGGAGATGAAGTTGGCGACTCCGGTGGCCTGCTCCAGGCGCTCGCGCAAGGCCGCCTGCAGGCCTGCTACCGGGACGGCGCGGAAAAAGTCGATGGCGTAGAGAAACCACAGGCCCGCGCCCACGCACAAGGCGAGCCTCCACACTTTGGCCCGCCGCGCCGAGGCCACATAGGCCAGTGTTCCGGTCACCAGCGCCTCCAGAACTTCGTTCTTGTTGCCCAGGACGAAGGTGAACACGCCCATGCCGGCAAACAGGGCCAGGTACGCAGCCAGCGTGTAGCGGCGCCGCACGTTCACGAAATAGCGCGAGCTCTTACCGGCCAGCAGCACCGCCAGGCCGATGGCGGGCGCCAGCATCGCCACCCGGTTCAGCACCTGGTGCAGCGTGAACCATTGATCGGTCTGGCTGCGCGTGTACCAGTAAGCCGAGGTGTTCAGGTCCCAGGCCGCGCTGATCTTGTCGTGAATCAGGTAGTAGCTGCCCAGGCCGGCCGCGAACGCCGTAATCAGGATCGGCTCATGCCGCAGGATCAGCCGCGGGATGGGCCGGCGCGGCTGCCGCGACAGCGCCGCCAGCAGCGTCAGTTGCGCCGCGATGATAAACCCGGCGTACAGGCCCAGCGCCAGCATGTAGTGGCCGTCCAGCGCCACCGGGAATAACTTGTATTCGAGGTAGTAGTAGTGCTTGCCGCTGAACCCTCCGGTCTTGTCGATGACCACCGACCAGCCCCCCAGCAGCGACCAGTAGTACATCGCCACCGTTCCCGCCACGATGCCCACGTCGCGCCGCCGCCGGTACAGGGTCCAGGCCAGCGCCGCGATAATCGCGGTGGAGACGCCCAGCATGGCAAAGTATTCCATCGGCTTTAGACAGAGCGTGCGCTTCGGCTCATGGCCGAAACAAGTGACTTACGCCCGAGGGCCTTACGATACACGCGGCACAGCGCCGGCGCCAGGCGCCGCAGGCTCACCCTCTCGGCGGCCATACGCCCGTTTGACCGCATCCCCGCTTGAGCGATCTCCTGGAGCGCCCGTCCGATCACTTCCGGATCCCGGCTGACCACGCGCGAGGGCCGGACCCCGCGCAGGCGCACCGCCGCATCGCCCGCATCCACGGTGACCACCGGAAGGCCGCATGCCAGCGCTTCCTGCAGCACCGTCGGCGAACCCTCCTGGTCGCTGGTGATCAGCAGGCAATCGCTCGCGTTCATGTAGGTGGGGATCAACTGCGGCGCGACGCCGCCGTCCAGAATGTAGAGGCGCAGTTCCGCCCCCAGCCTCTTGGGGCCCAATCTGCGCGCCGCCGCCATCGACTGCTCGGCCAGATCCAGGCGCTTGTTGCGCGGATCGTGCCCGGCGTTGAACAGCACCACGCGCTGGCTGGCGTCCCATCCGATTCGTCCTCGCGCAGCAGCCTGCGGCTCCGGCTGGAACAGATCCCCGTCGACCCCGGAAGCCAGGATCGCGACACGCTTGCGCCGCCACCACAACCGCTCCGCCACAGGCCGGCTTACGCACACGATGCGCGCCGCTGCTAACGCCGCAAGTTGCGAGAGCAGATGCGCCGCCGAGTGCCGAAACTTCCCGAGCGTCTTCCCCAGCACCGGCCCGTTCAAATCTCCTCCGCGGTAGGTGATCACCAGCGGCAGACCTCGTGCGGCGAGCGCGGCGAACGCCGCCGTGACGGTGCCGAAGTGCGCGTGTACCAGGGCCGGCTGGAAGCGCGCGATGTGCGCGCGCAGCCTTCGGAAATCTCGGGCCAACTGGAGTGGGGCGGTGCGCGAGCCCAGGTAAAACGACTCCACCTCCACCCCCTCCCGCTCCAGGCTCTCAGCCTGCCGCCGCACGAAAATCATGGAGCTGCCGCGGCCGTCTCCCGGAGCCACGAACAAGACTCGCAGGCCGTTCATCGGAACCCCGGCTTTCCTCGGAAGCGCGTCTTCATCGGAAACTCAAGCGCCGGGCCGGCGGCGCCAGACAAAACACTGGCAGCCGCGCGAGCTTGGCCCAAGCCGCGAAGCTCGCCGGGTGAGCCCGCACCAGTCCCCAGTAGGCCGCCAGGGCCCTGCGGTAACGGCCGGCCAGCATCAGGTGGTCGGCTTGTTTGAGCGCCGCCGCATGCGCGCGGCGCGGCGCGAGCTGCGCACGTTCGAGCGCCCAGGCGACATCTTCCGGCTCACCGCGGAAGCGAGCCACCGCCAGCATCTGCGCGGCGTCCCGCGAGCGGGTCTGCTCGGCGGCGCGCGCCGCGCTGACCGAGGCGGCCGAATAGCGGTAATGATACAAGGGCTCGCGCAGGTTGGCCGCTTCCGCGCTCTG